>JBFYQP010000028.1:0-6902 GCA_041302745.1 Candidatus Bipolaricaulota bacterium | reverse complement strand
CCGGTGGCGTCCGAGGAGGCGAGCGACGGCGGGAGGGTCGAAGAAGCCCTTCTGGCGTAGACGCCGCTCGGAGAGGAGGTCCTCGGCAAACTCGGGAAGAGGACCCCGCAACCATGCCGCCCTCGGTGCGGCGAGACCGCGCTTCTTCCGCCATGCGATCTCGTGTGGAAGAATCGGCTCGACGGCTCTCCGCAGGATGTACTTCTCCCGCAGGCAGCTCATCTTGAGCGACGGCGGAATCTGCGTGGAGAACTCCACCAACTCGTGGTCGAGGAACGGCACGCGCGCCTCCACCGAGGCGCCCATCGCGCCGCGATCGAGGGTGTGCGTGACGAGCGACGGGAGGCGAAGCTTCGCTTCCAAGTACTGGAGTTGGGCGAAGGGGTGCCAACCGCGGAACTCCGCCGGCGGCGTCAACTCAACCTCGAGATCTGCGAGTCGGCCGATCGAGCGTCGCGCCTCCGGCGCGAGCAGAGATTCCATGACGTCCAGTCGAGTCTCGTTCACGCTCGCGCGGTAGCGCTGGATTCCCACCTCTCGCGGGGCCGTGAACAAGTCACGAGCCCAACGACCGCGGCTCCGCAGGAATGCCTTCGCAAGGGGTCGACGGACGGCTCCTGGAAGCCACGTCACGAGCCGCGACAGCTTCTCGAGTTCGAACCTTCTGTACCCGCCGAACATCTCGTCCGAACCCTCGCCGGTGAGAACCGTCTTCACCCGCTCGGCCGCCGCACGTCCGAGCAGGAGTCGAGGGACTTCAATCCCGCTCAGGGTTGGATCCTCGGCGTACCACAGGGCGTCGCGGTGCAGCGCAAAGGACTCCTGCCCGCAGATCGCCATGCGGTTGTCAAGCGAGAAGCCGGGCTCATCGAGCAGCGTGCGTTGCGTACGAATCTCGTCAAGCCCGCCCACCTCGAATCCGAGCGTGAACGTCCGAATCGGCTCACGGACGCAGCGACACATGAGCGCGACGACGACGCTCGAGTCGAGGCCGCCGCTCAACCATGCACCGACCGGGACATCGCTTCGGAGGTGGAGCCGCACGACCTCGTCCAGCTTCTCGCCCAACGCCTCTGCCCACGATGCTTCGCTGCGCCGCGGCTCTTCGCCCCGGGGCGGGAAAGCGAGATCCCAATAGCGGTGGATCGATGCCCGTCCCTCGCGATAGAGGAGGCACGTGCCCGGAAGGATCTGGCGGATACTCACGAACAGGGTCGCCGGAGCCACGATGAATCCGAGGTTCAGCAGCTGCCGCAGCGTCGAGAAGTCGATGGCTCGATCGACGGCGTCCGCCGCAAGAATGGCCTTCTGCTCGGACCCAAACCAGATCCCTTCCTCCGAGATTGCGTAGTAGAGCGGCTTGATCCCCAGCCGGTCGCGAGCGAGGAAGAGCGTCCGTCGATCGCCGTCCCACACGGCCAGCGCGAACATTCCCCGCAAACGCTGGACGCAGTCCGCGCCATGGTCCTCGTACAGGTGGACGATGACCTCGGCGTCCGAGTGGGTTCGGAAGACGTGGCCTGCCGCTTCGAGTTCGCCGCGCAGTTCGACGTGGTTGTAGATCTCGCCATTGCAGATGACGAACGTCGACTCGGTCTCATTCGCGATCGGCTGGTTTCCGGTCTCAGGGTCGATGATCGACAGCCGCCGGACGCCGAGGCCGACTCCAGGTGCGATGTACTGCCCACTGCCGTCCGGCCCTCGATGCCGCAGGGTGTCCACCATCCGCAGGAGCACGTCGTCTCCTACTACGCGCTCGGCATCGCGAAACCCCACGCCCGTGATCCCGCACATCAGCGACCTCCGCACCTCGGCGTCTTCCCGCGAAGTGCAGGGCATTCGAGGACCAGCGCAGGCAGCTGCCGCGGCGACAGCGCCACTCGGACTCCGGCTCGTTCCAGGGCCTCGGTCTTCTGGGCCACGGATCCCTGCTTGCGGCTCATGAGGGCCCCCGCGTGTCCCACTCTCCTCCCCGGAGGAGCCGTACGACCCGCCATGTAGGCGAAGGTTGGCAGCGCGGATCCGCCCAGGGCCTCCGCCAACCGCTCTTCCTGGGTTCCGCCGATCTCGCCGACGACGACCAACCCCTCCGTGTCGGGGTCGGCCGCAAACCACGGCACGAACTCCGCCATGTCCGTCCCGATGATGGGGTCTCCTCCAACGCCCACCATGGTGGTGATGCCGATCCCCGCAGCCTGCAGGATCGCCGCCACCTCGTACGACAGCGTGCCGCTTCGCGAAAGCACTCCGAAGCGCCCCGGCGAGAAGACGTCGGCCGGCATGATGCCGAGCTTCCCGTATCCGGGAGAGATGATGCCGGGCGAGTTCGGCCCGATCATCACGGTCCCCGAGTCGCGGCAGGCTTCCCGGATCTCGAGCGCGTCGTAGATCGGAACGTGCTCCGCAATCACAACGAGGAGACCCAGCCCCGCCTCGACGGCCTCCATGGCCGCCGCCCGCGCGCAGGGGCCGGGGACGAATGACACCGACGCGTTGGCTCGGACCCTCTCGACCGCCTCCCGCACGGAGTCGAACACGGGGAGGCCGTGGATCTCCGTCCCTCCCTTGCCGGGAGTGACCGCGCCGACGAGTCGCGTGCCCGCCTTCAGCATCCACTCCGTCTGCCGTGCGCCAATGCGGCCGGTTCCTCCCTGAACGACGGCCCGCGTGCTCGACGTCAGCAGAATGCTCACGGCGCCTCCCCGACAAGGGAGGCGAGCATCTCCACCGCCGCCTCCGTTTCGATCCCGCGCGCCGTCGGAATGCCCGCGTCCGCAAGGAGCGCCCACGCCTCCTCCTGCTCGTTCCCGAAGAGTTTCACGACCAGAGGAATCCCGATCCGCCTCTCCGTCACCGCGGCGACAAGCCCTCGTGCGGCCTCGACCATCGGGTTGATCCCGCCATAGAGGTTCACAAGCACGCCGCGCAGCGCCGGGCGGTCGAGAACCAGGTCGAGGGCCCCGCGCACCAGGTCCGCCGTGATCCGCCCCCCTGTCTCGAGGAAGTTCGCCGGGCGAAGCCCCGCCGCCTCGAGCAGATCCATGCTCTCCATGGCGAGCCCGGCGCCGTTCGCAAGGACGCCGACGTCGCCGTCCAACTCGATGAATCCGTTCAGCCCTAAGGCCTCGGCGCGCGCCTCGCGCTCGCTCCTGTCGCGCCGCGCCGCCCTTGCGCCTCCGATCCCCTCCTGCCGGTAGAGCGCGTTGTCGTCGACCTCGACGTGAGCGTCCGCCGCCACCAACGACCCGTCGCTCACAACCAGGAGCGGGTTGATCTCAGCGAGGAGCAGGTCGTTCTTCCGTACGCAGGTGTACAGAGACTCGGCGAGCCCCGAGACCGAGTCCGTCAGCTCGTCCCGGCGTTCCGAGGCGAGGAACCGCCTCAAGGAACTGAGATCCGGCCCGCGGCGGGCTGCGACGGGCACGCGCAGGACCTCGTCCGTAGGCAGAGCATCCACGCTTTCTCCCCCCGAGAGACCCAGCAAGAGCCACAGCTGCTCCGAGGCGTAGTCGAGAAAGTAGGAGATGTAGAGCTCGTGACGGGCCGTGACTCGTCGCTCGACGAGCAGCGTCTCGGCGCGCCGGCCCAAGATGAAAGACGAGAGAAGACGCGCGGCCTCCCTTGTCGCCGCCCCATCATCGGCGACCTGAACAACCCCGCTCGCCGCCTCGCGTCGATCGCCCAGCACCTGGGCCTTCAGCATCACGGGGTATCCGAGGTCCCGAGCCGCAGATACGGCCTCCGCAGGCGTCGCCGCCAGCTTCCCGCCCGGGACGGCAATGCCAGACTCGGCAAACAGCGCCTTCCCCTCATGCTCGAGAAGTCTCACAGCGACAGCCGGCCTCCCCTTCGGCGTGCTTGTCCGCCCCTCAGGCGCTGCATTCCGCTACTCGCCGTAGTAGCCGATTCTGCGGTACGTGGCTTGGGTCTCCTGCCAGTGTGGGTCCTTGCCGCCCGAGACCCAGATTGACGTGACGCGCTTCGTCCAGTTCCCAGCGTCGTCCACCGTGTACTCGTAGGACGTCTTCGTCGGCGCCGGCGGAGAGGTGAAGACGATGAAGCCAAGAGTCAGCTGGCCGGACGTCTCCTCGAGCGTCACATTCCCTCGGGCGTCGTACTCGTACGTGGTCGTATACGGCGAGTCCTCGGCGCCTTGAGAGTACAAGGACACCTCGACGGGACGCCCCTTCCCGTCGAGCTTCTTGATGCTCCACGAGATAAGCTCCCCTCCGGCGTCGTAGCGGTCGGCCCTCTCCTCGCCCGCTTTGTAGGAGTAGACAAGCTTCGATGTCAGCGCCCCCCCGGCGTTGTACTCGATGACGCTTTGGATCCTTCCGGCGCCGTCGCGCTCGTAGACGAGCGTCTTCTGCAGCTGCCTTCGGCCGGAGCGGACCTCGGCCGTCGTGCGCGCACCGCCGCTCTCGTGAACGTACGTCGTCTCCTCGACGGCTCTTCCGCCAGGCCCGTTTCCCACCTCTTCCTTCACCAGCAGCCCGTTCTCATACGTGTAGGTGCGCTCGATGCCCAAGCCCCCAGGCCCCCCATACTGGATCCACTGCCGCAGAAGACCGTCCTCGCCGAATCCCATCGTCTCGACTACGACCCGCGGCCCCTCGACAGGTCCCGATGTGCTCTCGAACAGCTGCGCCGTCTCGACGACAAGCATCGCGACCTTCCCGACAAGTCCTAGATCCTGGCGGGAAACCCCGTGCAGCGGATCGGCCGTCTCGCGGGTCGTCCAACCCATCCACGGCAGAAGGACCATCGCCGCCGCGCACACCCCCGCCTTCAGGCGCGCCCCACTTCTTGGCTTCTCCACGGTCGCTCCTTCGGAGCCTCCGAACCGGCCCCATCCCCGCTTCAGGACCCTCTAGTGCCTGGCCAAGCCGGCCTCTCGCGCCTCTTCCATCCGGAGGATCGCGTCCTCGAGCGGCTTCAGCGAGACTTCCTCCGACGACCGCCTCTCGTAGTAGCCGAACGGGTTGTCGAGGTCGCCGATCAGGAACAGAAGAAAGGCGAGAAGGAACACGATCACGCCGACCAGGAACAGCGACTCGAAGATCGGGCCCGTGTTCGAGAGGACGAGGGCGAGCGACAGGAGGACGGTCGTCAGCTCGGCGATCAGGTAGCCGGACGAGATGAAGGACGTCTCACGGATCGTGTGGATCCGGACGATCGAACGACGCAGCGCGTGCTGCTCCTGCTTGACGCGCGCAATCGACGAGGCCTGGCTCGGCGATTCGAGCGCAAGGAGTCGTGGGCTGAGGTCGCCAAGCGCGGTCATCAGCTCCGCCGTGCGCCGTTTCTTGTAGAACCAGTCCCGCAACAGACCTGCCAGATCCCGGACGCCGTCGGCAAGCGAGACGTCGCCGCCCCCGCGGCGCGCCATGTTCGTCGCCTCGTCGTGCATGATCTCGAGCGACGTCGCGACCTCCCCGGGCAGCTTCTCGCTCTCCTTGAAGTCGGCGATGACGCCGCCAAGCAGGAACCCCATCAGGAAGACGTCGGCTGCGACGAGGCCCGACAAGAGCGCGTTGAGCGATAGCACCTCCCAGCCGAGTGCGTGCGCTCCCGCCTTCAGCGCGACCACGACCGCGACGACAACGAGTGCGCTCCCCACGATGCGCGCGTGCTTCTTCTCGATCCGCCGGAACACGATCCACCTCCGCTCCGCACGACAGGCCGCACAACGCCCGCCGATCCGCTCACAGGGTACCCGGGACGAAGGCGCCCGCCTACCTCAACACGCACACCGCCAGCGCTGACTCGCGCGTCGGCGGGTACGGGAAAGACTAGAGGGAAACCCGATAGTCGGACTCCAGTTCGCGCAGGGCCTCGATCCGCCGGGTGTAGTACTCGTCGTCGAGCCCACCGTATCCCCAGTGGCACGCGTTCTCGGCGTGGACGCCCATGTGCCAGATGTGCCTCGCGCAGACAAAGAGAGGCACGGCGACGAGGTCGAGATGGCTCACCGCGCGCACGGCGCGGTATGCGGACAGGAACGGCGTCCACCGCTCCTCCTCCTGCCCCTGCAGCCGCGCGCACCATCGGAACACGGCGAGGTCGTAGGCGCGGTATCCGAACCCGCCGCCGTCGAAGTCGTAGAACGTGAGTACGCCGTTCTCGTCGACGTTCGCGTGGTAGCACTGCAGGTCGCCGTGGCAGACGCCGCGTTCGAGATCCTTCTCCGGCAATGCCTCGATGGCGTGCTTCACGGCGCCGGCGAATCGCGTGAGGTAGTCCCAGTCCTCGGCGCGTCGCGAAAGGATCGGCTCGACGAAGCGGAGCGGCCGGTCGATCAGATGCTCTAGATCGACGTGGAAGCGCTCGTGCGGACTCTCGAAGTCGTCGAGCGCGTTGTGCATTGCGGCCACAGCCGTGCCGTAGGCGCGGGCAACGGAAGCCGGATCCTCAGCGTACGTCAGCTCTCTGCCCTGCGCGAGGGCGAACAGCGCGGCGAAACGCGCCCCCTCCAGGGCATCGACGTCGTGCAAGAAAGAGCCATCGGGCTTCGCGATCGGGTACGCCACAGGGATTCCCTTCCGGTGCAGGTGGGCGAGCACGTCGAGCTCGCAGAGCGCGTCCTCGCGCGTGCGCCAGCCGCGGCGGTAGACGCGCAGGAAGTAGACCGAGCCGTTCGCTCTCGCGACGCGGTACGTGTCGTTGAATCCACCCTGGAAGAAGCGGACGTCAGCGCCAGCGCCGATGCCAAACGCCGGCAGAACCTGGGCCGCCAACGCTTGCGGCGACAGGATCGAATGGGCTGCGGGGAACGGAGCGGTCATCGGATCCTCCTGCGAGAGATGCATGAAGGGTACTTGGCGTCGTCGGATGCGGCCACTGCGCCTGGCGTAGTCCTAACGAGTGGGTGGCGCGTAGCCTGAGGGGACCGCGGCGCCGCA
>JBFYQP010000021.1:0-9465 GCA_041302745.1 Candidatus Bipolaricaulota bacterium | reverse complement strand
TGCGGGCGTGGGTGGCGCGGCGGACGGCGGACCTCGTCGCGGAGCTGAGAGCGGACGCGCCGGCCCTCGGCATCGAGGAGGTGCGGGGTCCGGGCGGGGCGACCGTCCTCGACTGCGGCGCCGTGGCCCCCGGATCCTGGGAGGCCGGGCGGCGCGTCGCCGTCCTCGCGCACGGGGGACTGATGGACGCGCGCCTCGGGGTGACGGAGCTGTGCGGGATCGTGCTGCCCGAGTTCGTCGGCGATTCGTGGAGCCCCGCCGATTCGGCGTACGGTCTTCAGGTCTCGCTTCCCCTCTCCGAGGTGGATCCCGCGATTCGGATCTCGGGTCCGCTCCGCGAACGGCTGACCGCGACGGAGAGCCGGCCGCCGTGGGCCGGCACGGGAAGGAACCCATGGGGAGTGGCCGTCGTCGAAGCGGCCGGCCTTCCCGGGCTCGACGTTGTCCTCGCGATCGCCGAACGCGCGGAGCTGTCCCCGTCGGAGCTCACGCTGGTCGTCGTCCCGTCGGCGTCGCCCGCGGGGCTTGCGCAGATTGCCGGGCGGCTGAACGAGAGCGTGCTCTTCACCTGGTGCGAGAGCCTCGGCCTGCCGGCGCGCCACGTCCTTGGGATTGTCGGCTCGGCGCCGATCGCCCCCGTCGCCCCCGCCGGCGAGGTCCTCGTGACCGAGGACGACATGATCCACTACGCGGGGCGCGCCACGGTGCTCGTCGACGCTCCTCCGGCGTGCGACCTCGACCGGGTCGCCGCAGAGCTGACGTTCGGCTCGACGGCGGCGCACGGACGCCTCTTCTCGGCGCTCCTTGCCGAGGCGGGCGGCGTTTTCGAGGCGATCCCGGGAATCGCGGACTTGAACAAGATCGCGCGAATCACGCTCGTGGATCGATCCACCGGGCGGGTCGCGATCGCGGGGACCGTGGACGAGCGGATCCTCGCCGAGGGCCTCTCCGCGCAGGGCCTTCGGAGGAACCTTGGCGCGCCGTGCGCGGCGCAGAAGTCCAGCTCCAAGGGCGGGCGCGATGCGCTTGCCCCTAAGGCCGGGCGCGGAAGGAGTCCGAGAACGTGATCCTGATCGAGCGGGCCTCGTACGTCGTCCGTGACGCCGACCGGGTCGAGCGGGACGTCGACCTGTTGATCGACGGCGATCGGATCTCGCGAATCGGCCGAATCGAGCGCGCCACGCTCCCGGCGGACACGGTCGTCCTCGACGGCCGCGGCCGCGCGGCGATTCCGGGGATGGTGAACGCCCACGGCCACCTCTACCAGGTCATGCTGAAGGGGCGGCGCGACGACCTCCCGCTCGTGGAGTGGTGCGACGAGGTCACGTTCCCGTTTGTGCGGGGCGTTCTCTCCGACGCGTGGACGCGGGGCGAGACGACGATCGGACGGCTCTGGTCGGCGGTGGCGACGATCGAGATGATCCGAAGCGGGATCACGACGTTCGTCGACATGGACATGAACCTCGACGGCGTGATCCAAACCTGGGTCGAGGCCGGGATTCGCGGCGTCGCGGCGATGACGCTCGTCGACCAGTGGGTGCCCGACGACCTGATGCTGTCGCCCGAGGCGACGCGCGACGACGCGCAGAGACTGATCGAAACCTGGCACGGCGTGCCGAAGGAGAGCCCGCTCGTCACCGTCTTCCTCGGCCCCTCGGCGCCGTTCACGTCGAGCGAGGGGCTCCTGCGATGGATTCGGGAGACCGCCGACCGGTACGACCTCGGCATCCAGACGCACATCTCCGAGACGGCGTGGGAGGTCGAGCAGTCGGTGCGCCTCGTCGGCAAGACGCCGCTCGCGTACCTCGAGTCGATCGGCTTCCTCACGAGCCCGATCACGGCCGCGCACTGCGTTCACCTGACGCAAGAGGAGATCGAGCTTGCGGGAAAGCGGCGGGTGGGCGTGATCTACAACCCGAAGAGCAACATGAAGCTCGGCAGCGGAATCGCGCCGATCGTGGCTCTCCGGCGCGCCGGGGCGCCGATCGCCCTCGGCACCGACGGAGCGGCGTCGAACGACCTCCTCGATCCGTTCGAGGAAATGCGCGCCGCGGCGATGCTGCAGAAGGTCGCGGCGCAGGACCCGACCGTGCTCGGCGCACGCGACGTCTTCCGTTTCGCGACGGAGGCCGGAGCGCAGGCGTGCCGGATCGACGCCGGCGTCCTCGACCCGGGAAAGCTGGCCGACGTCGTCCTCGTCGACCTCTCGGGGGCGCACCTCTTCCGCACGACCGACGAGATTCTGCCAACCCTCGTCTACTGCGCGCGGGCGAGCGACGTCGAGACCGTCGTGATCAACGGACGGATCGTCCTGCGGAACCGCGGGGTGACGACGCTCGACGAGCGCGCCGTCCTCGCGGAAGCGAAGAAAGTGGGTGAACGGTATGGGTGAGAAGCTGGCAAGCGCGCTCGCCGCGATCGTCGGCCCGGAGCACGTTTCCGATCGATTGGTCGACCGGATCTGTTACTCGCGCGACTGCGGGCCCGACAAGGCCGGCGTGCCGGCCGTCGTCGTGCGCCCCTCGTCGACCGAGGAGGTCGTCGAGATCGTCAAGTTCGCGAACGCGAATCGGCATCGCATCTTCACGCGCGGGCGGGCGACGACGTTCCTCGGAAGCGGCGTGAAGGACGGGGTGATCCTCCTCGAGACCACGCGCATGAACCGCGTCGAGGCGACCGACCTCGAGGCCGGCTATGTCGTCGCGCAGTGCGGGGCGATCTGGCACGGCATCGACGCCGACCTCAAGCGCCGCGGGTACGAGCTGGCGGTGCCGGGGGGCGGGGGCCTCTTCTCGTGCACGATCGGCGGGACCGTGGCGGTGAATGCGATCCCGCACGGCGCGACCGAGTACGGGATGACGGGCGACCACGTCCTCGCGCTCGAGGTCGTTCTTCCCGGGGGCGAGGTCGTCCGCACCGGGTCGTGGTCGAACCCCGCGTCCGAGCCGATCGAGCGGAACGCGAACGCCGCCGACCTCGCGGGGCTGTTCATCGGGTCGTACGGAATCCTCGGGATCATCACCCGCGTCGTCTACCGCGTCCGCCGGGTGCCGGAGACGGAGGCGTTCCGGTTCTACGCGTTCGACGACCACCGCGACGCGATCGACGCGGCGGGAGGGATCCAGGCTCGAGGGGCCGCGACGTTCCTCGTCGGGCTGTTCGGCGGACCGAAGCCGGCGGGGGAAGAGGGAGACGCCTTCCTGCACGTCGTCGTCCGCGACCGAGCGCCCGCCGCGGAGGCGCGGGTCCGCGAGGCGGAGGCGATCTGCGAGTCGCACCGCGGGCGTCCGCGGCCGGCCGAAGGGACGCGCCACTACTGGCAGGAGCACATGTACTCGTGGCTGCGGAACACCGGGCCGAGCTCGTACTACAGCGACCGACCGTTCTTCTGTCCCGAGGTCGCCGGGTTCGTGTCGACCGACGGCCTGAAGAAGGCCGTCCTGCTCTTCCGGACCATGAAGGCCGAGCGCGACGCCGACTTCGAGACGTTCGGGATCCGCGTCAAGGGCGTGGACGCCTACTTCGCGCGCAACGGCGCGTACCTCTGGATCGACACCCTGTACGACGAGCGGCGCGACGACGCGTGGGCCTACGGCCTCCAGCTCCGGGCCGAGATGGCGGAGCGGATGTTCACCGAGGGGCGGATGAGTCCCGGCGGGCTCGGGGCGGGGATCGCGCCCCACATCATCCCCAAGCTCGGAGCGGCCGGCGAGCTGCTCGCGTCGATCAAGCGGATGCTCGATCCGAACGGGATCCTGAACCCGGGGCTCCTGATCGAGAAAAAGGGGGCGCGATGAGAGTCGAGGAGTTCAAGAACCAGATCTACAGCTGTCTTCGCTGCGGCTTCTGCTTTGACCACATCGAGGGGAGCCAGGCGAAGATCTGCCCGTCGTACGTCACGTACGGGATGGAGTCGTACGGAGCACGCGGGAAGCTCGCGATCGCCCGCGCCCTCGTCGACGGCGTCCTCGACTACGACGCGGACGTCGCGGGCCGGATCTACGCGTGCACCGAGTGCGGCGCGTGCGAGGAGCAGTGCTTCAAGTACCTCCCACTCCTCGACCTGTATCAGGCGATGAAGGGCGACCTGGCGGAGCGCGACCTCGTTCCGCCGCCGCTTGGGGCGGCGGTGGATGCGACGCAAGCGGAGGGGAACCCGTACGGGAAGGCGCGGAAGACGCGGCTCGACTGGGCTCCCGGGACGGAGCGGGTCGGGAAGTCCGCTCCCGTGCTCTACTTCGTCGGCTGCACCCCGTCGTACGTGCGGCGCGGGATCGCGCGCTCCGGCTACGCGCTCCTCGAGGCGGCGGGCGCCGACTTCGGCCTCTTGCGAGACGAGACGTGCTGCGGTCACCCGCAGATGAGCGCCGGACGGGTCGAGGAGGCCCGCGCCGCGGCGGAGTCGCTCGTCGCCGCCGTTCTGGCGAGCGGCGCGAAGACAGTCGTCTTCCCGTGTCCCGGGTGCCTGAAGACGTTCCGCGAGGACTACCCGCGGCTCCTGGGGCGGCCGCTGGGGTTCCGAACGCTTCACGTCACGGAATTCCTCGCCGAGCGGATCGGGGCGGGGGCGCTCCGGCTCCAGAAGCGGTCGCGGATCGTCGCCTACCACGACCCGTGCACTCTCGGACGGGGCCTTGGGGTGTTCGACGCGCCGCGGAGGGCGATCGACGCCGTCCCGGGCGCGAAGCGGGTCGAGCTGCGGCGGGCGCGCGAGGCCTCGTTCTGCTGCGGCAGCGGAGCGTTTTCCCGGCTCGGCTTCGAGGCGATGTCGGTCGAGAACGAACAGGCGCGGTGGGCGGAGGCGGCGGCCACGGGCGCGGACCTCGTCGTGTCGGCGTGCCCGGCGTGTCAGATTGCGCTCCTCGACGCGAAGCGCCGCGCCAAGTCGCCGATCGAGGTCGAGGACGTCGTCGAGTGGATGGCGTCGGCGCTCTAGGTGCGCTCGAACGCCCGCGGGAGGTGAGGATGGACGAGAAGCGTCGAGGCGAGATCGCGGCTCTGTGGAGCACGGAGACGGCTTCCGGCGTCACGGTTCACCCAACCCGGGCCGCCGTCGACGCCCTGGCGAACTTGGGATGCGACATGAGTGCCGCGCTCCCGCTTCTCGAGGAGGCCGAAGCGGCGTTCGCCGCGGAGGCGTGGGGATCGCTCGCCCAGATCGTCGCCCGCGTGAACGCGGTGATGGCGGGACGGCTTGCCGGGATCCGCGAGGGGGAGCCGTCGACGTGGGACGCGTACCGGTCCCGCACCCGCGGGGCGCTGCACGGACGCTTGGCGGCGACGCCGCCTGTCGACCGAACCCAGGCCCCGGACTACGCCGACCGCGTGCGCGCGGCGTGGATCGGGAAGTGCATCGGGACCGCGCTCGGCGACCCGGTCGAGGGCTGGACGCGCGAACGGATCGCGGCCGAGCACGGGGCGATCCGGGGCTATCTCGTTCCCCCGAAGGTCGAGAACGACGACACCGCCTATCCGATCCTCGTCCTGCACGCCCTGGACGAGCACGGGGCCGACTTCACGAGCGCCGACCTCGCCCTCGAGTGGGTCGCGCACCTTCCGTTCGCGTTTACCGCCGAGTGGGCGGCGCTCGAGAACGTGAAGGCCGGCGTGCTTCCTCCGGAGAGCCGCTGGGACCGAAACCCCTGCGGCGCGTGGGTCGGCGGCCAGATGCGGACCGAGATTCACGGGCTTCTGGCGCCGAGCGATCCGGAGCGGGCGGGGGAGTTGGCGTTCCGCGACGCGGGCATCTCTCACTACCGCGAAGGGATGGACGGCGCGGTCTACGCCGCGGCTCTGATGTCGCTTGCGTTCGACAAGCCCAGGGCGGAGTCCCTTCTGCGCGACGCCCTCCGCTTCGTTCCGGCCGAAGGAAGCTTTGCGGCGACGGTGGAAGAGACGATCGACGCGTGCCGCCGCTACGGCGACGCCGTCCGCGTGATGGACGCGCTTGCCCCGTCGATCGACCGCCACCACTGGATTCACACCCTGCCGAACATCGCCTGCGTCGTCACGGGCCTCATGCTCGGCGAAGGCGACTTCGAGCGGTCGATCCTGACGACGCTTCGTTGCGGCTACGACACGGACTGCTCGACCGGGCAGGCGGCGGCCCTCGTCGGCTGCCTTGCGGGAACCGAGGGGATTCCCGAGCGGTGGAGCGCGCCGATCGGGAGCGGGCTGCGGACCTACGTCGACGGGTTCGAAGAGGTCGGGTTCGATCGTCTCGTGGAGTGGACGGTGGGGTGGGGAAGGCGTCTTGCCGCAGCCGGGGCGACGCGCTCCGGCCGAGCGAAGGGAGTGGGACGAGCGTGATTGCCGTTCTTGGAAGCGCCAACATGGATCTCGTTACCGAGGTGGCGCGGATTCCGCGTCCCGGGGAAACCGTCGCCGGAGAGAGCCTCCGCTACTACCCGGGAGGCAAGGGGGCGAACCAGGCGGTCGCCGCCGCGCGGCTCGGAGCGGCGGTGGCCTTCTTCGGGAAAGTCGGCCGCGACCCGTTCGGCGACCGCCTCGTCGAGGGTCTGCGCGCCGACGGGATCGACGTGTCCGCCGTGGCGCACGTCGACGAGTTTCCGACCGGCACGGCGTCGATCTGGGTGGAGCGGTCCGGCGAGAACGCGATCGCCTGCGTCCCCGGCGCGAACGGAGCGGTCGACGTCGCGTACGCTGCCCGCGTTTTCGATCGGATCGCGGCGGCCGACGTCCTCCTGCTCCAGCTTGAGATCCCGCTCGCGACGATCGCCTTCGTCCTCGAGCGGCTTCCCAAGGAACGGCCGATCGTGATCCTGGATCCCGCTCCGGCGCAGGACCTGTCGGCGCTTCCGCTCGACCGGGTCGACATCCTGACGCCGAACCGGACGGAGCTTTCCCAGCTGACGGGGATCGACGGCCTGGAGCCGGCGGCGCGCCGCCTTCTTTCGCTCGGCGTGCGCGGCGCGGTCTGCAAAGCGGGCGACCAGGGCGCGTACTGGATCGGAGAGACCACGACGCACGTGCCTACGATTGCGGTTCTGGTTGTCGACAGCACCGCGGCCGGGGATGCGTTCAACGGCGCCCTCGGGTGCGCCGTCACCGAGCGGCCGATCCTCGAGGCGATCCGCTTCGCGAACGCCGCCGGAGCGCTCGCCGCGACGAGGCACGGGGCGCAGCCGTCCCTGCCGCGCCGCGCCGAGGTCGATCGGCTGCTGGCTGCGGCCGCGGAGCCGACGCGCTCGCTTCGAAGCGAAGGCTGATCCCACCGCAGAGGACGCAGAGCTGCGCAGAGCGAGCTGCGTCATCCGCTCCGGGACCGGGCGTGCCCGCCCCACGTCCTCTTGCGGGCAAGAGGTCGGTGCTTTCCCCTCTACGCACTCAGCGATCTCCGCGGTTGCTGCTTCTCGGGACGTCCTAGAGGGCCGGGACGAACCGGCCCCAGCCGGGAAGCCCGACGAGCTCCCCGTCCGCCCAGACGGTGCGCCCGCGCACGAGCGTCCGCACGACGGCGCCGCGGACCGCGAGCCCCTCGTAGGGGGAGACGTCGCCTGCCCCATGCAGCCCCGCCGCTCCGACCGTCCACGCGCGGTGTGGGTCGTAGAGGACGAGGTCCGCATCGGCTCCCACGGCGATCCGCCCCTTTCGGGGAGAAAGGCCGAAGATCCGGGCGGGAGCCTCGGCCGAGAGGACGGCGAGCCGCTCGAGCGCCACGCCTCGCGCTCGGCCTTCTGAGTAGAGAATCGGGAGGAGCGTCTCGACTCCGGGGAGTCCGCACGGAATCTCGAGGACGTCGTCGCCGGCCTCCTTGTCGGCGCGCAGGAACGGGCAGTGGTCGGTGGCGACCGCGTCGACCGTGCCGTCGCGAAGGGCGGACCAGAGCGCCTCGCGGTCCGCGGCGGTCCGCAGCGGGGGAATGACGCTCCACGCGCGGCCGCCGGCGCGCTCGTAGACCCCTTCGTCGAGAACCAGGTAGTGAGGACAGGTCTCCGCCGTGATCCGGACGCCGCGCGCCTTGGCCCGCCGCACCGCATCGCACCCGCCTGCGCTGCTCACGTGGGCGATGTGAAGGCGGACGCCGGCGCGCTCGGAGAGGGCGGCGACGAGGGAGACGGCCGTGGACTCCGCGATCGCGGGACGGCTCCTCGGGAGCGCGATCGCGCGTCGTCGCTCCTCGCGCGAGAGAAGAGCCGACGCCGCGCGCACGATCTCCTCGTCCTCGGCGTGGACCATGGCGACTCCGTCGACCGCGGCGATCGCTCGGAACGCGTCCGAAAGCTGGTCGGGATCCGACCGCTCGGCGTAGACGGTGTAGAACTTGAAACTTCGGACTCCGAGGCGAACGGCGTCTGCGACCTCGCCGGCGCGGTCGGGGCGCCAGCCGGCGATCTCGGCGTGGAGGGCGACATCGACGACGGCGTCGCGAGCCGCGTCGATCCGGGACTCAACCTCGAGCCCGAGCGTCGTCCCGGCCGCCACGGTGAAGTCGACGATCGTCGTGACTCCGGCCGCTGCCGCCGCCTTCGTTCCCGACTCGAACGTGTCGCGCGACCGGATCCCGAACGCCGGGGCCTCCATGTGGGTGTGCCCGTCGACGGCTCCCGCGAGGACCCACAGGCCGTTCGCGTCGAGCGTCTCGTCTGCGGCCGGGGCGCCGCCCAGCGCCGCGATGCGCCCACCGGCGATCCCGAGGGATGTTGCCAGAAGGCCGTAGGGGGTAAGGACCCGCGCGCCGCGAATCACCAGGTCGCACCGTTCTCGTCCGGCTTCGCTCTTCTTCACGCGCCCATTGTAGCGATCCCCGCCCGTCTTCCCGGGGCCGGTCCCTGTGGGCCCGGAGGCCGCCTGCGGGGTAGGATGGACGCATGGCCGGAGCGATTCGCGTGGGGACGTCCGGGTTCAGCTTTCCCGACTGGGTGGGGACGGCCTACCCGCCGGGCATCCGTCGCAGCGAGTACTTCGACCGGTACGTTCGGTGGTTCGACGCGGTCGAGATCAACTCCACCTACTACCGCATTCCGCCGCCCGCGACCTTCGAGCGGCTGGCGGAGCGGGCGCCGGAGGGATTCACGTTCGTCGTGAAGCTGCCGCGGGAGATGACCCACGAGCGAGAAGGCTTCGCCGCGGCGCGCGGCCCGTTCCTCGAGTCGATCCGCCCGCTCCGCGAGGCGGGGCGCCTCGGAGGCCTGCTCGCTCAGTTCCCGTCGTCGTTCCGCCCAACGAACGAGGCGCGCGTCCACCTCGAGGGGCTTGCCGAAACGTTCCCCCGCGACGTGCCGCTGTGCGCCGAGTTCCGACACGAGTCGTGGGCCAGGGAGGAGACGTGGAACCACCTGCGCCGCATCGGCGTCGGGTTCGTAAACGTCGACCTGCCGGACCTCCCGGGACTCCCGACGCCGAGCGAGGTCGTCACGAGTCCCGTGGCCTACGTCCGTCTGCACGGGCGAAACCGCGCGACGTGGTGGGAGCACCCCACGCCGAGCGATCGCTACGACTACC
>JBFYQP010000015.1:0-8354 GCA_041302745.1 Candidatus Bipolaricaulota bacterium | reverse complement strand
GTTCGGACGAACGGTGTTTGGTGCGGCGAGTCCTCGAGACGTGGTCAGGGCGTTGGTGAAGGCCGTGCACGGGAAGGGAGGCTAGCATGGAGCGCCTGGCTCGCTGGGCGATCGTCGCCATCGTGGCGCTGGGAGTCGGTGGGTCGGTTCCTTGCGCGGCAGGGACCGACGGAGTGGTGTTCGTCGACCGGAACCAGAACGCGCTCCTTGACGATGGGGAGAGCGGCGTGGCAGGCGCTGTCGTGAGTGATGGGTTTTCCGTGGTTCGCACGGACGAGGCGGGTCGGTTCTCGCTTCCAGACAACAAAGGGTCTCGGTTCGTCTTCCTCTCCACACCCAACGGGATGAAGCCCGTAGACGGCTGGTATCGCGCGGTTGCCTCGGGTGCGACGTACTCATTCCCGCTCGGGACTCGCGATGAATCCGGCCCCCTCGTCTTCGCTCAGCTCTCTGACATTCACTACGCGCCGGACGCGGGCTCGTTCTCTTTCGCTTTCGACGACCGCGAGATGGCGTTCCTGCCGGGTCCGACGATGGATGCTCTTGTGGGCGAGCTGAACGCGCTCGAGCCCGACTTCGTGATCCTGACCGGCGACATCATTGCAAACGCCAAGGGGCCGAGCCTCGAGACTGTCAGGCAATGGTTTGCGACGGTAGACGGCGAGTTCGTCTCGCGCCTCGCGTCACCGGTCTACGGCGTCGTCGGGAACCACGATCAAGTCCGCGTGGCCGCGGTCGACAAGTCCGTTTACGAGGAGCACTTCGGCCCGACCTACTACTCGTTCAACGTCAAGGGAACCCATTGCGTCATCCTCGATCCGCATCAACTCGCGGAGACGAAGCAGATCTACTCCGTCGATGCTGCGCAGCTCGAGTGGCTGCGCGGAGATCTTGCCTGCGTGGATGCGAGCGCGCCGATCCTCGTCTTCTGCCACGAGCCGACGACCGATTGGGCGCCGACCGAAGAGAGCGAGGCCTTGTGGAACCTCCTCGCGGAGTCGCGAATCACTGCGCTGCTGAACGGCCACTGGCACACGAACTTCGTCCTGCGCGAAGAGCCGTTCTATGAGTTCACTTCAGGCGCCGTGTGCGGCTCCTGGTGGGAGGGACCGAATCCGGACGGGACGCAGTTCGGCTACCGCGTCTACGAGGTCTCGCGCGGCCAACTGGACAGCACATGGCGCACCGCGGGGAAGAACGTCGTGTCGTTTGCGTCCCCGGCGGCGGCGGCTCTCGTGTGGGCCGATCGTCTTGTTGCGAGTGTCTGGGGAGGTGCCGTCTCGGCGTCCTATCAATGGGATGATGGTGACGCGGTCGATGTCCGCGTGTCGTCGAACGGCCTCTGGAGCACGGTAGCGGCGAACCTCAACGTGACGACGCTCGCCGCCGGGTACCACGCACTGACTGTCGCGTTCTCGTTGACCGATGGGACGACGAGCTCTGGCACGCAGAGCTTCTACGTGCTCCAGCCGGGTCTCGCGATCGGCGACTTTATCGATCACCCCGAAGTGTTCCAGGGGAAGATGGTCGGACTGCCGGACGTGCAGGTTCGTGCGGTCATGGGCGCGGACCTATCTGCGACCGACGGAACGGACACGTTCATTGTCGCCAAGTTCCCGTTCGCGGTGGCGAGGGGCGACCACATCTCTCTCGTCGGCATGTACCGGCCGACCAGCGCGGACCCGATCAAGTCGTTCGACCTGATCTTCAGCGTTAGGCTGAAGGAGGAGTAGCCATGGGGATGGGAGGTCATCCGATGAGGCGAGCAGTCGTGGGGCTCGTGGCGGCGACGTTGATTGCAGCAGGAACTGGCGTCTTCGCCGGAGCGGTGACGCTGCAGTTCCTGACGCCGGCGTGGCAGTCCGACACGGTGGACGTGGTCGACGAGATCGTCGCGGAGTGGAACGCGGCGCGGCCGGACATTCAGATCGAGATCGTGTGGCAGGCGTGGGAGAACATCAATGACTTCCTGACGACGAGCTTCCAGGCTGGGCAGGGACCGGACGTCATTCACCAGGACGCCGTCATGTGCTACGAGTACGGCGTGCAGGGCTACGCGGAGCCGCTCAACCTCTACCTCGACGCGGAGACGCTCGCCGACACGTCGGAGAAGAGCTGGGCCGGCGTGAGCGATGAGTGGGGCAACATCTACGGAGTCCCATTCCTGCAGGAGACGCTTGTCGTCTTCTACAACAAGGCGATGTTCGACAGCGCCGGAATCGTCCCTCCGTCCGACGGCCTTGTGACGTGGAGCGAGCTACGGGACTACGCCATGCGCCTGACGGTACGCGGTGCGAGCGGGCAGACGACGACATGGGGTCTCCTCGCGCCGCTCGAGCAACGGCTGTGGTGGTGCCTCGTTGCACAGAACGGCGGCCAGGTGCTCGTGCAGCACGCGGACGGGACCTGGCACGTCGAGATCGACGAGGCGGCGCGCCAGGCGATCGGCTTCTACACGGACCTCGTAACGGTCGACAGGGTCATGCCTCAAGAGGTCTTGAGCTACGACTTCATGAGTCTCTTGCAGGGGTTCAAGACCGGGAAGTACGCGATGTTCAGTTTCGGCTGCTGGGTCCGGAGCTGGATCGACCGGCTGACCAAGAGCGAACTCGACTGGGGCATGCTTCAGGTGAAGGGGCCGGTGCGCGACGTCACGGAGGCAGGTCCGCAGGGCGTCTTCATCTACTCCGGCTCGCCGCACAAAGACGAGGCGGCGCAGTTCCTGCTCTTCTTCACGAACAGCGACAACCAGGCGCGAATCGCGAAGGCCGACTGGCTCTTCCCTGTGCGGCAGTCGGCGATTGCGCGCCCGGAATTCCAGACCGAAGAAGACCAGTGGAACGTCGTCTACCAGTGGCTGCCGTACGCGGAAGACGTGAAGCCGCACATGTTCGGGTTCTTCGGCTGGGAGTGGCAGTCGTTCATTCCGCAGATCGAGCTAACCTTGCTCGGGAACGTGTCCTTGGACGACGCACTGCGTGCGGCCACACAGCAAGGGAACGACTTCCTGCGTCGCATGGGACTTCAGTAGGAGGAGAGAAGGAGGTGGTTGGACGCGCGGAGGCGGCTGGAAGGGGATGGCTCGGAAGCGTTCGAGGGGGAAGGAGGACCACGTGAAGCGTTCGTTGTGTCTTGGTGTATTGCTCGTCGCGCTGGTGAGCGCCGCGGTGTGGGCCACGGGGCCTGTACCGACGCAGACACCAGCCCTAACGCTGTCGGGGACGATCGCGCTCCGCAATGACGTGAACATCCTGACGGGCGCCGGCGTGTTCGTGTTCGACCTGAACATGCTGAAGACTCTACTGCCCGTCACGGCCTACACGGTGACGGATCCCTGGCTTGGCGAGAAGCTCTACGGCGGCGTTCTGCTGTCGGATCTTCTCAAGTTCGTCGGCGTTCCTGCCGGTGCGCAGCGCGCAGTCGTCATCGCGTCGGATGCCAAGGAGTTCGTCGTCCAGATCGCCGATGTGAACGCCTACCCAATCCTGATCGCCTATTCGGCCAACGACAAGGTGATCAAGGCCAGTTCGGGTGGACCGCTGAAGCTGGTGTTCCCGTACCAGGTGGCCGGCGTAGAAGCGCTCTACGCGCCCGAGCAGTGGTCGTGGTTCGTGATCGGCATTCGCGTCGAGTACTAGGCGCGGTTACCGCAGGGTGAGGGAGGGGGCGCAATCCCCTCCCTCGACGACGACGGCGTCCCACGGGACGTGAGGCAAAGGCAGCGACGAGGCAGTAATGGCTCACGATCGAGGCGACATGCGAGTCGCGACGCTGGCGGAGCTTGGGCGCATCGTGGTGAGTCGGGCGCCGATTCCGGCCCCCGGCCCCGGCTCGGCACGCCTCCGCGTGGGCGCGGTCGGGCTGTGCGGGACGGACGTCAAGGCGTTCCGCCGCGGTCACCCGTACTTCAAGCCGCCCTGCGTCCTCGGCCACGAAGTCGTCGGAGTCATTGATGCGGTCGGCGAAGGCGTGCGGACTCCGGCCGTCGGCGATCGCGTTGTCTGCGCTCCCTATGCCGAATGCGGCGGCTGCTCGGTCTGTCGGCGCGGCGTCGGCGAGCTGTGCGCGCACAAAGCCTTCGTCGCGGGGGCGCTTCAGGACTACATCCTGCTGCCGCCGGAGATCCTGGCGCGGGGCGTATTCCCAATCGCGTCAGGGATCGCCGATGAGGTGGCCACGCTCGCCGAGCCGCTCGCCTGTGCGATGAACGGGATCGAGCGGGCCGGCGTCCGCACGGGCGATCGCGTGCTCGTTGTCGGCGGGGGCCCGATGGGCGCGCTTCTGGCCGTTGTGGCGCGGACGATCACTCCGGCCGTGGTGGTCAGCGAGGTGAGTTCGGCGCGCAGCGGTCATCTTCGCCGGTTGGGACTCACGGTCGTCGACCCCGCAGCGGCTCCGCTCGGCGAAGCGCTCCGCGCCACACTGGGCGAGCCCGAGGCCGATCGCGTCCTCATCGCGGTCGGCGACCGCTCCGTCGCGGAGGACTCCATCGGGTGGACGGCGTCGGGGGGCACGGCGCTTCTCTTCGGCGGTCTGCCGAAGGGCGAGCGGATCTCCGTCGACACGTTCGCACTCCACTACCGCGAGGTGACGATCGCCGGAAGCTTCGGCTTCCAGATCCGCCACTTCCGCGACGCGGTGGCGTGGATCGGCGAGCACTCAGACTCTCTCGAAGGTCTTGTGACGGCGTCGGTGCCACTTGCAGACGCCGCGCGGGCGTTCGAGCAGGCTGAGAGACCGGACGGACTGAAGACGGTGATCCGATTCCATGAAGACCGGTAGGAGCGCGGTCGCGCCCCGATCGTTCGTCGAGGAGAAGCGAGCGCTTCCGTTTGTCGTGCCCTCGCTCTTGATCCTCTGCCTCGTCAGCCTGTATCCATTGATTCAAGGGATATCGCGCGTCTTCTACTCTTTTCGCGCCTTAACGAGACAGACCGTGTACTCCGGTCTCGACAACTTTGCGGCGCTGTTTCGCGATCCGGTGTTCATCCGTGCGCTCCTGAACAGCCTCGTCTGGACGGGGGTGAGCGTTGCGGTGATGTTCCTGCTCTCGTACATCCTCGCAACGATGCTGAATTCGCGCTACCTCCGGTTCCGGCGATTCTTCCGGTCGGCCACGCTCATCCCCTGGGCGCTGCCCGGCGTCGTCGTGTCGCTCATCTGGCGCTACATCTTCCTCTCAGGCGGGCCGCTGGACGCCGCGCTCGCGGGCCTCGGCGTCGCGCATCCGCCGGCGTGGCTCACTGATACCCACCTCGCGCTGTGGACGTGCATCATCGCCAACATCTGGATGGGCATTCCGTTCGTGACGATCATGGTCCTCGCCGGGCTCCAGGCGCTGGAGGGCGACATCCTCGAGGCGGCGGCAATCGACGGGGCGAGCTACCTGCAGACGCAGCTGCGCGTCGTCGTGCCGAGCATGAAGAAGGTTATCCTCATCGTCCTCACGCTGGAGACGATCTGGACGTTCAACTCGTTCGACATTGTCTTTGTGCTCACGAAGGGCGGGCCTGGATCGGCGTCCATGACGTTGCCGCTCTACGCGTATCAGAACGCGTTCATGTACTACCAAGCCGGGTACGGCGCAGCGATCGGGATCATCATCCTGCTCATCTTGCTTAGCGCTGTCGTTCTCTACATCCGAGAGGTGCTGAAATGAGGATGCGCCCTGCGAAGCAGATCCTCCTGCACGTCGCTGTCGTGGCGATGATCGCCCTCCTGGCGTTCCCGCTTCTTCTCCTCGTCTTCAACTCTCTGAAGACGGAAAGCCAGATCTTCGAATCCCCGATGGGACCTCCGTCGAGCGTGACGTGGGAGAATTTCCGCACGATCCTCACGGAGACAACGTTTCTCACGAACCTCAAGAACTCCGTCATCGTCGCTTTTTCAACCGTCTTCCTCGCGGTCCTGGTGACCGCGCCGGCGGGCTACGCCCTGTCACGATTCAAGTTCCGCGGGCGCACTCTGTTCTCGATGTGGCTCCTCGCAACGCAAGCATTCCCGGGGATCATCATGGTGCTTGGCCTGTTCACGGTCCTGAATGTCTACGGGCTCATCGATCGCCTGCCCGGGCTGATCATCATGCACACGAGCTTCGCCCTGCCGTTCTCGATCTGGCTCCTGAAGGGCTACTTCGACAAGATCCCGGTCGATCTCGAGGAGGCGGCGCGAATCGACGGGTGCACGCGCCTTCGAGCCTTGGTCAAGATCATCCTGCCACTCTCGGTGCCGGGCCTCCTGGCTGTGGCCACCTTCTCGCTCCTCCTGTCGTGGAACGAGTTCTTCTTCGCCCTCGTCATCATGAAGACGAATCCGAACTGGACGCTGCCGGTCTACCTCGCGCGGTTCCTCGGATCGGGCGGCGTCGTTCAGTGGGGGCCGCTGTCGGCGGCCGCGCTGCTGGTCACGATCCCTGTCTTCATCCTGTTCCTGCTCGGACAGCGCTATCTGGTGTCGGGGCTCACCGGAGGGGCGATCAAGTGAGCCGCGTCGGGCGTCTCGGCCGAGTCGGAGTGGTCGCGAACCCCTGCGCGGGGGGGGGGCCGGACGTCTTGCGCGCTGTGCTCGCTCGTCTGTTCGAGCGCCTGCGCGACGCCGAGATCGTCGTCAACGAGGAGACCTTCGAGGCGGCGGCGGCCGAGGCCTGCGGGCTTCGTTGCGCGAAGGCCCGCGGGCCGGCGGGCGACGCCCGACGCCTCACCGAGGCGCTCGTTGCCGCGAGAGTCGAGACGGTGATCGGCATCGGCGGTGACGGCACGCTGGGCCAGATGGCCGAGGCTCTCGTCGCCGCAGGTTCCCGCGCGCGCCTTCTCGGGATCGGAATCGGGTCGTCGAACGTCGGGCCGTTGGTTGGAGCCGACCTTGAAGGACTGGAGCGCCTGCTCGCCTCGACGTGGACCGAGGCCGTCGTCCATGCGCTCGACGTTCGCGTGGACGGCAAGCGCGTCGGTCTCGCCTTCCATGACGCGACGGCCGCAGGCACCTACTTCGGGACGCGCGACGGCCGGAGAGTTGATCTGGACGCTGCTGCCGCGCTGCGTGGCGCCGACCGCACGGCCGAGCCTGCCTCCGTGTGCAACGCAGGCACTTGGATCGCAAAGAACGGTCGGAGGCACCTTGCCGAGGAAGGGATGGCGGGCGGCCAGGTTGTGGCGTCTCCACTCAACGATGTCGACGCGTGCCGCGGGAAGGCGGTGAGCGGGTTTCTCTGCTGGGGGCCGTACGTCGGATGCCGCGGCGTCGTCGCCGTGGCGAGCTCGCTGATGATCCGAACGCGGTTGTCGCGGGAGGACCTGCTTGCTGCGGAGCCATTGCGGCTGTTCCATCTGGGTCTTGCGCCGGGCGACTCCGTCGAACTGGGCGGACTGCCCGAAGGAGCGGTGGCGGTGGTGGACGGCACGCCCGTCGCGCCCGCGGGGCCGGATCGGGTCCTGTCTTTCGAGGTCGTCGAAGACGCCGTCGTCGTGCTGCGTCGGGGCGAGACAGACTCGGGAGCGCAAGAAGGAGGGGACTGATGCAGTACCGTGGCATCACGATCGAGGACACGTTCTGCGAATGCACCGACATCTACACTGCGCGCCTCGTCCTGACGGCGGCGACGGAGGCCGTGGCGATGGCCGAGGCGAGCTACCTCTGCGGGTTCGGGATCATTACCGCGTCTCCGATCCAGGGCTGCATCGAGGGGTTCGTGTCCCCATCCTTGACGCCCGACGGACGAGCCGGCGCTGCGCTGCAACTCAACGCGCCGACGGCTGTCGGCTTCGAGACATTCCAGCGCGCGTTGCTCGATCGTCTGTACATCTTTCCGCACCTCCCGACCTGTTCCCTGTTTGACGGTGGCGTCGGCGGCCCGGAGGAGTGGGTCGTCGACCTCGCGGCAAGGGTCTCGCGATGGGGCGACGGATTCGAGACCGTCGAACGTGTGGGGGGGCGGGAGACCGTTCGGATGCCGATCATGACCGGCGACCAGTACATCGAGCGGCGCGTGCACGTGACGGCCGGGACCGACGGCGTTCTTGAGGTCTTCGGGAAGGACGAAGCGTCTTGTCTGCAAGGAGCGATCGAGGCGGCCGCGTGGGTTGTGCGAGACGCGCCGAATGTCGCGGTGTTCAACTACCCGATCGGTGGGATCAGCGGCGCCAAAGTGGGCGGGAATCGATACCAGAGCGAGGGTGTGACGATCAACGAGCTGTTCTGTCCCGGCCTGCGACGGCAAGTGCAGACGAAGATTCCACAGGAGGCGGAATGTGTCATTGAGTTCCCTCTTGTCGCGACCTCAATCGCGGCGATGAAGACCGGGCTTGGTGTAGCCATCAGAGCGTTCGCTCGCACCGCGGGAATCGTAGCGATCACGG
>JBFYQP010000010.1:0-9302 GCA_041302745.1 Candidatus Bipolaricaulota bacterium | reverse complement strand
GCCTGCAGTGGACGAAGCTCTACGATCTCGGCGTTCTCGACTGGGCCGAGCGTGCCCGGCACGAGGGGCGGATCGGCATCGTCGGCTTCTCCTTCCACGACAGCCTCGCCGCGTTCCGCGACATCGTCGACGCGTACGACTGGACCTTCTGTCAGATCCAGTACAACTTCATGGACACCGGCTTCCAGGCGGGCACGGAAGGACTCCGTTACGCGGCGAAGCGCGGACTCGGCGTCGTCGTCATGGAGCCGCTCCGCGGGGGCTCGCTCACCCGTCCCGCCCCGCGCGACGTCGCGGCGCTCTGGAAGACGGCGTCGCCCCAGCGATCGCAGGCCGATTGGGCTCTCCAGTGGGTGTGGAACGACCCCGACGTCTCGCTTGTCTTGTCGGGGATGACGGCGATGAGCCATGTGGAGGAGAACCTTGCGAGCGCGGAACGCTCGGGAGTCGGAACGCTTCGCGACGACGAACTGCGCCTCGTCGACCGAGTACGGGACGCGTACCGCGCCCTGGCCCCGATCCCCTGCACAAGCTGTCGCTACTGCCAGCCGTGCCCGCAAGGGGTTGCGATCCCGCGGGTGTTCTCCTTCTACAACGATGCCATGGCGTACGGAGACCTCGCCCGGTTGAGCGCCCAGTATGCCAACGACCGATTCATGAAGCCCGAGAGCCGGGCCGATCGCTGCGTCGCCTGCGGGGCCTGCGAAGCCGCGTGTCCCCAGGGAGTCGAGATCATCGAGTGGCTCAAGAAGGCACACGCGACGCTGATGCCTGAAGGGCGACCGGAAACAGCCCGGTCGAGCTAGGTTCGCGCGGCAGCCTCCCCGAGGCACACTGCCGTGCAGGCCTTGCCGGATGTCGCTTCCCCGGGCAATGCCCGATATACTCGCCACTCCAAGCGCCACACGCCTCCGACGGGAGGCGAAGGAGGCTTCATCCACTACTACGAGGAGACCGAGCGAGCCATCCGGGGCCCCCGGAAGAACCCTCCGCCCAAGCCTGCCCAGGAAGCGGAGAAGACGGTGGAAGAGGAACTGCTGGCTCACCTCGCGCCTCTCATCGAGGATCACTTCCTGATCGATGTTGTGCGTCCCATCAAGAGCGGCAAGGAGGCCGTCGTGTACTGCTGCCACGCCGACGCCTCACTCGGCCGCGACCTGGTTGCCGCCAAGGTCTACCGTCCGCTCGAGACGCGCAGCTTCAAGCGCGACACGGTGTACCAGCAGGGTCGGGACCGCGGGAGCCGCCCCGACGCGCGTGTGCTCCGCGCCCTCGGTAAGAAGACCCAGCACGGCCGGACCCACAAGTTCAGCGCATGGATCGCCCACGAGATGAAGACGCTCGAGACCCTCCACGCGGCCGGCGCCGACGTCCCGGAGCCAATCGAGCGGAACGGCCCAGTGATCCTGATGGAGTACTTCGGGGACATCGATAACCCGGCGCCCGTGCTCCTCGGCGTGGATCTGGATACGGGCGAGGCACCCAGGCTCTACGCCGACATCCTGCGCAACGTGGAGCTGTTCCTCGTCCACCATCGAGTCCACGCCGATCTCTCGGCGTACAACATGCTCTATTGGAACGGGGCCGTCACGATCATCGACTTCCCGCAGTCGGTCGACCCGCGCTACAACGACGACGCATTCGATCTCCTGGTCCGCGATCTGAAGACGGTGAACGGCTTCTTTGCAGCGGCGGGAGCGGACATCGTCGATCCGAACGAGCACGCGCTTCGGCTCTGGCGCACCCACGTCGATCCGCGACGCTAGAAGACCCTCGAACAGGTCGCGCTAGCCGCGCTCGGGGAGCTTGAGATCCTTGCGAACCTCCCGCTCGACGACCGACAGCGGCAGAAGTCCACGCCCAAGCACAAGGTCGTGAAAGGCCGCAAGATTGAACGACGCCCCGCTCGCGCGAAGTGCCGCGTCGCGGAGGGCGCGGAGCCGGCTGCTGCCGACAATGCCCGCCGTCGCCCGTCCAGGCGAGCTGACACACCCCTTGACGGCGATTCGTGCGGAACCCTCTGCGTCACCGGTTGTGTCGATGTAGTAGTCCACCGCGCGGTCGAAGCTCCAACCGAGGGCGTGAATTCCCGTGTCGACAACGGCCAGAGCGGCCTCGCGAAGCTGGCTGCGCAATCGCCCAAGGTCGGCCAGCGGGTCGCCGTCGTAGAGGCCCACCTCCGACGCCACACCGAGAGCGTAGGTGGCCCAACCCTCCTCGAAAGCCGGAAACCCACCCCAGGCGCGGAGGACGGGCAAGGAAAGCTCGCGGGCCGTCGCTCGTTGGAGATGCCGGCCCGGCACGGTCTCTCGGTGCACGAACGCGGCGACGTCCGACACGGCCAAGGCGGCGTCGGGATCCACAACGAGGAGCGCCGAGGACGCTCCGTCGTAGGGCGCCGGCATGTAGCCACGAGGTCCCTCCCCAACGAAGACCGCGAGGTTCGTCTTCGGCAGGCGGCCCACAAATTGGGAGCCAAATGCGTCGGCTCGTTCGAGGACGGCTTGGCAGGCGGCCGCGATGTCGTCCGGCGAGGGAGCCCCGCCCTCCCACTCCATCGCGTTCCAGGCAGCCGAGACGTCACGGCCGCTCGGAGTCTTCGCCTGCTCTTCGACGGCGTCGATCTCCTTCGCGATCTGCGCGACCGCATCCTGCCCCATGGCGTGAATCGTCTCGGGGTCGAGATCGCTGTCGGTGTAGTGACGAAGGAACCCCTCGTAGATCGAACCGCCCCCTTCGCGCCGGCGAATGCCGACGTCCGCCGACGGCGCCTCGGCGATCGCGGCGACGATCGCTTTGTACAGCTTCTCGTATGCCGGGATGACTTCTTGCTCGAGCGCGCGCTTCGCCTCCGTCAGGTACTTGACTCGTTTCTCGATGCCGAGCTCTCGCATCGCGATGAGCCGGTCTCTCAGAGCGACGAAGTACACGTTGTGGCCCGCGACGATTCGGTCAGGGAGGTACTCCGAGCGCGACCACATCTCGGTGATCTTGAGCGGCTCGACGTCCCGGAGCACCTCGTCGAGTGAGGCGACGGGCGGCAGGCGACGCCGAGCGCGCAGGTCGACGATTCGGTCACGAAGCCGAAGCAGCTGATCGTCCGCCTGGTGGAGGCAGGCGACGTAGTCGGCGACGTCCTCTTCGTCGACGAGTTGCCACACCGAGATCAGTCGGGCGTAAAGGCGCGCGTGGGGCGAGTCGTCGCTCGCCGAAACGGGGAACAGAGAAAGCGCCGGCGCCTCACACGTCGTGAGATCCTTCCAGAACGCCTCACAGGCGTCGTAGGTCAAGCGCTCGTCGGGAGGCAAGGTCTCGCGGTTGTACGTATGCAGGCGGCGATAGATCTCACGCTCGATCGCGAGCGTCGTTCGAACGTACTTGTCCGAGTAGTCGTCGAGGCGGTCGTTGCGAATCCCCAGCGTCTCCGCGAGTCCGAGATCGGTGACGGCCTGCGGGTGCCGAAGAAGGTGGATTCGATACGCCTCGTCCGCGAACTGCGCGAACGTCTTGCCTTCCAGTCTTGTTCGCGCCTCCTGAAGGGTTGGAGGAGTCCACGACGGCTCGAGAATCTCCTCCCGAGAGCCGAGGCGAAGCGACAGAACGATCGCGGCGGCGGCGACCAGCACGATCGCGCCACCCAGGAACCACAGCCACGCTCGGGATTGACGTCTCCTCATCTCTTCCTTCCCGTCCCGACGTTTCCCGGCCTGAGAAGTGTCCAGGAACGAGTGGGGGACACTCTACGTCATCGCGCGGGCCGCCGCCACGAGTCCCGCCTCCCCTCCGAGGTTGACGGGCCGCTGGACGTCACGGACTGCGGAGAGCGGGCAACGATCAGCAGAAACGACGGATCGGGGAACTGGGAGAGCGGCAGGCCCGCAAGGCGCGACCGAACCAACCGCCGCGCGAGGAGCCGGAAACTCGGGCGAGCTGCGATCGGGCGACAAGCATGGCGCAACGCCAAGGATCGCCGCGGCCGGGCAACCCGCGTAGGCCAGACTGCGGGCGCGAAACACGATCCTTTCTCACAGGCCTAGTCCCACGGCATGCTGGGGGTACTGCACCCCGTACACTGACTACGAAAGCCGAACGATCTCCCAATGCCGAGCTCGCTCGATGACCCATCCCTTGCCCGAAGATCCTACGCGCGCCACAGCCTCCTGCTTCGGAACGAACACGAGCTCGTAGTCGCTCACGGCGGGGCACCCGAGGCCCGTCCACCGGTCCAGCAGAACGAGGAGGCGCCGCCATAGGCGTTCGATCGGAGGAACGTCGCCGTCGCAGCTCCGCCCCTGCACACCCTGCAAGGTCACGACGATCGCCGCTCCTGCGCCCGGATCTGCAAGCCCGTAGCCGTCGACCGTGCGCCAGAGCTCCCGCGACGCGAGACTGAGGAAGAACGAGAAGCTCCGGTGGATGGGGACGTCGAAGATGCGTCCGGCCAGAGACGGCGCAACGCACAGCCCGCACGGCACGGGCCACTCGCAGACCGGGCTTTCCGGGAGTCCCTCGATCAGGTAGCTCTGCCAGGGATTCGGCGCCGCCAGCATCCCGGCGATGGGCATGAAGCCCGAGAACCCGACGATGCGACCGACGGCCACGCCGCCATCCGTGGGGGATCGCTCCCAGCGCACGAGCGGATGGTCGTAGCCGTGCCGAAGCGGCGCGACCGCAAATCCGTCCTGCGCCAGCTGTTCGATCCACGCCGGCGCGATGTCCGGACAACCGACGGTGGCGATGATCCTTCCGTACGGTGCCCCGCCGGGAAGGCCGTGGAACCCGTCCGACCAGACGACGTGGGTCTTCCCATATCCCTCGGAACCGAGGCGGCCAGCGGCTTCCCGCGCCACGTCCTCCCGAAACTCCACGGAATACACCCCGCCGGCGTCTTCGAGCGCCTCGCTCAGAAGCGCCGCGTTGTACCCAGTCCCGGTTCCAATCTCGAGAACCCGCATCCCGGGAGCCACATCGAGGGCTTCGAGCATGGTCGCCGCCAGGCCGGGCTCCGACATCGAGCTGACGGGGTACATCCCCTCGATCCGGGTCACCAGAGCCTGGCCGGAATAGACGTGCCGTAACGCCTCGGCGTCGGGACGGTCGGGGTCGAAGTCGACGCGGCTCCACGTCACACGCTGTCGGTCGCTCTCGATGCGATACCAATGGTCGAGGAAGCGATGGCGCGGCACGCGCAGAAACGCGCGCCTTACCCTGTCGGAGCGGATGGCGCCGCTCGCGACAAGGCTCGCTACGAACCGCTCACGCTCGCGCGACGCCAGATCGGCAGACACAGACCTAGTTCTGGTTCATACCCACGGTGGTGCAGGTCTGAATGTGAATCTTGACGTTGCCCGAGAATTTGTAGTACACGCCTTCGTCTGCGCCGCGGGCCCACCAGGTTTCCACGGTCCGCGCGACCTTGCCCCGCGGGTCGACGAGTTCGGCGACATCCCAATCCAAACCTCGAACGAGGTAGGGGACGTTGAACTCGACGTCGCGGATGCAGTCCGTCGGAGGGAGAATCATGATGGCAAACAACGGAAGCTTCCCGACGTCCTTCCACTCCAGCGTGTACCCCAGTTCCTCCGCTCGCTTGACCGAAGCCGAGTCCTCGGTTAGGAGGACGATCACCACGTGCTCGTCCGTCCCGTTGAGGAACCCCGAGAAGAGAGCGGCGTGCTCGTAGTCAAGCTCGTCGCCTTCGGGCAGCAGGGCCTCGAGCGGCTTGAACGCAGCCCGCACCTTGGCAAGAAAGGCGTCGCGGTCGAACATCTCCCCGACCGCCCCAAGCGCAACCCCGAACACGAGCGCAAGGACGATTCCCAGAGCCAGAACCCGCATGAAGCGTGGCATCGCGATCACCTCGGTTCATCATCGCTTATTCCTCATGTAAGTCAATACCGTCACTCCCCACTATGGGTACTACGTTGTCAGGTAGGATGCGCAAGACAGCAAGGGAACGGCGAGCGGATCTGCGCCGCGAAGAGGTCAACCCGGCGGCGTCTACGGCTTGACCGTGTCCCAGATCAGGCTACAGCAGGTCACGGCCCCCTCGGCCTTGGCGAGCTCCGAAACGTCGACGGTACGGACGAGAATGCCGAGGCGCCGGAGCCGCTCCGCCGTACGGGGATACGCGGCCGGGAAGAGGACGGCGTCTCCAACCCGAAGACCGTTTGCCGCGTCGGGCTCGCGCAGATCGACGTCAATCCACTTGCCCTGTCCGAACGCACGGACGTCGATGTGCATGCGGTTTGCCAAGAGGACGCCGTCAGCGACTTCGGTGACGGCGGACTTGAGGTGGAGACATCCTGTGACGGCGACCGGGACGACGTCGTAGCCGCGCGGCGCGACGAGCGCTCGAAGCTGAGCGATCCCCGCGGCGTCAGTCCTTCCCGACGCCCCAACGTACAGCGTCCTTCCGACGCAAAGGACGTCGCCTCCATCGAGGCTCGCCGGGTATTCCATCCGGAGGATCTCAAGATGACTGCTTAGGTATGCACGAATCGGCTCGACCTCAGGCCGGCGAGACGCGGCCCCCGGTCGAGTGATCACGACCGCATCCCCCACGATCACGGCCGTGTCCTCGACGAAGACGCTGTCGGGAAGGTTCGGGTCCGCAGGGAGTTCGTACACCCGGCAGCCGAGGTCCGTGAGCGCGGTCACGTACTGCCGGTGCTCCGCTTCCGCCCGTTCTATGTCGATCGGTTCCCGTTCGCGATGGGTCAACTCGCACCGGCCCATGGCGGGGCTCACTCCGCGGACGAGCGCGTGTCTCACGGCCGAAGCTCCTTGCGGAAGCTCTGGGTCGATTTCGTCACCTCGTAGCCGAGCGCGCAGTGGACGGCGAGGCTGTCGGGGTACTCGGACGTCGTGTCCGAGGCCATCTCTGTGCAGCCCCGCGAACGCGCCCACGTCTCCGCCGCCTCCACGAGCCGGCGCCCAAGACCGCGGCGCCGCCACGGAGGATCGACGTACAGACCCTCCACGTAGCCCACCGGGCTCGTCGTGCAGCCCTCCGCCTGCAGACGGAGCGAGACCTCGACCATGCCGTGCAGCGTCCCGGAACCGGATTCGGCGACGAACGCCCGCTCCGTCTCCGCGGCCGGCAGCATCGCGTCCATCTCCTGCTCGATCTCCTCCCGGCTGTGTCGGGGCCAGAGAGCCGAGCGAAGGCGTCCCCACTCGTCGCGATCTCCCAACCCAAGCGGCCGAATGGCGGCCTCCCCGCCCGGCGCGGAGCGGCCGCGGTTCTCGACCATCCACTCCGCGGCGAAGTCCACGAGGGGCCGTTGCTTCATCCAGAGCGCACACCCGGCTCCTACGGCCCGCACGCACACGTCTCCGCCCGACTCCACGTACGCCGCGGCGATCCGCCCGAAGTCGTCCGAGTCGCACTTCACGTCGACAATCTCAGCCCACACTCGTTTGCCGGCGACGACGATCGGAGCGCCGTTCGTCGTCTCATGCCTCCCAGGGAAGGCGACGCGGTACTCGGCAAGGTGCATGGAGGTGTTGGACTCGTGCCCGACCCCGAGGAGCAGCACGGCGCCGTCCAGGTCGTAGATGCGGGCCAGCGGCGAATCCTCCCCGAGACCGTAGTCAACCGCGTGGCCGTCGACGATTCGGTGCGCAGCAGGTCCGCACGCCGCAAACGACAGATGCGGGTGGTGACTCCTCACGACGCCCGGCCACGACCGAAAGGTCTCGGCGACGACTCCCATCCCTCGCGTCGGAGTCTTGGTTGGATCGTAGGCCGGCGTCGTTCGGCGGATGAGGTCCTTCCACTCCTCGGGGACGGGCGGGTTCTGCCAGTCCCGCGGATCGGTGAGGTCGCCCGAGTGGCTCGGCATGACCAGCGTCCCCGACGGGCCGAGCGCCGCGAGCAGGGCCTCCAGGACCGCGACCGCGCCGCCGCAGACCCAGCCAAGCGCCGAGAGAGACGAATGAACGAGGAGAACGTCGCCCGGCGCAACGCCAAGCGCCCGAAGGTCGGCGGTCAGGGAGTCCGTCGTGACCGGAAGGCCCTTCGTCCGTCGGATCGCCTCGAGCTCGCTCACGTCGCCTCCAACAACAAGGCCGAGGACCTCTTCGTCCTCGGCCTCACATGCGCTCTTCGCTACAGGCCTATTTGCCGCTCTCGGACTTCCGCGTCGGCACCGGCACGACGCCGGCCATGTCGCCGATGATGTTGATCAGGTCCGAGCCAGCCGGGACGACGATCTTCGCGTTGTCCCGCAACGACTTCTCCAGGGCCTCCAGCTTGCGCAGCAGCTGCGCGTTGCCGACGAAGTAGGTGTTGGCGGCCTCGTTGACAAGACGAATCGCCTCCGCCTCGCCTTCCGCGGCAAGGATCTTCGCCTGCTTGATTCCTTCGGCCTTCTTGATCTCAGAACGCTTCTCGCCGTCCGCCTGACGCTCCACCGCGTTCGCGTAGTCGAGGGCGGCGATCTTCTCGTTCTCCGCCTTGACGACCTTGTTCATCGTCTCCTGAACGTCCTTCGGCGGGTCGATCTCCTTCAGTTCGGTGCGGACGATCTCCATGCCCCAGCTCTGTGTCTCCTGCGACAGCGTGGAGAGGAGTTCCGTGTTGATCTTGTTGCGCTCGCTGTTCGCCGACTTGAGCGTCAACGTACCGATGATGTTGCGCAACGTGGTGCGAGCCAGGTTGACGATCTGGATCTTGTAGTTGTTGACGTTGTACTGCGAGTTCTTGACGTTCTCCTCGTCGTCCTTCACTTTGAAGTAGACCTGGGCGTCAACGCGCGCATTCAGGTTGTCGTTGGTGATGATCTCCTGCGGCTGCGCATCCACCATCTGCTCGGTGACGTTGATCTGAATCAGTCGGTCGATGACTGGAATGACCCAGTGGAAGCCCGGGCGTCCGAAGTGGTCGTACTTGCCTAGCCGCTCGATCAACGCGCGGTGGGTCGGCCGCACAACGCGGATCCCCATCAGGAAGACGATCACCACGACGATGCCCGCGATCCAGTACCAGTACATGCTTGCCTCCCTTCCGTCGAGTGAGCTCGTTGACGGCCCGAAATCCGAAGGGGCCGCCCCGAGTCCGCAACTCGACGAGATACGCGGAGGATAGTACCGGAGGCTGTCCGGGAAGTACATACCCCACGCCGGAACTGGGAGTCGTGTCGTATGCCGACGCAGAGCCCGTCGGCTCTCGGACGCGTGTCCCGCTCCCCGCAGACGAAGGGGAGTGGAGAATCGTCTCGGCATGGGGTATGCTTCGGTATCTGAAGCTAGCAATTCGATCGCATAGTTCTTGTATCAATGTAATTGCCGAGCATGGC
>JBFYQP010000206.1:0-4412 GCA_041302745.1 Candidatus Bipolaricaulota bacterium | reverse complement strand
CACGCCTCCTCAATGCGCAGCGTCGTTCGGCAGAACGCCTCGAGGTCGGCTGCATAGGCTTCGGCACTCTTCTCGGCTTTCACTTGAGCGTCGAGCAGGAGGAGCTTCGCCTCGTTGACGTCTTGGTCTCCCTTGTAGCCCTGCGTCGCCAGGTCCTTCATCTGGTCAAGCTCCGCCGTGAGGCGGCTCACGGCCTCGCCGTCCCACTCGGCCTGTTGCGCCTCGGTGAGAAGCGAGCCGTAGGTCCTGAGCGTCGAGATGACCAGATCCGCCTTGGCCGACGTGTACGAGCGTTTGGCGCTCTCGACGGCCCACTTGAGTGACTGGATTCTCTCCGCGGCCGCGTCCGGCCGGGCGAGGTCGAGGACGTCCGACAAAGAGACCTGCCATGTCGGTGCGACGAACTCGGAGGTCCCGGCGTCATACCGGAAGCCCAAGCCGCCGCTGAGCGAGCCGTCCCCCCACGGAAGCGGAAGCGAAGCCGTGACTGAGGCGCCGATGTCTTGGCCGAGTCCGGCCGCCGTGAGCTCTGGGAGGTCGACGGCGAGTCCGACGGCCGGCAAGATCGTCGCAACGCGTGCGGCCTCAAGTTCGAGCGTGGCGAGGTTGAGGCTGAGCTCCGCTTGGCGGAGCTGCGAGTCGTTCTCGATCGCGAGCTCGATGGCTTCGGACGGATGGATTGTCCGCGATTGCCCGGCCGACGCCATGCCGGGTACCGTAAGTGCGATGACCAAGAGCATCAGAAGCGGCGTCACCCTTCGGTTTGTCCCCAATGCCAACACCTGTGGCACCTCCTGCATCGAAGAAGCGTCTTCATGGATTACGCAGGGGAGGATACCCCGGGCGTGTGGGCCGGGGAAAGCAGGCTTGTGGCAGGGATATGGTGGTCCGAGCGAAACCGCAAGAGATGTGGCGGGTAGGTTAGACGACGGCGGAGCCTTCGCGGGCGTCGCCTGAGTTGCCGTCGGACCGTCTCCGGCGGGCGTGGGGGAGAGTAGGGAGGAGGTCGTCATGCGTCCGACGTCCCGAAAAGGGGTATTGTGCCTCGTCTTGGTGGGAGTCCTCGCGGCGTGTCTGGTCGGATTCGGCCAGGCGGACCGCGAGGCCGATCGAGGGATCGTGGTTCCCGACACGGTGCCGTCGCTGGCCCATGCGTTTCGCCAGGTCGCGAAAGGAGGGAAGATCCGCATCTCGCGGTCGATCCGTGAGACGATCGTCGTCCGGGACAAGCAGAACGTGACGGTCTTCATCTCCTCGGAAGAGCAGCGGGAGATCTCAATCTCCGGACGCGACGCGTCGGCGCCGGTGGTTCGGTTCGAGAACTGCCAGGGGATCGTCTTTGAGAACCTGACGCTCACGGGCGGATCGGTGGCCATCGAGCTGGACGCCAGCTCCACCGTGACGCTCAACAACTGTGTCGTGCAGGGCAACGGCAAGGCGGGTCTTCGGGGCGACGGATTCACCCTCACGAACTGCCAGATCATCGACAACGCAGGATGGGGAGTGGAGCTGGGTGGCGTGACGGCGAGCGCCGCGAAGCTCGTGATGTCCGGGTGCACCCTGAGTCGCAACGCGGGCGGGATTGTGATTCACTCCGGCTCGGCGCTCATCGAGGCGTCCCAGTTCACGGCGAACAAGGGCTACGGAATCGTCGTCGATGGTGCGGCGACCGTTCAGTTCGCCGAGGGTAAATCGCCGACGCGCATCTCCGACAACGGCACGGGAGGGGTGTTCGTTGCGGGAGCCACGTTCACGCTGCGCGGGGGAGCACAAGTCGTCGACAACCGCGGCGTGGGCGTGCGCGGGGACGACGCCACGCTGAACGTAGAGGGCGCGACGATCAGCGGTCATCCCGACGCGGCCGTGATGTACGTTCGCTCGACGGGGGGCGTGTCGACGAGCACGATCGTTCGAAACGCCGGCACCGGCATCCTCGTCTCCGACCACAGCGACGTCACGGTGACGAACACCTCCGTCGCGAACCAAGGCAGCGACGGCGTGTTCGTCACCACGTCCTCCGCGGCCTCCATCTCCGATTCGACGCTGTCCGAGAACGCCGCGCAAGGACTCCACGTGAACGACGGGAGCGCGCGGGTCGTGTCCTCGACGATCTCGAAGAACGGCCTCTCCGGCGTCTTGGTCGAGGCGGGCGGTGTGTGCGAGGTCACGGACTCTGCGGTGTTCGAGAACGCCGTGGACGGAGCGACGGTCGACGCCGCGTCGGCGGTGATTGCCGGCGGGACCGTGCGAGCGAACACCCGCTATGGCGTCTACGTGTACGGCGGAGGGCGGGGCGAGGTTCGAAAGGGCTGCGTCGTCTCGGACAACGGGATCGACGGGGTCCGGATCGAGTCCGCCGTGGGCGCTCTCGACGGCTCGGAGGTTCGCTCGAACGAGCGGCACGGCGTGAGTGCGACGACGGGAGCCGAGGGGAGCATCGCGGCAAGCACCGTGTCCGGGAACGCGGCCGAGGGCGTCCTGGCCGACGCCTCGCGCGTCGACATCGCGACGAGCGTGGTGACGAACAACGGAGCCAACGGGGTGCACGCGCAGGCGGCATCGGTCGTGGCCGTGAGCGATCACTCCACAATCGCCGGCAACGCCGGTCACGGCGTGTTCCTCGAGGCATCGACGGGGACGGTGGATGCGAGCCTCGTCGAGAAGAACGGCGGTCAGGGGCTCTACGCGATCGCCGACTCGACGCTTTCGGTTCGGGGCGCGTCGGAGATCCTCGAGAACGTCGCAAATGGGATTCTCGTGGAGCAGAGCTTCATGGAGATGATGGACAGCACGGTGCGAGCGAACGGAGAGAATGGAGTCTCGCTCCTTGACGCCGAGGCGAGGATCTCGGGGTCGGCCGTCTCCGAGCACCCGCTGAACGGAATCCGGATGGAGCGCAGCTCGGCGCAGGTGGCGACGACGGAGGTGTTCCTGAACCGCCTCGAGGGCGTCTCCGAGCTCGGCTCGCGGTTGGCGCTCTCGGACAGCAAGGTTCACGACAACACTCGGAACGGCGTCCTCCTCGAGCACGCCTTGGCGGACATCCTGCGCTCGGAGATTCGCAGGAACGGCATTCACGGGATCCACGGCCACAGCAACTCGAGCGTGACGGCGACGGAGACGACGGTCGCCGAGCACCCCGATGACGGGGTTCGGCTCGCCAACAGCGCCGGGGACTTCCTCGACTGCGAGATCCTGACGAGTGGAGGGCACGGGATCGCCGGCACGATCTCGACCGTCGTCCTTGCGACGACGAAGGTCGCCGGGAACGCGAAGCGTGGGCTTGACCTTGTGAACTCGACCGCGGACCTCACCGCGTCGCAGGTCGTGGGGAACGGCGAGGAAGGCCTCTACGCCGTGGACTCGACGGCCTCGCTGGTGGACTGCCTCGTCGCCGACCATCCGAAGGACGGGCTGGTTTTGGAGAACGCTGCGGCCGGACTCGAGAGGACGACGATCGAGCGAAGCGGCGGCGTCGGCCTGCGGGCGGCGCACTCCGTGGCCGCCGCGAACGGCGGCGCGGTTCGCGCGAACGGCTCGCACGGGATCCTTCTCGAGAAGGCCTCCCTCAACGCCGTCGGCCTTGACGTGTCGAAGAACGGGGGGCTCGGGCTGCACGGAACATCGTCCGGCGCGGAGTTTTCTGCCAGCACGATCCAGAAGAACGTCGGAGGAGGGCTCTGGCTCGACTTCGCTCAGGTTCGGATCGAGGGCGGAGCGGTCGGCGACAACGGGAAGATCGGCATCGAGGCCGAGGCGCGGTCGCGCGTCACGCTGGTAAGTACGTCCGTCACCGGCCACCCGGAGGGCGGACTCTCCCTGTTGGACTCGACGGCCGACATCCGGGCGAGTCGGGTGGGCGCGAACCAGAAGGAAGGCGTGCGGGGGACGAACTGCGTCCTTCGCGTCGTGGACGGAAGCACGATCGACGGGAACGCGTCGAGCGGCGCCGTCCTCAGCGGCGCCTTCGCGGAGATCAAGGGCAGCACGATTGCGGCAAACGCCGGCTACGGCATCGACGCCGTGGCCACAAGCCTCCAGATCGCCAATTCGGAGATCGTCGATCACCCGAAGGACGGCCTCCGGCTCCGGGGAAGCAAGGCCGACGTCGAGCTCACTCAGATCGAAGACAACCGGCAACGCGGGATTGCGGCCAGCGACAACAGCGAGTTGAAGCTGGCAGCGTGTTCGATCGCCGGGAACGCGGCGGCCGGCGTGGCGCTCGACTCGAGTTCGGCGGAGTTGATCGACTCGAAGATCCGCGACAACGGAACCGTCGGGATTGAGTCCGCGGACGGGAAGATCCTCCTCGACGCAACGGTGATCTCCGGACACCCGGGGAACGGGCTGACCCTCGTGCGGACGGACGCCGAAGCCACGGAGAGCGACGTCAGCGGCAATCGGGGCTGGGG
>JBFYQP010000169.1:0-4575 GCA_041302745.1 Candidatus Bipolaricaulota bacterium | reverse complement strand
ACGCGCGGAGGTTGTCGCGTAGGCGATCGCGCGCGAATTCGTCCCGCTCATTGAACGGCGTCGGAATCGGCGGGAGGATCCCCTTCAACTCGGCGAGGTCTCGCAGCATGCCCCCTCCTTCTCTCGATCTTGGATGCCTGCGCTAAGCATCGACCGGCCGGCCGCTTGGCGCAAGTCCATACCCTGGAGCCCGACCCGATCCGAAGAGGTCTCACGCACCTCCGATGACCGTTACTGACCCGCGCGAGCCTCCCCTACAAGGGGCGGGGTCCGCGTTGTCCGCGGACCCCTCGCCTCAAGCTTCAATTCCAGCCGACGCCTTCGCGCCGACCACCCATAACTCAGTCCTTCTCTGCCTTCTTGGCCTTCTTCGCAGCGCGTTTCTCTTTCAGCGTCTTCTGCGGAGCCTTCTTCGAGCTCTTCTTCACATCCTGCGTTTTCGCCATGCTAGGCCTCCTCCAACCCGGTGGTGTACCTGAGTCTCCTCAAGCACCCGCGACAGAATAGCACTCTAGAGGTGCGGAGTTCAAATCCGCCGTGTCTTCGCATCTTCCCAGAATCCCGTTCCTGTCTGAGAAACCCCGCACAGACATGCTCGCCCCCGCTCAGAAGCTCTGGCCGCTCTTGATGATGAATCCGCCCGACTTCTCGTCCCGCTCCAGGTCGAGGATTCCCTGCGCGCCGGCCTCCTCGAGAAGCTGCCCAAACGAGCTGAATCCGTAGTAGGATTCGGCAAACCCAGGCTTTCGCCGTTTCAAGGCCTGCTTGATCATCGAGCCCCAGATCTCTCCCTCGCCGCGCTCTTCGACCAGGGCTTCGTAGGTTTCCACCACGAGGCCCCATGCCTCGCGCTTCTTGTCCTCGATTGTCGGAGGAGCCTTCTTCGTCGTCCGAGTTCCCGCAGCCTTCTTCGCCGGTGGGCGATGCGCCTTCGCCTCGGCGCGCTGCCGGCGCACAACGTCGTCGTAGAAGATGAACTCGTCGCAGTTGGCAACCAGGAGGTCGGCCGACGAGTTCTTGACGCCCACGCCGATCACGGTCTTGTTGTTCTCGCGGAGCTTGCTGACGAGCGGCGAGAAGTCCGAGTCCCCGCTGATCAACACGAACGTGTCGACGTGCGCTTTCGTGTAGCAGAGGTCCAGCGCGTCCACCACCATCCGGATGTCGGCCGAGTTCTTCCCCGAGATGCGGACGTGGGGAATCTCGATGAGCTCGAACGAGGCCTCGTGCAGGGGGCCTTTGAACTCCTTGTACCGCGCCCAGTCGCAGTACGCCTTCTTGACGACGATGTTCCCCTTGAGGAGAAGGCGCTCGAGCACCTTCTCGACGTTGAACTCCGGGTAGTTGGCGTCTCGGACGCCGAGCGCGACGTTCTCGAAGTCCAGGAACACCGCCATGTTGATCGCTTCCACCGCATGTGCCGTTGCCATACCCCACCCCACCTTCCCAGATCCTACAACCCAGCTCACTCGAGACTCGCAGACAGAGCGAACTCCGCACCCTACACGAGCGCCGCCAGCTTGTCGACCGCATCCGCAATGCGACGATCAAGGGTCTTGGCCACCCAGTTTACGATGGCCCCGCCGCGCACGGCAGCTCCCTTGGCCTCGCACAGTGCCTTCATCTGGCGAACGGCGCGGTTCCCGCCGAGCCACGGAAGCGGGAATCCCTGGGTGACGAGGCAAAGAACGCTCTTCTTCTCCAAGGACGCGATCTGCTTGAGTGCCTTGATGGCCACCGGCGACAGCGAGAACGCCTCGACCGGCGAGCCGATGACGAGAACGTCGTACGGCCCGGGATTCGGGAGCGGCGCGAGTTCGACGTCTCGGACGCCCTGCTTGCGCTCTCCGACGAGCTTGATCGGCTCGATGGCGACCGAGTGCCCTGCGGCCCGAAGCTTCTCCCCCAGCTTGGCGGCAACCGACCGCGTGTTCCCCGTGTGCGAGTAGACGAAGATTCCTACCTTCATGGTTTCCTCCCCTCCATGACCCAGCATGGCCAAGCGCTGCCGTATCGTACGGCAGCTCGGTCATATGTTCCCAATGGGCTATCGGTCGAGGATCTCCCGCACTTTGCGTGCCAGCTCGTCGCGCGTAAACGGCTTCGCCAGGAAGTCCGTGCCGGCATCGAGGACCCCGCGATGCGCAATGACGTCCGCCGTGTACCCCGACATGAAGAGGCACCTGAGCCCAGGACGTCGCTCCGCAAGCCGCGCAGCCAGGGTGCGACCACTCATCCCGGGCATCACGACGTCGGTGATGAGGAGATCGATCGCGCCTTCGCGCGCGGACGCGAGGTTGAGCGCCTCCTCCGGAGCCGCGGCGGCGAGCACCACGTACCCCAGATCCCCGAGGAACTGCTCAAGCGTTATGCGCACCGACTTCTCGTCTTCCGCAATCAGGATCACCTCGCGACCGCCCGGTCGCGTCGTCGCTTCCGTAGTTTCCGTCACCCCCTGCGCCTCGCCATGGCCATGAGGCAGATGGATGCGGAACGTCGCCCCCTGTCCCGGCTCACTCAACGCCTCGATGAAGCCTCCATTCTGTTGGACGATCCCGTAGACCGTCGCCAATCCGAGTCCGGTGCCCTCGCCGTCCGCCTTGGTCGTGAAGAACGGCTCGAACGCGTGCTCGAGGGTCTCCGCGCTCATGCCGCACCCGTTGTCCGACACCGCAAGCTGTACGTACTCCCCGGGCGGCACATCGACGGGAGCCGCGCCTGGGCCGAAGACGATGCTCCGCGTCTCGAGCGCGAGCCGCCCAGCGCCGGTGATGGCGTCTCGCGCGTTGACCGCGAGGTTGATCAGGATCTGGTCGAGCTGGGACGGATCCATCGTCACCACCATCGGCCCGGGTCCTGGGAGCCAGACCAGCTCGATGTCCTCTCCGAGAAGCCGGCGAAGCATGCGGAGCATCGCCGGCACCGCCGTATTGAGATCCAACAGGCTCGGCGCAATCGTCTGCCGCCGAGCGAACGCGAGCAGCTGCTTCGTCAGGTCCGCGGACCGCCTCGCGTCGCTCGCGATCTCGTCGAGCCAGCCGCGGACGGGTTGGTCCAACCCAACGCGGTCCCGACACAGTTCGACGTAGTTCATGATCCCCATCAAGAGGTTGTTGAAGTCGTGCGCGATCCCGCCTGCCAGCCGTCCGACGAACTCCATCTTCTGCGACTGGGCAAGCTGACTCTGCAGCTTCTGTCGCTCCGCCTCCGCTCGCTTCCGGTCGGTGATGTCGTTGATGCTCGACAAGACCCAGGGCTCGTCGTTGAGCATCATGATCTGCGCGGAGAAGAGCCCCGTGATGGTGCGGCCGTTCTTGTGACGGAACAGGAACTCCCGTCCCACAACCGACTCGCCCCTCTGAAGCGCGGCCACCACCGCCCGTCGGTCCTCCTCGTCCACCCAGATCCCCAGGCCGATCGATGAGTTGGCCGATACCTCCTCTCGGGTGTACCCGGAGATCGAGGTGAACGCGTCGTTCACCTCGAGGAATCGCCCGTCCTTGGCGCGCGTGATCGTGAGCGCGTAGGGCGACGTGCGGAAGGCAAGCGCGAACCGCTCCTCGCTTCGCCGCAGGGACTCCTCGACCCGCTTCTCGTCCTCCAGAATGCTGAGCAGTGCGGCACGAGCCTCGTCGCTTTCCGCCAAGAGCTCGCGCACCCGTTGTTCGGCCTCCGCTCGGTCCGTTACGTCTTCAAACGCGACGGCAAGACGCGCTCCAGGCAGTGCAAACGCACGGACGCGGAACTTCCCGGCCAGCCGCTCGTCGGCAAGGAGAACGTCCTCTCCCGCGAAGGTCTCTCCGGTCTGCATGACACCGAGGTACGTCGCCTTGATGCCCGAACGGGCGGAGCTGGGCCAGATCTCCTCGAGCTCCCTCCCCAACCAATCCTCGGCGTGCAATCCGGTGAGCCGCTCCGCCTCCGGGTTTCCGCGGATCAGCGCAAACCGATCCGGAGGCGAGAACTGGTACAGGTAGAGGCCGGACGGGATCGCTTGAACGAGATCGGCGGACGTCTGGAAGCTTTCGCGCAGCTGCGCCTCGCGCTCGCGGATTGAGCGGTTGGCACGCGACAGCCGGAACGCGAGAAGCGCAAGCAGGAGCGCTACGGCAAGCACGCCGGCCGGCAACGCGGCTCGTTTGACCACCGTCCAACCCCACGCGCGCGCGTCAACGTCCATCCCAAGCACAGCCGGCGGGGCTCCCGCGGGGACATCGAGAGGGACGAAGGCACTGATCCACGTTCCCCACGCGTCACGAAGCGGGCCTTCAGTTCCTACCACCGCATCGCGGAATGCGCTTTTGAACTCCCTCGACGGGTTCTCGTAGACCTGTCCTGGCGGCGAATGGCTGTCGGAGTCCGCCGGCTCCGAGTCCGCGTAGAAGAAGAGGTGGCCGTCGGACGCCTGCCCCATCACATAGAGGAACCGAGTGCGGGGATTCGCAAGATGAGCCTGCGTGAGCGACTCCTTCAACAGCGCGTAGTCAGGGATGCCAAGATCGCCGGAATCTCCCCGCAGGACCGCCAGGTGCTCGACGTGGATCATCGCCGCGACAATGCGTGCCTGCTGGAGCA
>JBFYQP010000145.1:0-9859 GCA_041302745.1 Candidatus Bipolaricaulota bacterium | reverse complement strand
CCCTTGCCAGACCTCCAGCGGCCCTGTACGGTGATCCCATGGGCTTCCTCAAGCACCGTCGCCGCGAGCGGATCCGACGCCGCCCGTTCCCTCCCGCCTGGCGGGCGATCCTCGAGCGCACGTTCCCCCGCTACCTGCGACTCTCCTCCGAGGATCGAACGGAGCTCGAGCGACACATCCGGGTCTTCCTCGCCGAAAAGCGGTTTGAGGGCGCTGCGGGGCTTGCGATCACCGACGAGATGCGCGTGACGATCGCCGCACAGGCGTGCTTCCTTCTCCTGCACAGAGACACCGACTTCTACCCGGGCCTCTACTCGATCATCGTCTACCCCGAGGAGTACGTCGCCAACCATCACCGCCGAGACGAGAGGGGGTTCGTCGAGGAGGGACAGCAGGTTCGGCTCGGAGAGGCAAGCGGACGGGGCGCCGTTGTCCTGTCGTGGGACGGCGCGCTGCGCGGCGCGTCCGACATCGAGGACTGCCACAACGTCGTCTTCCACGAGTTTGCTCACCAGCTCGACGCCGAGAGTGGTGGGTTCGACGGCGCGCCGCTCCTCCCTGAGCGGTCCATGTACCTCGCGTGGGCTCGCACCCTGAGCGAGGAGTGGCACGCGCTTCGAGCCCGCGCGAGTCGGCGCGAGCCCACCGACCTCGACCCGTACGGGGCCACGAACCCGGCCGAGTTCTTCGCCGTCGTCACCGAGTGTTTCTTCCAACGTCCCCGCCAACTCCGGGAGACCCACCCGAAGCTCTACGAGGAGCTCGAGCGTTTCTATCGGCAGGACCCGACTTCCTCGATGCCGTCGGGATGATTCGCGCGGCGCGAGGCGCTTGTCGCCCAAGTATTCACCAGCTAGAATGAACGCCGTGTGGATCGATGAAGAAGTCGACGCGATGGCTCAGTTTCGAGCCGGGCTCACGTACCCGATCCTGCGGGCGATCCGCTGGGACGGACGCCGGATTGACTTCGCCTCACGCGCCCGGGTCGAGAAGACGACGCGCTCGCTCCTCTACCGCTTCGACGAAGGAACGACGCGCTACGCGATCCGGTTCGAGCCTGAACGCCAGAAGTGGTTCCTCGAGGCGATCGACGACTCCGGCCTCGTGGGTGACATTCCCTCGTCGTAGGCCGGCTCCGGCCTCGTAGATGATGTTCCCTCGTCGTAGGCCGGCGCGGCCTCGTGGATGACATTCCCTCGTCGTAGGCCGGCGCGGCCTCGTGGAGGCACTCGCCTGGCTGTAGGTCGCGCTCGCCCTCCAAGAACGAAGGGGGCCGGGCGCGTCGTGAACCACCCGGACCCCTCGTCTGTTTGCGGTGTGCGGTCCTTCTCGGACTGTACGAGCCTAGGCTCCATCCGTGAGCGGCGTGTGAACGCTCGCGGTCAGGGGTGTGTCGCCTCCACGCGGCGCGATGCCGACCCACGACGCCCCTCCTTCCGACGACGTCGGCGGGAGGGATCCACTCTAGACGCGCCCGGTCCCCGGGCGAAGCCCGTCGCGGATCGGTCCGCACGCCCACTCGGGGTAGAGCGGAACGACGGCCCCTTCCTTCATGACCCAAGAGACCGCCTGCAGAGCGGTGATGTCGCTCGTCGGATCCCGATCGACGAGGATCAGGTCGGCAAGCTTTCCCACTTGCACGGTGCCGAACCGCTCCTCCGCGCCGATCGCCTCCGCACCGATGCGCGTCACCGATTCGATCGCCTCCGCCGGGGAGAGGCCGAAGCGAACCAAGGACTCGGCCTCCTTCGCCATCATGGCGAACGGCGCGGAGTCCCGGACGTTGTCCGTGCCCGCAGCGATCTTCACCCCGTGTCTGCGGACGGCGTCCATCGTCGCCGGCAACGCCGCGTGGATGTCCCGATAGACCCTGAGGGTCTCCTCGAGCCAGTCGTGGTCCGGGTGATAGCGGTACTCGCCCATCGCCTCGTATCGCTCCTTGATCGCCCGGCTCTCCTCGTAGATGTCGTGCAGGACCCACAGGGTCGAGACGAGGAAGATCCCCTTCTCCGCCATGATGCGCGCCGTCTCGTCGTCGATCTCGATCCCGTGCTCGATCGTGTCGAACCCCGCCTCCGCCGCCATCCTCGTGGTCACGAAGTTCGCGGCGTGGACGGCGATCTTCATGCCGAGGCGATGGGCTTCGTTCACGGCGGCGCAGAGCTCCTCCTGCGTGAACTCCGGACGTGCGCTACGATGGGACGTCAGCACCTTGACCAGGTCGGCGCCCGCCTTGCGCTCGGCGCGAATCGCCGACCGCACGGCGTCCGTGCCGTCAACCTCGTGCACGCCGATGCCAAGACGGGCCCCGCCCGAACCATGGCCGCCGGTCATGGAGATTCCGCGCCCCGAGACGAAGCAGCGCGGGCCGATCCAGTGGCCGCGCTCGATGGCGGTACGAAGCGCAAGTCCGATGTGCCCGCTCGAGAGGTCGCGCACGGTCGTGGTTCCCGCCTGAAGCGCCGCGCGAAGGTTGTTGGCCGCCACCACGCCCGCGTACGCCAGCTCGTCCCCCTTGGGGGCCGTGCGGACGAAACCGGACCCGTACATGTGCACGTGGCAGTCGACCAACCCGGGTAGAAGGAACCGCCCCTTCGCGTCGACGACCTCCGCGCCCTTTGGAACCTTCGCTTCAGACCGCGTGCCGACAGCGGCAATCCCCTTGCCTTCAACCAGAACAGCCGCATCCGGCTTTGGGGCGCGCCCTGTACCGTCGATCAGTGTCGCCCCGACAATCGCCGTCCGCCGCTCCGCGCTGCTCATTCTTGTCTCCTTCCGATCGCCCCAGGACCGGCACCGCGTCCTTACGGGTCCCGCAGGCCTCACGGCTACTGCTGCTGGACGTCGAACAGGTCCCGCAGGCCGTCCCCCAAGAGGTTGAACACCAGCACCGTGACGAAGATCGCCATGCCCGGGAACAAAATCACGTGGGGCGCATCGCGCATGAAGTCGCGCGCCGTGTTCACCATCAACCCCCACTCCGGGGCCGGCGGAGCCACCCCGACGCCGAGGAAGCTCAAGAACGCCGTCGTCAGGACCGCGCTCGCCATGCGCAGCGTTGCGTACACGAGGATCGGGCCCTGAATGTTCGCGAGCACGTGGCGAACGAGAATCCGCGGCGTCGACGCCCCAATGGCGCGCGCTGCTTCGACGAACCCCTTCTCGCGAGTCACGAGGACGGACCCCCGCGTGATCCGCGCAAACGTCGGCACCGAATAGAGGCCGATCGCGATGATGACCGGCAAGAGACCCCCGCCAAACGTCGACGAGATCAGGATCGCAAGCAGGATCCCGGGAAACGACAACAGGATGTCGATGAACCGCATGCCGACGAGATCGATGATCCCGCCGAAGTACCCCGTGACCAATCCGATCGTCACACCGAACACAATGCCCACGATGAGAGCCGTGATCCCGATCGTGATTGTGATCCGAGTTCCATAGACGACGCGGCTGAGGATGTCACGTCCCAACTCATCTGTTCCGAACAGGTGCGCGTGCGAGGGCGGCCGGAGCATCGTCCGGTAGTTGCCGACCGAGGGGTCGTATGGCGCAATCTGCGGCGCGAAGATCGCCACGACAACGATGAACAGGGTCAGAATCGCTGACACAGCCGTCAGCTTGCTCTTCTTCAGCGTCCGCCGGAGCGCGTGCCCAAACAGGCTCTCCCGTCGTCGCTCCCCCGCGGATGCCGATCTTGCTCTCAACCAGGCCGCCCTTCAGCTGTAGGTCACGCGCGGATCGACCGCGCAGTAGATGACGTCCACCAGAATGTTCACGATGACAAACCCGAGCGTCAGCGCGAGGACCGCGCCTTGAACGACGGGGAAGTCCTTCGCCATGATCCCCCAGATGACGTACCGGCCGATCCCCGGCCACGCGAAGACCGTCTCGATAACCACCGTCCCGCCCAGCAGCGTTCCCACCTGCAACCCGAGAACCGTGATCACGGGGATCAGGGCATTCCGCAGCGCGTGCCGATAGATGACCGTCCTCTCCCGCAGCCCCTTGGCTCTCGCCGTGTTCAAGTAGTCGGCGCGCAGAACCTCCAGCATCGCCGAGCGAACGAGGCGCATCAGGATGCCCGTGGCCATTGCGCCCAACGTGACGGCGGGCATGATGATGTGCTTCAGTCCGTCCCAACTCCACAGCGCCCCCGCACGCCCCGACGCCGGGAGCCAGCGAAGCTGAAGCGAGAAGAGCAACATCAAGAGAAGACCCAGCCAGAAGCTGGGGATCGATGTCGTCGCCAATGCCAGGACCCGCGAGATATTGTCAATGACGCTGTTCTGGCGCACCGCCGAGATGATACCCACGGGCAGTGCGATCAGAACGGCCACCAGGAGGCCGCACACCGTCAGCTCGAGCGTCGCGGGGTACCGCGCGAGCAGCGCCTCACCGACCGGGCGATCGGTGCTAATCGACCGTCCGAGGTCCAGTCTCGCCAAGTTCTTCAAGTAGATGAGGTACTGGACCACGACAGGTCTATCGAGCCCGTACTTCGCCTTGAGGGCCGCGACAATCTCTGGGTTCGCGCCTCCGCCAGCTTCGGCCGGGATCAGCATGGAGATCGGGTCGCCGGGCGCGAGTTGGAGCGAGAAGAAAACGATCGTGACCACCCCAAACAGGACGAGAATCCCTGTCAAAAGGCGCCGAACGATGTAGCCCCACATCCTGCGTCCTCCCAGAACTCTCCGGACTGGAGGGAGCAGGGAGGCCGTTGCCTCCCTGCTCCCGACCTAGATGTCGCCTTCCAGGGCGACTAGCCCTTCCACCACAAGTGAGAGTTGTAGGCGATTCCTGTGCTTGCCACCAGCATGCCATGAGCCTTGGGTCCCATCACGTGGACCTGCTTATTCCACATGCCCGGAGCCGCATAGGCCTCCTCGATGAGGATGCGCTGGATCTCCTGGTAGTAGGCCGAACGCGTGTCGCGATCGAGCTCGGACTCCGCCTGCTCAATCAGGAGCTGCAGCACGGGGGTCTTCGCCTGGTGCACGCACCAGTACTCCCGCATGTCCCACGTGTAGAGGGCGATCGGCGGCTCCGCCGAGTCGTTCGACAGCCACCACGCGATGTCGTAGTCGCCGGTTCGGACCTGGTCGTAGAACGGCATTCGCTCAGCCATCGTGATGTGGGTCCCAATCCCGACCTCGCGCAGCATCTGCTGAATCATCTGCGTCGCCGCGACCCACTCCGCCTGGTTCCGGGTCGGGAAGTAGAGGTCGATCTCTTTGCCGTCGATCTCGCGGATTCCGTCCTTGTTGGTGTCCTTCCAGCCGGCCTCGTCGAGGATGCGCTTCGCTTCCTCGGGATCGTAGGCCGCTCCGACCTTCGTGTTCTCGAGCCACGTCCCGGGGTAGCCCATCCGGTACATCGGGTCCCCGAGTCCGCCGTACGCGCCGTCAATCAGCGCCTGCTGGTCCACGGCGTACATGATCGCCTTTCGCAGCCGCACGTCGGTCACGTGCGACAGGTTGATGACGACGTTCGCCCAGTTGACGCGCCCGAAGATGATCGGCTGCATGCCGAGCGCCTCAAGCCTGGGGAGATCCTTCCCGGAGCCGTACTGAACGACGTCGACCGTTCCCTGCTCCAGCTCGATCAACGCCGTCGCCATGTCGGGGATGATCCGGATCTGGATCTTGTCGAGGTACGGCTCTCCCGCCCAGTACTGCGCGAACTTCTCGAGCACCATGCTCTGGTCGATCTTGTACTCGGCCGGCACGATGCGGAACGGGCCGCATCCTACGACGTAACTGCCCGCCGGCGGGTTCGTGAACGACCCCGGCTCAAGGATCCACAGCCGATCCATGTTCGAGAGGAAGTCGGGGAAGACGGACTTCATGTTCAGCCGGATCGTCAGGGGGTCAAGCACCTCGATGGTGTCGACGGGCGACAGCAATCCGGCTCCAGCAAGCGGATTCGCGGCGTCGCGAATGCGCTCATAGCTCTTCGCCACGGCCTCGGCCGTCAGGGTAACGCCGTTGTGGAATAGCACGCCTTCGCGCAGGTGGAACGTGTAGTGCAGTCCGTCCTCCGAGATGTCCCACGACGTTGCCAGGACGGGGACGAAGCTCTCTGTCGCGTTGTCGTACCGCAGGAGCGGGTCGGCGATCATCTCCGCCACCCATTGCGCTCCAATGTTGCGCGTCACCTGAGGATCAGGTTCCGGCACGGTGTTTGACTGATAGGCAATGACCAGAGTCCCTCCTCGCACCTGCGCCATCGCAGGAACGAGCAGCCCCAAGAGCAGCACGAGGCTCACCACGAACACGCTGGCCCAACGGGAGTACCTCATCGCTTGGCCTCCTTCGCAGATCTCGTGAATCGACTTCTTCGGCAAGCCCGCAGCTGCAGCCCGCGGACCACGCCGCCGTCCGCTCATCCCGTTTGAGCCGGCACCCTTCCCTCGCGGGGGAGCGCCGGCGTCGCCCCACCGTAGCGAGAGCCCCCGACCTTGTCAAGTGCTACTGCAACTGCGCTTAGTGTGTCTGCACAGGCATCGGCACACGTCGAAGAGGACGTCACGAGAAGACTGAACAGTCGGCGCTTCCATCTTGTTCAGCGCCACTGTATCCTCCGTCTTGTGATACGCACTCTTCAGGACGCCTCCTCGGATCTACGCAGGGAGTGAGATGAGACGCGACCGCGGAAGCTTGTTCAGGACCTCGCAGCCAGCCTCGGTTACGACCGCCATCTCCTCAATCCGCACGCCCCCGTACCCTGGGATGTAGATCCCCGGCTCCATCGTGACGACGGCCCCGCGGGGCACTCCGGCACTCATCTGCGGGCCCATCTTCGGCTGCTCGTGGACCTCAAGCCCAACTCCGTGGCCGACGGGAGACAAGAAGACGTACTGCGCGTACGACGACCGCTCGATGACTTGGCTCGCCGCAGCGTGAACGTCTCGCCCCGAGACGCCGGCCTGCAAGGCCGCCAGCCCGGCGTCGACCGCCCGGTCGACGCACGCGTAGATTTCGCGCTGCTTCTCCGTCGCCCGCCCGACGACGTAGGTGCGGGTCATGTCGCAGACGTACCCGCCGACGACGGCGCCGAAGTCGATGAGCAGGAAGTCGCCGTCGCGCAGGGTCCGTCTTCCCAGGGCAGGAACGTAGTGGGGAAGGGCGCTGTTCGGTCCCGAGGCGACGGTGGGCCCGAGCACGCCGTCGGCACCGAGGTCCCGCATCCGAGCCGTCAGCTCCGACGCGAGATCCACCTCGCCGACGCCGGGCCGTGCCGCCGGGAGCAGTTCGCCGAGCGCTCTCTCCGCGATGTCGACCGCGCGGCGCAACACGGCAAGCTCCTCGGCGTCCTTCTCGGCTCGCAGCTCGCTCACGGGGTCTCCGTGCGTGATCCATTCAGCCTCGGTTCGGCGGCGAAGCTCGGAGATCACGTGGTCCGTCATCCGCCACGCGGAGTACCCGATCCGCACGATCTTGCGCCCGCGAAGCAGACCCGCGATGTCATCCAAGTAGTCTCCCTCGGCGTGCACAACCTCGATGTCCGGGACTTCGGTCTTCGCCTGTTCGAGGTAGCGGGAGTCGGTGACGAGCGTCGTCTCCTTCGCCGTGATGACGAGCGCGCCCTCCCCCGTGTACCCCGTGAGATACCGCAGGCCGACCTGGTCCATTCCCGCGGGCATGGTGCGATCGAGGGAGAAGAGGAGGTAAGCGTCCGTGCCGGTCTTCTCCAGAAGCTTCGCACGCCGTCGTTCGTGGCTGTTCATCTGTCCGTCCCCGCTTTCGAGCGGGCTCGCCGCTCGCCTCATCGTACAGATTCGGGCGACGTCTTGCCGGGGAACAGACGTGATCCTGCCGCGTCCGTGATACGGTCGGCGCGGCAGGATCACCTCGTCTTGGCGGCGGCGTCTCTCCTGCTTCCCCGTCCGCCGAGGAAGCGCTTCGTCTTTCTCCTACGGCGTTACGGTCGCCCCCGCCGCTGAGCCCGCCGCGAGGTAGTCGGAGATGCCCTGAAGGATTCCCCGCGCGACCTGCTCCTGGTAGGCCGAGGTAACCAGCTTCGCCCGCTCCTCGGGCGCCGTGATGAATCCGACGTAGACCGCCGCCGCCGGGATTGCGAGGCCGGTGAACGCGGTCCCCTGCGCGCGGACTCCGCGCTCCTTCGCCGACGTGGACTTCACCGTCGCCTTTTCCACCGCGAGGGCCAGCGACCAAGCAGAGTCCCCGGATGCGTGCCCCGCGTCGACGATCGTCTCGATGCCCACCGCGGTTGGGCTGTCGAACGCGTTCGTCTGGAGCGCCACATAGATCGCCGCCCCCTCCCGGGCCGCGGCGCCGATTCGGTTCGAAGCCGTCACGTCCTCGTCGGAGCTCCGTGTCAGGACGACCTTCAGGCCGGGGAACTCCTTCGCGAGGGCGCTCATCTTGTTCGCGATCGCAAGCGTGATGTCCTTCTCCAGGACGCCGTCGCCCTTCGTCCCCGGATCGCTCCCCCCGTGCGCCGGATCGACGATCACAATTGTCGGCCCCGCCTTCTGATTCACCGCCAGGTCGCCGGAGTCATGCCGCAAAGCCCTGACTGCAATGATGACGACGACCGCCACCGCCGCCAGAATGACCGCCACCAACAAGAGTCGTTTCATGCCGCGAGACTACTCCCTCTCCCCGGCGAAAGGCCAGTCGCAAGTCCCACCGGGCCCGTCCAACGGCAGGCATCGTTAGGCAAGCATCTGGGACAATAGAGGAGTGGACATGTGTCCCGCCGTGGGGCGAACCACCGCGCCAAGAACGCACCCGAAGACGCGGCGCGTCAGAACAGCCATTCGGGACTCCGTTCCTGGGCCGCCGCTAGATGTAGCCGAGCTGAACCCCGATGATCATGCCGACGCCGAGCACGACCATGACCACGCCGGTCACGAAGTGGAGCTTGCCTGTGCGCGCGTTGCGCCAGCGCTCCGCCCGCGCCGTCGTCGTGACGCCGAAGTGCACGGTGAGCGCGATCGCGATCATCGGCAGGATGAAGATCAGGTTGTAGAGCAGGAGCAAGAGCACACCCTGCGTGCGCGTCGTCGTCGTCGACAAGAGCGAGAGGATCGCGAGGTATGGTCCCGACGTGCACGGCGCGAGGAAGAGCGCGTCGACCAGCCCGGCGACGAACACCCCGGGCAGCGAGACGACCGAGTTCGTCACCCGCGTGAGCATCGGCTTCCACTTCGCCGGCACCTCGATCGAGAACCACTTCCCGTACCAGAGGAGGTCCTTCATCTGCCAGAGGCCCATCAGGATGGCGATCACCGAGACGGCCATGATGTACGGGACGCGCAGGCTGCGCGTCCCGACCGTGACTCCGAGGAGCGTGTAGAAGACGTACCCCATCAGGAAGTAGACGAGGTACACACCCGCCGCCCACGAGAGGCCGGCCCAGATGACCTTGCGACGCTGTCCGATGACAAGGAGCCGGCCCAAGAGAAGGAGCATGACGGCGAAGTCGCATGGGTTGATCGAATCGAGCGCCGCGGATCCGATGACGGCCCACAGGGTCGCCTTCTCGCGCACGCGCACCCTATCGAGCGGCGGCGTCGCCTTCTGATCGATGGCCAACTGGATGCGACCGCTCAGGAAGGCCGTGTCCTCGTCGGAGAAGGCGAACGTTCTTGCCTTCTCGCGGCCGGGGAAGACGGTCGCGCCGACGAGCGCCGTGTCGCCGACAAAGACCGCCGGGACCGCGGCGCGGGCCCGGTACAGCCTCGCGAGGCGGTCGAGGGTCTTCTTCCCCTCCTCGTCATCCGCCGAGATGCGTCGGACCGCGAGCTCCGGGTGCTGCCGTTGCACAAGGGTCATCCACGCGTCAAGGCGTTCGCAGTCCGGACAATCGCTTCGGAGGACAAGCACCGCTT
>JBFYQP010000131.1:0-2548 GCA_041302745.1 Candidatus Bipolaricaulota bacterium | reverse complement strand
GTGTAGATTGCCGGCGGTTGTTGGCATCGTGCAGTGCGCTTCGCAGGAGTACCGGTCATCTGGTTACACTCGAATGCTCTGCCTCGATGAATCATCCAGCAGTGAAGGAGGGGTATTTCTTGGCAGATCGTGAGACCGGGACTGTGAAGTGGTTCAACGATACCAAGGGGTTCGGGTTCATTTCCCGCGAGAGTGGTGATGATGTGTTCGTGCACTTCAGCGCGATCCGTGGGGAAGGCTACCGCTCGCTCGAGGAAGGCCAGAAGGTGGAGTTTGTGGTCGTCTCCGGGCAGAAGGGGCCTCAGGCCCAGGACGTCACTGTCGTCCAGTAGACCCTAAGGATTCCGGAAGCACCTTATCGCGCGGCGCGGCCGTAGGCTGCGCCGCACGTCTTTTTCCGGCGAGCTCCGTGCACGCTACACTGCGCCCATGAAACGACGAAACCCGCAGGCTCGCGTGGCGTGGATCTGGGTCGGCATCGGGGCCCTCGGAGTCGCTGGGATCTTCCTGCCGTTCGCGTTCGGAATGGAAGGGATGGGCGGCGGGTTTGCGATCGCCGCCGTGAGCGGGTTCCTGGCTCTGTCCGCGGCCATCGCCGCGGCGATCTTCGCGGTGCGGGCCCGGATTCTCGGAAGGCTCTTCGGCGGCCAGAACGTTCTCGCGAACTGGACGTATCCCGAGGCCGATCGCGCAGACCAGGCGCGGAAAGAGCTTGCCGAGGAAAAGAAGGCAAGCTGGGTCCTGCTTCTCATCATCGCCGCGTTCGCCCTCCTCATTGGGGTCGGCTTCCTGATCGCGGATCCGGACGCAGGCCGATTCGTCCTCCTCCTCATGGTCGGCCTCGTCGTCCTGCTCGCGTTCGTCGCGTTCCTTGCGCCGCGCGTTCGTCACAGGAAGCGCCGCCGCGCTGTGTCCGAGGCGATTCTCAGTCCGGAGGCCGCCTACGTCTTCGGGATGCTGCACACGTGGAGGCTGTTGGGGGCGCGAATCGACGACGTGAGCCTCACCGCGGGGTCTAGACCCGTGCTGCATGTCACGTACTCCGCGCCCGTCCTCTACGGGAAGATCTTCCTCACGCGGCAGAGCTACACGGTGTCGATCCCGGTGCCGCCGGGAGAGCAGAGCCGAGCCGAGGAGATCGCGGAGACTCTGAGCGGCGGCCGGGGAGAGGCCGCGTCGTGAGACCCGTACGGTTGACCGTGCTGCACTCGAACGACATGCACGGCGACTTCCTCTCCGAAGTGCGCGGCGGCGAGGGAAAGCTCATCGGAGGGCTCGCGCTCCTGTCGGGGTACATCCGGAAGGTTCGCCGAGAGACCGAGAACGTCCTCTACGCGATCAGCGGCGACATGGTGCAAGGGTCGATCATCGACTCCGAGTACCGCGGAATCTCGACGATCGAAATCATGAACTACCTTGCCCCCGACGTCGTATCGCTCGGGAACCACGAGTTCGACTACGGCTTGCCGCACCTCCTCTTCCTCGAGAAGGTGGCGAGCTTCCCGATCGTCAACGCCAACCTGTACCTCCGGCCGTACAACCGGCGGCTCATGAAGCCGTACCACATCGCGCGCGTCGCAGGCCTGGACGTTCTGTTCATCGGCATCATCACCGACAAGATCCTCGCGGACCTGTCGCGCGACGCGCAGGTGGCGAGCTTCATCAGCCTCGAAGAGGCCGGCGGCGAAGTCGGTCGGATCACCAACGCGTACAAGACGGACGACATCGATCTGACGGTTCTCCTGACGCACATCGGCTACGAGTCCGACGTCGAGCTCGCCGGGATGCTGCGGCCGGAGTGGGGCGTCGACCTCATCCTCGGCGGGCACTCGCACACGGTGCTCGAACAGCCGACCGAAGTGAACGGGATCCTCATCGCTCAGGCCGGCGTCGGCACCGACCAGGTCGGCCGCTTCGACCTCGTGATCGACGACGACACGAACTCGATCGTCGATTGGTCGTGGCGTCTCGTCCCGATCGACGAGTCGATCGCCGAGCCCGACCGCGAGCTCAGGGACTACATCGACTCGTTCAAGGCCGCCGTCGACCGCAAGTACGCGGCAACCTTGTGCAGCTTCCAGGAGCCGCTGGTGCACCCGACCCGGACGGAGGAGACGCCGCTCGGCAATCTCGTTGCGGACGCCCTCGCCGAGATGACGGGGGCCGATCTCGTCTTCGTCGGAAGCGGGTCGATCCGCGCGAAGTCCCTCGGCTCCGTCGTCAGCCTGGGCGACTTCGCCGCGTGCTTCCCCTTCGACGACTCTCTGTTGCGGTTCACGGTGACGGGGCGGGACCTTCTGCGCATCTTTGCGCACATCATGCGCCCCGAGAACCGCACGGGAGAAGGCGAGTGCTACCAGGTGAACCGCGGCGTTCGCGCCGTCTACTGCGACTCCGATCGGTGCCTTGTCTCGCTGGATGTCCGCGGCGCGCCGGTCGGCGACCACGAGCTCTACACGGTCGTGGTTCCCGAGTACCACGCGCGGAATGCCGAGAGCTTCCTGGGGGTCTCAGGTGAGGAGCTCGAGGCGCGCGCCGGGTCCAAGGT
>JBFYQP010000129.1:0-4019 GCA_041302745.1 Candidatus Bipolaricaulota bacterium | reverse complement strand
CTCGTCGGTGACGAAGACGTCGAAGTCCGCGTCGAGGAAGACCCACCGGTTGTGAGAGCGCGAGGTAACTGAGGTGACGACGTGGCTCTCCTGGTCTTCATTCGAGTGCGGCAAGAGGTGTGTCAGGCGGGACTGGAAGCCGAGCGACAAGAGCGCCTCGTGCAGAATGATGGCCTTCATGGTGCAGTGGAGGCTCTGCTTTCTCGTCGGTGCCATCTCGATGAGCGTGAATGCGTTCCGTTCTTCTGGGAACTCGGGATGGTTGGCGTGGCGGGCGAGGCGAAAAGCCCAGCGCATAAGGCGGACCATTCGCTCGATCTCGTCGCCGCGTCCCGCGACCCGGTCGAGATCACGGGCCGCGCGAAGCCTCTGTAGATCGGGGTCCTCGGGCCCTGCGTACGTGACGCGCATGGCGATCCCAGGCGCAGGTTCTTCCACGAACATTGGATGCTGTCGGAGCAACTCCAGCCACCCGCGGCCCCATCGCGACTCGCTCACGGCGCTCCTGCAGGCCCGGGAGCGCTAGGGCTGCAGCGATCGGTGCGACGGCAATGCGGGCGATGTCCATCGTCTCGTCCTCCCCTTGTCCGGGTTTCTGAGATCTGTGGACGGCAGAGGGCGGGAGGTTCAGTCGTTGTCGGAGAGAGAAGGGACGCTACGAGCGTCCCTTCTCCTGCGTTGGCCTCGCCCAACCCGCGGCCGAACCCCTCGGGCCTGGAGAACGGCGCAAGCCGGTCTGCCGAGCCGCCCGGGCTCTGCTCAGGCGGCCAGCTTCTTGTAGATCTCCCACCGCTCCTTGACGTCCACCGCCAGCTGGGCATGTAGCCTCTTGGCTTCGTCGGGGAATGCCTGGACAAGGCTTGCGTAGCGGACCTCGCCCATGAGGAAGTCCTGCAGATCGCCGGTCGGCTCCTTGGAGTCGAGTTGGAACGGGTTCTTGCCTTCGGCGGCAAGCCGCGGGTCGTAGCGGTAGAGCGGCCAGTAGCCGCACTCCACGGCCAGCTTCTCCTCTTCCTGGCTCTTGCCCATCCCCTTCTTCAGGCCCTGGTTGATGCACGGCGAGTACGCGATGACGAGGCTCGGCCCGGGGTAGCTCTCGGCCTCGGCGATCGCCTTCAGACACTGCTGCTTGTTCGCGCCCATCGCCACGCTCGCGACGTAGACGTAGCCGTAGGTCATGAGCATCCGACCGAGGTCCTTCTTCTTCGTCTTCTTGCCCGACTCGGCGAACTTCGCCACCGAGCCGCTCGGCGTCGCCTTGGACGACTGGCCGCCGGTGTTCGAGTAGACCTCGGTGTCGAGGACGAGAACATTCACGTCCTCGTTCATCGCGGCCACGTGGTCGAGGCCGCCGTAGCCGATGTCGTAGGCCCAGCCGTCACCGCCGATCACCCAGACCGACTTCTTCGTGAACAGGTCGCGCATCGTCAGGAGTTCGGCGAGCGCCGGGTTGCCCTTGGCCTCCTTCTCGAGGAGCGCGGCGAGGGCGTCGCCCGTCGTTCGCGACGCCTTGGCGTCTTCCTTGGCCTCAGCCCAGGCGACGAGCGCGTCCTTGAGCGCCGGAGAGACGGAGCCCGACGCCGCCTCGGTCGCCAGGCGAGCCAGGCGGCTGCGCCGCGTCTTCATCGCCAGCGTCATCCCAAACCCGTACTCGGCGTTGTCCTCGAACAGGGAGTTCGCCCACGCTGGACCGTGTCCCTTCGCGTTCACGCAGTACGGCACCGACGGGGCGGACCCGCCGTAGATGGACGAGCACCCCGTGGCGTTGGCGATCAGCATGCGGTCGCCGAACAGCTGCGTGACGAGCTTGACGTAGGGCGTCTCGCCGCAGCCCGCGCAGGCGCCGGAGTACTCGAACAACGGCTTGCAGAATTGGCTTCCCTTCACCGTGTCCGTCGGCATCAGCGTGTCGCGGACCGGGAGGGTCATCGCATAGTCGTAGCGCGGCTGCTCGGCGAGCTGCGTGTCGAGCGGCTTCATCATGAGCGCCTTCTCGCCCTTCTTGCCTGGGCAGATGTCGGCGCAGTTCCCACAGCCCTGGCAATCGAGCGGGTCGATCTGGATGCGGAAACCGTACGACTCAAGCCCCTTGCCGAGCGCCGGGAGCGTCTCGAAGCCAGCTGGCGCCTTGGCCTTCTCGTCTGCGGTCACGAGGAACGGGCGGATCGTCGCGTGTGGACAGACGAACGCGCACTGGTTGCACTGAATGCAGTTGGCGGAGATCCACTCGGGCACGTCGATCGCGACGCCGCGCTTCTCGTACTGCGTGGTGGCGACCGGGAAGCTGCCGTCCGGCCCCGTCCACTCGTATTTGCCGTCGAGTTCTGCGGAGAAGGCGCTGACCGGCAGCTTGTCGCCGTCCTGCAGGACCATCGGGCGCATGACGTCGAGGACCCACTCTGGCTGGTCGAGCTTGTCGGCTGCGCCCTTGGCTGTCTTCCAAGCCGTGGGGACCTTGACTTCGACCAAGTTCCCGAGGGCGGCGTCGACGCCGGCGTTATTCATCTGCACGACCTTCTCGCCCTTCTTGCCATACTCCTTCTGGATTGCCTTCTTGAGCTGCGCGATCGCCTCGTCGACCGGCAGCACGCCAGCGAGCTTGAAGAAGACGGTCTGCATGATCATGTTGATCCTGCCGCCGAGGCCTACCTCGCCGGCGATCTTGACGGCGTCGATCGTGTAGAACTTGAGTTCCTTCTCAGCGATCGTGCGCTTGAGCGACGCGGGGAGGTGCTTGTCGAGGTCGTCGTGCGTCCACGGGCAGTTGAGCACGAACGTGCCGCCCTTCTTGATCCCGGCGAGCAGGTCGTACTTGTCGACGTAGGCCGGGTTGTGGCAGGCGACATAGTCGGCGCTCTGGACGAGGTACGACGACTGGATCGGGCTCCTGCCGAAGCGCAGGTGGGACACGGTGATGCCGCCCGACTTCTTGGCGTCGTAGGCGAAGTACGCCTGCGCATAGAGGTCGGTGTTGTCGCCGATGATCTTGATCGCGCTCTTGTTCGCGCCGACCGTGCCGTCGGAGCCGAGGCCCCAGAACTTGCATTGGATCGTCCCTGCAGGTGAGACGTCGATCTCCGCCGCGACAGGAAGTGAAGTACTCGTCACGTCGTCGGTGATGCCGACCGTGAAGCCGTTCTTCGGTTCCTTGCCCTTCAGGTTGTCGACGACCGCCTGCACCATCCCGGGGGTGAAGTCCTTGGATCCGAGGCCGTAGCGGCCGCCGATCACGAGCGGTTTCAGGCCGTGCTGCTGAAGCGTCGTGCAGACATCGAGGTACAGCGGCTCGCCCTGGCTGCCAGGCTCCTTCGTTCGGTCGAGCACGGCGATCCGCTTCACGTTCTTCGGCAGGGTCGCGAGGAAGTGCTCGCTCGACCACGGACGGTACAGACGGACCTTAAGCAGGCCCACCTTCTCGCCTTGCGCGGCGAGGCGGTTGATCGTCTCCTCGATGACGTCGCACGCGGAACCCATCGCGACGATGACGTTCTCTGCGTCGGGCGCGCCGACGTAGTCGAACAGGCCGTAGCGCCGCCCCGTCAGCTCGGCGACCTGGTGCATGGCGGCCAGGACGATCTCGGGGACCGCCTGGTAGTAACGGTTCGCGGCTTCCCGACTCTGGAAGTAGATGTCGGGGCTCTGCGATGTGCCGCGGAGGTGCGGGCGCTCCGGGTTCATCGCCCGGCGGCGGAAGGCCGCGATGTCCTCGTGCGGCGCGATCTTCGCGTACGCCTCGTACGTGATCACGTCGACCTTCTGTACCTCGTGCGACGTGCGGAAGCCGTCGAAGAAGTGGAGGAACGGGACCTTGCACTTCAGCGTCGCCAGATGGGCGACCGTCCCGAGGTCCATGACTTCCTGCACTGAGGCCGACGCAAGGAGTGCGAACCCCGTCTGGCGTGCCGCCATGACGTCGGAGTGGTCGCCGTAGATGGAGAGGGCGTGCGCGGCGAGGGCGCGGGCCGACACGTGGAATACGGTCGGCAGGAGCTCGCCCGAGATCTTGTACATATTGGGGA
>JBFYQP010000107.1:0-2860 GCA_041302745.1 Candidatus Bipolaricaulota bacterium | reverse complement strand
CCTCGCCATGACCCTCGAGCCGAACCCGGACCGCACCCCGAGCGCCGTGTGGATGCGAACCCGAAAGGGGCGCGGCTACCTCAAGTACGACCACGCGTCGCACGGCTCGCCTCACAAGACGGACTCCGACCTCTTCTGGGAGACGAAACGGCCCTTCGCGGAGAAGTACGACGCACGCTTCGTCAACTTCGGAGGCGCAGCCCCGGCCTCCGATCCAGAGCTGCGGACCGAGTTCGAGGCGAACCTGCGGGCGGTCATCGACGTTCTCCATCGCGACCAGGACCTCATCGATTACCTCGCCGACACCCTGGTGGCGATCGGCGACAGCGTCCCGGACACGCTGCCCACCTTCCGCCTCGGCCGCCGCGGGAACCCGTTCTCCGACGAACGCCTGTACGACGTGCATCGCTATCCTGCCGACCTGTTCGCCGCACCCGGTTCGTCCGTGCCGAACCGGTCCGGACTTGCCAAGTGGGGCGCCTGGGTCAACGCGTTCGGCGCGACCGAGTACGGACGGCCTCTCGTCCTTGCGTGCTCCGCAGACCTGGCGGACTCGACAAGCCTCAGCGGCTTCGCCAAGCCGTACGGGACGTTCCCCGGCTACGGCTGGTACGAACGCTTCGGAACTCCGGAGGGAGTTCTCCTTCCGCAGGAGATCACGGAGTTCGCCAACGCGGGAATCGTGGCCGGCGCCGCTTCTGTGAACCTCTCCTCGGACCCGGAAAAGGAGTTCGACGGATTCTGGGGCGCGTGCTCGACGTACGGCGCCTTCTCCTACTTGAAGTACGGGATGTTCCGGCTCTACAGCCAGCTGGCCCAGGACTGTCCTCTCAAGGTTGGAAAGATCATCTGGGTGGCCAGCCACTCCGGACCCGAGACTGCCGACGACAGCCGCACGCACTTCGGGATCTTCGCCCCCGGCGTCACTCAGCTCTTCCCGCGCGGGCAGATCGTCAACCTTCACCCTTGGGACGCAAACGAGGTCCCCGTGCTTCTCGGAACGGCGCTCCGGCTCGACGTGCCGATCGTCGCCCTCCACTTGACCCGCCCGCCGGTCGAGGTCCCGGATCGCGATCGGCTTGGCATTCCGTCGCACCTCGAGGCCGCGCGCGGCGCGTATGTGCTGCGGCCGCACCGCCCCGATGCGCCGCGCGGCGGCACGATCATCGTGCAGGGCTCGAGCGCAATCGCCGGCGTCGCGAAGCTCCTCCCGGACCTGGACCGCCGCCTCAACGTCAAGATCGTGTACGCGACGAGTCCGCAGCTGTTCGCCGCCCAGCCCAAGGAGTACCAGGATCGTGTCCTCTCGGCCGGCGATCGGTTCGACTCCACCGTACTCACGACGCAAGCCCGCTGGCTGATGCACGACTGGCTCTTCAGCAGAGTCTCCGAGGAATACGCCGTGTCCGCCGACTGGGACGACCGGTGGAGGACGGGTGGCACGCTCGACGAGGCGTTGGACGAGGCGCACCTGACGCCCGACCGGCTCCTCGAGGGCATCGAGCGCTTCGTCAAGGAGAGGGATGACCGGCTGGCAAGGCTCCGCGCGGATCTCGAGGCGACGCGCTAGACGGGTCCCGGAGACGCCGTCCGGGCCTCCGTCTGTGCTCCGACGCGCAGCGCCCGTTGCGTCTCGATAGGGCGGCCCGGGATCCCGCGCCGCCGTCGCATCGTCAACTCGTTCGTTCCGACAACAACCTGGGGTGTTTGGAGGGGCAGTGAAACCGTTGGCCAATCGATTGAACCGTTTGGGTACCGAGACCGCGTTTGAGGTGTTGAGCCGAGCCCGCGCTCTGGAGCGGCAGGGCAGGAGCATCATCCATCTCGAGATCGGCGAGCCCGACTTCGACACGCCCGCCCACATTCGTGACGCCGCCAAGGAGGCCCTGGACGGCGGATGCACGCACTACACTCCGTCGGCCGGCCTCGCCGAGATCCGTCAGGCCTGCGCGGAGCACGTTGCGCAGACCCGCGGCCTGCCGGTCACCGCGGAGAACGCCGTCGTGGTCCCCGGCGGGAAGCCCATCCTCTTCTACACGATGCTCGCGCTGGTCGAGGAAGGCGACGAGGTCGTCTACCCAGACCCGGGTTACCCGATCTACGAGAGCATGATCCGGTTCACCGGCGGCATTCCCGTGCCTCTCCCGTTGCGAGAGGAGCGCGACTTCCGATTCGACCCTGAGGAGCTGCAGGCCCTCGTGACGCCTCGCACGAAGCTGATTGTCGTGAACTCGCCGGGAAACCCCTGCGGAGGCATTGCAACGCAGACCGAGTTGGAGTCGGTTGCCGACGCCGCGCTCCGGGCCGACGCCTACGTGCTGAGCGACGAGATCTACTCAAGGATCCTCTACGAGGGCGAGCACCGAAGCGTCGCCGCGTTGCCGGGGATGCTCGAACGGACGATCCTCCTCGACGGCTTCTCCAAGACGTACGCGATGACAGGATGGCGGCTCGGCTACGGCGTCATGAGCCGTTCCCTCGTCCCGTGGGTCACGCGCTTGATGACGAACTCCAACTCGTGCTGCGCGTCATTCACGCAGGTTGCGGGCGTGGCGGCGCTGCGCGGAAGCCAGGCCGAGGTCAGCGCGATGGTGGACGCATTTCGCGCCCGCCGCGACGTCCTCGTTGCAGGTCTGAACGCGATCCCGGGACTCTCCTGCCGAGTGCCGCATGGGGCGTTCTACGCGTTTCCGAACATCTCCGCACTGGGACGTCCGGCGAAGGAGATCGCCGACCTATTGCTCGAGGAGGCCGGCGTCGCAACGCTGGCGGGCACGGCTTTCGGCCGCCACGGCGAGGGCTACCTCCGCCTCTCCTACGCGAACTCGCTCGACAACCTCCGCGAGGCCGTCGAGCGAAT
>JBFYQP010000104.1:0-2844 GCA_041302745.1 Candidatus Bipolaricaulota bacterium | reverse complement strand
GATGTCGGTGAAGTACGTGGCGAACAGCGTGATCGCGGCAATGACCGCCGAGGCGATCGCCACGCCCTTCGTGATCGCCTTCGTCGTGTTCCCGACGGCGTCCAGGTCGGCCATGATCTGGCGGGCCTTCTTCGTCTCCGCGTCCTCCATGCCGTGCCACGCCATCTCGCCGATGCCGTTCGCGTTGTCCGAGATCGGGCCGTACGAGTCCATGGCCACGTTGTTGCCCGTGTGGCTCAGCATGCCGATGCCGACCATCGCGATGGCGTACATGACGTACGTGGCGTTCATCTCGCCGCCGTACAGGGCAAGGGCGGCGATGAAGCTGATGACGATCGCGAGCAGGGCCCACACGCTCGATTCCATGCCGACCGACAGGCCGGACAGGATCGTCGTCGCAGGGCCGGTCTTCGTCGACTCGACGATCTCCTTCACCGGCTTGCGCTTCGTCGACGTGAAGTACGACGTCAACGGGTTGAATGCGACGGCAAGCGCCACGCCGATCGACGTGAGCATCGCCAGCCGCCAGTCGCCGGCGTAGTAGATCGCGAGCACGAACGAGAGGACGATCGTGTTCACGCTCGAAACCTCGTACGAGCGGAACATCGCTTCCTCCGCATCGTGCGCGCGCAGGAACTTGATCGGGAACTTCGCCCAGATCGGGACCGTGAACGTCCCGAGGATCGAGCTGATGACGCCGATCGCGCGGATGATGAGCGGGAACACGATCCACTTCAGGCTGTGGGTCGGATCGACGGCCATGAGCGCAAGACCGAGCATCAGCCCGGACACGATCGTGACTTCGTAGCTCTCGAAGATGTCGGCCGCCATGCCGGCGCAATCGCCGACGTTGTCGCCGACGAGGTCGGCCACGACCGCCGCGTTGCGCGGGTCGTCCTCGGGGATGTCCTTCTCGACCTTACCCACCAGGTCGGCGCCGACGTCGGCGGCCTTCGTGTAGATGCCGCCGCCGATTCGCATGAACATCGCAAGAAGCGTTCCTCCGAACCCGAATCCGAGGAGGGCGTCCGGCGCCGCGATGCCAAAGACGATGAAGATGATCGTCCCGCCGAACAGACCGAGACCGTCCGTCAGCATCCCGGTGACCGTTCCGGCGTAGTAGGAGATCGACAGCGCCTCGTTGAAGCTGCGGCGCGCGGCCGAAGCTGCGCGCACGTTGGCCTGGATCGCCATGCGCATGCCGAGCTGACCGACGAGGAGCGAGAACAACGCGCCCATCACGAAGGCGATCGTCCGCCCGATGGCCACGATGATCACCGCGTTGTCTCCGAACTCGGCCGTCGCCTCCGCGCTCGGCTTGACGATGTAGACGCTCAGGAAGAGCACCACCGCGAGAACCGCCACGACCGGCAGGATGCGCTTGAGCTGGCGGCTCAAGTAGCTGTCCGCGCCGATGCGGATCGCGTTCCAGACTTCCTGCATCTGCGCCGTTCCCTTGTCCTTTTTCATGACGACCCTGCGTAGGAACCAGGCGTACACAAGGCTGAGGAACGCCGTGAGCAGCACGCAGAGAATCGCGATCTGCTCGAAGTTGTTGAGACCGTGCTTCGCTAGTCCGAGTAGGTTCATGGGTCCTCTCACCGAAAACGTGTAGTTTTCCGGCCTCCGTCTGAAATCTGGCCGCCGAACAGCCTGTGGTTTTAGTGGATGCGGACCGCGAAGTCAAGGCCGAAACGAAGCCCGGCCGTTGGGGCGAACTCCACCAGGAAGCATCATGTTGTCCCCATCCCTAGAGGAGAATTCCCATGGGGCGCGAGAGGTGTGTCCCACATTGCGGGATCAGGACAACGGGGACGTCCCGTCTGCGGCTCGCTCAGTCGAGCGGAATCCACGTCGTCCCGCAGCAGGTCTGCTCAGCCGCGAAGTCGTCCTTCACCCCATGGCGCGCGAGAGTCACGCGGGTGGTTCCACCCGGAACCAGGTCGGCGACCCGCCGATCGCCGCTCTCGAGGGGGATCGCGAACTCGAGCGTCGTCTCTCCGTGAAGCTCCGTCCCTCCAGCCTCAACGAACGGCGACTCACGGTCGCGGCGATGCTCCGCCTTCGAGACGCCGCAGTAGTCTTCGAGGACGACCTTGCCGTCTCGAACACATCCGATGACGGTGTCCGTGCCCGCCTTGTCTTCGCGGCCGCCGAGCCCCACCGACACCCACCCGGTGCCCGGGCTGATCAAGCCAACGTAGAGCGTCGTTGCGTCGTTCTGCCAGAAGAAGGATATCCCCGTGTTGGGCTCGTACAGCCAGTGCCGGTACTCGCGGGCGTAGATGAGCCCGTCGGCGTTCGGCCGCGCCCCTTCGTACCCGGTCGCCGCCGCCTGCGCCCCATCGTCCAGGCTTGGCGCCTGCGTCCCACTGTCCACGCTTGCCGCCGAACCGGGAAACACGCCGGACGCCGAGAGACTCGCAGCCAGCGGAGCGGGCGCCGAGCTGCGGAGCGCGAACGCCGCGCCGATCCCCACCCCCACCAGGGCGAGCACCCCCACGAGCGTCACCACCGTGCTCCTCAACCCGTCCTCCCTCGCCACCCTGCTATCCGGTTCGGGCGCGCGGCGGAAAAGCGCCGCACGACACCCTGAACGTACGGCAGCAATGTGGAGCCGGGGTGAAGGCTCAAAGGGGAGTCCGTGGATGTCACCGCAGCGGTTCGCTTGTTTGGTTCGGAGTGCGCGGTGCGCTGTGAATCCTTCGCGCTGCGTTCCTCGAGCGGACCTGCGGTACAATCCGCCTCCCGCGGCAGCGTCAGGAAACTGTCCGTCGGACGGGACCGGAGGGGGGTAACAACGTGAAGTCTCTGCGCGCGGTGCTCCACCACGTGAAGCGGTAC
>JBFYQP010000100.1:0-3915 GCA_041302745.1 Candidatus Bipolaricaulota bacterium | reverse complement strand
GGTCCTGACAGTGTTCGTCGCGGCGGCCGCGCTGTACTTCCTTCTCGTAGACATGTAGACGCGCGGGCGTGACGCACGGTCATGCCCGTGATCGGCGTTCTCCTCGTTTGACTGCGCCCCGAGCTTGCGTCGCTCCGCGTGCCCGACCCGCACGCGGAGGGTGCGTCTGCCACTTGTCGAACGGCATCGTAGCCCGCGGCACGTGCACGTCCGGTCTTGTCTAGTGCTACGTGAGTCGGAGCCGCGTCGAGGCCGCGCCAGGCGCGGCGAGCATGACTCGGGACCGGCAAGCCTCTAGGACGAACCCGCTTCGGGGTCACGTCGGAGGATTGGGAGTTCGCTACATCTCCAGGTCACCGCCGTCGAGCGGCGACGCCGGATACCGCGACGCGATCTGGCGGGCGAAGTCAGCGATCGAGGCGCGGAGAGCCTTCGGAGACACGACCTCCACAGCTCCGCCGAGGGCGAGGAGCCTGCGGCGGGCCTCCTCAAAGAGGAGGAAGCTCGCCGTCATCTCGACCCAGTCTCCGACGTCGACGGCCGGCTGGGGGAAGGGGCCGCGGCGATCTGCAAGCGCGTCGCGGACGTATGAGAGCGCGTCCTTCTGGACGCGAAGCCGAACCTCAAACATGGGATGCCTTTCCCTTTCGTGCGCCGTCCACACCTCCCAGAAGGTCCGAAGGTCGAAGGTCGCGGGACGCGAGAAGGTCGTGTCCAGGAGAGTTGGCCGTCGGACCGCGGACACAGGATCGACGCGGATGTGGCCGTCCTCTCCCGCCCAGAGGATGTACCACTCGCCGGCCTTCGACGTGAGCCCGTAAGGAGCGATGGCGCGGGTGATCGTTCCGAACTGCCGGACGAAGGTGGCGCGAACCCAGCGGTCGGCGAGCGTGGCCTCGTAGAGAAGCCCCAGGGAGCTCATCGCGCCTCGGTGCTGCCGCCATGGAACCGAGTCGATGACGATCCGCTGGGCGAGGCGCCGAGCGGCTTCCTGTCGCGGATCGGAGAACGCGGCTGCGAGTTTGAGGCGTGCGGCGCGGAGTTGGCTGGAGAGTCCGAGATCCTCGAGCGGCTGGGGGCTGCTCGAAAGGAAGAAGGCGGCAGTCTCCTCAGCCGTGAGCTGAGTGAGCGTGCTGCGATACTCCTCGTGGAGGTAGCAGCCACCATGTGCGCCCCGCTCTGTGTGCACGGGGAATCCCGCGACACGCAGCGCGTAGACATCACGCAAGATCGTGCGCTGGGATACCTCGAACTCCGCGGCCAGACGAGCTGTTGTTGTGCGTCCCCGCGTCTGCAGGTGGAGCAAGATGGCAAGCAGGCGATCAGCGCGCATGGGGTGAGTCTACAAATATGACACAAGGTGTCGCAAAGTGGTGGCAGAGTAGCGGGGAGCGGAGAAGGAGGAAGAGTGACAAGGACACCCGAGACGCGACCCGTGCGCCTGGAGCGCGCGAAGCCGGAGGATGCGGGACGATTGGCGATCATCCAGGGCAGGGCGTTCTTCGACGAGTGGCGCTTCGTGTCGGAGGAGGATCGGAAGCGGGAGTTCGGGCGAGAAGACCCGCCGCTCGGCCCTCCCGGGATCATGGATGTCGAGCGGACGAGCGAGATGATTGCGTCGCCGGAGTGCGTGTACTACAAGATCCTGCTCGGCGAACACATCGTCGGCGGGCTGATCGTGGCTGCCGACGCGGAGAAGTACCCGGAGGAGAACTTCTGGCGGATCTTCGTCGAGCCGATGTATCAGGATCGCGGAATCGGGCAGGCAGCATTCCGCCTGCTCTTTCGGCTGCATCCTGGCGTGAAGCGCTGGCGGCTGGGAACGCCGGAGTTCCACACGAAGAACCGCCACTTCTACGAACGGATGGGGTTCAGGCGCCTCTCCGTGTGGAAGCCCGAGCATGTCTGGTTCCGCTCCGTGGAGTATGAGAATGCCCTGCCGCAGGAGCAGAGACTGACGCTGTAGTGGACCTGTCGGCTGCACTCGGCGGAGCCGCGGCGGTAGGACGGATGGCCGTGGCTCCGCACCTGGAAGAAGAGGAGGCCGAGATGTCGTTGACCGACGTTCGGATCGTCGACCTGCCGCCGTTGCGCGTGGCGAGCGCGCTCGGCTATGGCCGCAACCCAGAGGACCAGGCGGCGGCGAAGATCGCGCGCTTCGCGCATGCGATCGGGCTACTTCCTGGAGGACGCGATTATCGAGCCTTCGGATTCAACAACCCGAACCCGTCGCCCGGGAGTCCGAACTACGGCTACGAGTGTTGGATTGTTGTCGGCCCGGATGTGGAGGCAGAGCCCCCGATCGAGATCAAGCGGGTGGCTCCTGCCAAGTACGCCGTCACGCGCTGTGTCGGACTCCAGAACATCGGGCAGCGGTGGCGTGCTCTCACCGTCTGGGTAGAGGACAGCCCGCACAAGTTCCCACCGGGCGGCGGGCGGTGTCTGGAGGAGTTCGTGAATCCCACGGAGCAGGATCGCTCGAAGTGGGTCATCGACCTCTACATCGAGATTGTCGCCTAGACCGCGACCGCAGGCGCCGAGGCCTATCGCGCGCGCTTCTCGTCGACCACGCGCGCGTCCGCGGTCGCGAGCGGTTCTTCGATCGGCGCTCCAGCATCCGGATGCTAGAAGCGGCTTCGTCCCGCAGAGACAGCGATCCGGCGAGGATCGGCGACTCGCGGAGGAGAGCTATCAGAAGGCACGAGCGAACGAGGGTGCCGCAGATGGGGTCCTACGCCGGTCGCGCGAGAACCAAGCAGAACGTCCGGTCGTGCTCTCGGGTCGAGACGACGCTGAACCCGGCGGAGCGGGCGAGTTCGGCGATGCCGTGCGCCGACATCTCTCGTCCCGCCCACGAAACGCCGTACGCGGTACGAACCGTCCGCCCGGGCAGCAGGATCCTCGCCGGGACAACGAAGAGCTTCTGCCTTCCCGCAGGGGGAATCGCGACATCCCAGATTCGCAGAGTTCCGCCGGGTCGAAGAACACGATAGGCCTCGCGGAGCACTTTCGTCCGATCTTCAGCCGCGACATACATGAGGAAGAAGAACGCGGTAGCAGCATCGTACGAGCGGTCGGCGAACGGAAGGGCTCGGGCATCGGCGACGACCTTGACCGGCCCCGCGGGAGCATCGTCGAGCTCGCCCTGCCGCAGATCGATCGCCGTAACCTGTTTGCCGGGCAGTCGGCCGATAACGCCCTCGCCGCCGCCGCCCAGGTCGAGGATGCGATCGGCATCCGCGAAGTCGTCGTCCAGAACGACGGTCTGCGGCGCGACGATGTACATCCGTCGACCGAACCTGCCGAAAAACCCGAGAATCCGCCAAGGAACCGTCGCCATCCGGAACCACCTCACTGGTGGGTCGTCGCCGGCATCGGTTCGGTTCACGATCGCCGAGCAGAACCGAGCGCCAAGGACGAGCCCTGCCTGAGCCTCGGGCGCACGGGTCTTGACGCTACCCTGAAGAGGTGGCGGATCCGCAGCCGCATTCTTCGGCGCACTCGCTCCGGACGGGATCGAGGAGCAGCCGGTCGTCGGCGATGTCGCGCTCGGCGAAGTAACGCACGAGCTGCGGCACGGTGGCGGTCGCCTTCGTTGTGCCGGCAAGTTCATGCAGGATCTCGCCGCGGTGCATCATCACGAGGCGGTTCCCGACGCCGAGCGCCTGGGCCATGTTGTGCGTCACCATCAGGGTTGTCAGCTCCATCGTCCGTACGAAGTCGCACGTCAGCTCGATGATGAGCTCGGCGTTTCGCGGGTCGAGCGCCGCCGTGTGCTCGTCAAGCAAGAGAATCTCGGGGCGGACGAGCGTCGCCATCAGGACGGCGAGCGCCTGGCGCTCCCCGCCGGACAAGAGGGAGACGCGGCAGTCGAGGCGATGCTCGAGACCGACGCCGAGCGATTCGAGGCGTGAG
>JBFYQP010000091.1:0-3639 GCA_041302745.1 Candidatus Bipolaricaulota bacterium | reverse complement strand
TGGACGCTGCCCTCGCGGGCCGCGGCTACGCGGCGGAGGCCGGGACGAGCGTTCGGATTGCGGGCCTTGGCCGGGCGGAGCGGTGCGACCTGGACATCGAGCCTGAGTGGTCGCGGACGGCCCCTTGGCGGGAGGCGTTCCACCGAATGAAGGACGTCCCTCGGGAACGGCGAACCCTTCACGACCGAATGCTGTCCCAGATCTCGTCTCAGGTTGGGTACGCCGCGATTGGCCAGCGCGGTCGGATCGTGGCCTGCGCGCTCGGCATCGTTGAGGCCGGCTGGCTCGGGATCTTCGACGTCGTCGTCGACGAGGGCGAGCGGCGTCGAGGTCACGGCGAGCGGCTGATGCGGGGGCTTCTCTCGTGGGGCCGCAAGATGGGCGCCGAACAGGCCTACCTCCAAGTGATGCTTTCGAACGAGCCGGCTCTCTCGCTCTACGAGAAGCTTGGGTTCCGCGAGGCGTACCAGTACTGGTACCGCGTGAAGCACCCAGCCGGGGGCGCCGGAAACGGGGCTCCGGAGGCGAAGCTGGGCCGCGAGCAGCGGAAGGGGAGGGGGGCGGACGGAGCGGCGGAATCGGCTCAGTCCGACGTCGGCCATGGGTTTTCGTATCGCGCAACCCGAGAAGGCGAGGTCCTGATCCAGCGGTCCGGCCGGACCGTCACCTACTTGCGACACGACGCGGCGCGATGCTTTCTCGCCGAGGTGGATGGAGCCGAGGAGGCCGACGCGCAGGAGACGATGGCCCGCTACACCGGCAACTACAAGCGGGGCAACGAACGACTGGCCGACGAACACCCACGCCATCAGAAGGCCCGCGATGTCTAGGCACCAGGCAGGCGGAGCACCGCTAGGTTGCGAAGGCGTGTCGCCGGTATCCTTCGGGGTATGGCGCGGGACAAAGGAGAACAGGTAGAGCTCTTCGATCGGTGGGCTGATCGCTATGACGAGGCGGTCCATGCGGGTGTGGGGTTTCCGTTTGCCGGGTACGAAGCCACGCTCGATCGGGTAACGGCCCTGGCCGAAGCCGGGCCGGGGTCACGCGTTCTGGATGTCGGGATTGGCACGGGGAACCTCGCCCGACGCTTCGTCGACCTCGGGTGCTGCGTGTGGGGCATCGACATCTCGTCCAAGATGCTGGCGCTCGCGCGAGCGAAGCTCTCGGCGGTTCGCCTGGTTTTGGGCGACATCGCGGGCGAGTGGCCCTCCGAGCTTCCCGACCGTTTCGACGGCGTCGTTTCGGCCTATGTGTTTCATCACTTCGACCTTCCTGGGAAGGTGGATCTCGTTGTGCGACTCCTTCGCGACCATTGCACGCCGGGCGGCAGGATTGTGGTGGGTGACGTCTGTGTCCCGACGGAGACTGCGCTGGACGGCCTAAGACGCAAGTGCGGGGACCAGATGGACGAGGAGGAGCACTACTGGATCGCCGACGAGGCTATTGCCACGTGCAAAGAAAGTGGCATCCGAGCCTCGTACGAACAGGTCTCTGGGTTTGCGGGTGTGTTCGTCTTTGAGGCCGGGCCCCGCACGGTCTAGCCGCCGGCGCGCACGGCGAGGATTGGCTTTCGCGGATGCGGCAGTGCGCGCGGATGGCCGGGATGGAGGGCTCTCGGTAGAATCGGACAGACCTGAGCGGGACGGGGCGCCAAGCGGACGGAGTGGCGTCGCTCACGGCAGACTCAGGAGGCGGTCAACGTGAAGCAAGTCCTGTTCGCCGGATGCATGCTGTTGCTGGTTCTCGGTGCGATGCACGTCGTTCCTGTCGCGGCTGAAGCAACACCAGGCGTCGTGCTGGAGTACATCGGTCACTCGTGCTTCTTGCTCACGTCCCCGGATGGTGCGAGCGTTCTGATGGATCCGTACTTCGACTATCCGGGCGGCCTCCGGCCGATGCCCACCGACCTTGCCCCTTCGGCCGTCACCGTGAGTCACGATCACGCCGACCACGACAACGTCGCTTGTGTGCCCGCCACAACCACGGTGCTGCGGACGGCGGGGACGTACTCGATCGGCGACATCGTCGTGACGGGGTACGCGTGGCGTGAGGGATCGCCGTTCGGCTCCTACGGGATCCCGAACGTGATCTTCGCCTTCGAGGTTGCGGGAACGAGGATCGTTCACCTCGGCGACGCAGGCCCGGTGACCGATCCCGAGATCGCTGCCGCGATCTCCGATGCGGACGTCGTCATTGTGAACATCGACGGGTACGTGATTCCCAATGGACAGATCCTTCCGTTCATGAACGAGATCCGGGCGCGGACGGTGATGGTCAGCCACTATACGGTGAGGAAGTCGTCCCCATTCGGGAGTGCGCCCACCATCGAGCAGTTCTTCGCTCGCTTGCCCGAGGACGTCGTCCGGGTTGCATCGGCGGAGAGCACGCTTGTGGTGACTCCCGGCATGCCGTCCCAGGTGCTGGCCCTGACGCCTACGACGCTCGTGAAATAGCGACAGCTAGCGCGCGTGGACGAAGAACTCGATGTTGCCCTTCTCGCCTTCGAGGGGAGAGAGCATGTCGTCGACCACGCGCCATCGGGTCTCGTTGTCGATGAACCGCGTAACGTCCTGGAGCGCCCGCGCCTGAAGGGCGGCATCCTTCACGACGCCGTCATCCGGAAGCGCGTCCTTCCCGACCTCGAACTGCGGCTTGACGAGAACGACGAGGTCGCCGCCCGGGGCGAGGATGTCGACGAGCGGGGGCAGGATGAGCCTGAGCGGAATGAACGAAACATCGACGACGATGAGGTCGACGGGCTCGCCGATGTCCTTTCGCTCGAGGTAGCGGGCGTTCAGTCCCTCGCGGACGACGACGCGGGGATCGCTCCGGAGCTTTGGGTGCAGCTGGTCGTGGCCGACGTCGATCGCGTGGACCTTCGCCGCGCCGTGTTGGAGCAGGCAGTCGGTGAAGCCGCCGGTTGAGGCCCCGACATCGAGACACGAGCGGCCCTTGGGGTCGATTCGGAACCGCTCCAGCGCGGCCTCGAGCTTTTCGCCGCCGCGGCTTACGTAGGCCTCGTAGCCTACGATCTCGATCTCGGCCTCGGAGTCGATCGGGTGACCGGGACGGTTGACGATCTGGCCGTTCACCTTGACACGGCCGGCCTCGATCATGCGCTGAGCGCGCGAACGGCTCCGGATGAGGCGACGTTCTTTGATGACCTTGTCGAGGCGTTCCTTCATTGCGGTTGCGGGAAGGCTGGAGCCGAGTGCCTCTTCATCGTGCTCACGATGACGCCGTGACCATGAGCCTCTTCATCGCGCCGCGATAAGGGCGTTGCCATGGGCTGTTTCATCGCGCCGCGATAAGGCCGTTGCCATGGGCAGTTTCATCGCGCCGCGCCAACGCTCGCCTTCTCCTCGACGTAGGCCGCCAGGCCGGCTTTCAGAACCTCGACGGCGCGGACAAGCTTCGGCTCTTCGAGAACGTAGGCGACGCGGATCTCATTCGTCCCGCGGCCCGGCGTTGCGTAGAAGTCGGCGCCCGGGGCGACCATCACGGTTTCGCCGTCCGTCTGGAAGTCGGTGAGCAGGTACTTGGCGAATGCCTCGGAGTCGTCGATCTGCGGGAACTGGACGAAGATGTAAAAGGCGCCTTCGGGCTTCCGGCAAACGACGCCGGGAATGGTCTGCAGCG
>JBFYQP010000084.1:0-7522 GCA_041302745.1 Candidatus Bipolaricaulota bacterium | reverse complement strand
GACACCTCAACGCCTACTATGACGCCGTGATCGCCGCCATCGGCGACGCAGAAGCCATCTTCATATTCGGGCCCGGAGAGGCGAAGGGCGAGCTGAAGAAGCGACTTGAGAAGAGCAAACTCGGCGGGCGCGTCGCTCCGGTTGAGACGGTCGACAAGATGACGGATCGCCAGATCGCGGCGAAGACCCGCGAGCACTTCGCGAAGTAGCCCTCGTCGACGGGCGCAGATTGGCGGCAGCGGGCGTTGCCCGCAAAGAACCCTGTGCGGTGCGCTCCGGGCAATCGGTGCAGTCGGCTGTCCGCCGTGGCGTGTCCGCATCCACTGGATGCACGATGTCCGGGAGCTTCTCTCGCCGGCAGAGTCGCCGACGCGAGGGCGTTGTTGCGGTCTATCGGCTGTGCCGCGACCTCCGACGTGTAGTAATCTCGGGACGATGCCCAGCGCTGGTGCGTACGACCTCTCACTGATTCTGATCGAACTCGGGGCCGTGGTGATCGGTCTTGCCGTCCTCACGCGACTTGCGAACCGGTTCGCCTTCTCCGCGATTCCTCTCTATCTCCTCGCGGGTCTCGCCCTGGGCCAAGGCGGCCTACTCCCGGTCGCGCTGAGCGAAAACCTCGTTCATCTCGGCTCGGAGATCGGCGTGCTTCTGCTCCTCTTCATGCTCGGTCTCGAGTACTCGGGCGAGCAGCTCCGCTCGCACCTTCGCTCCGGCCTCCCGGCAGGTCTTGTGGACCTGGCCCTCAACTTTCCTCCCGGCCTTGTCGCCGGCCTCCTCCTTGGCTGGGGTCCCCTCGCGGCGGTGATGCTCGGCGGGGTCACGTACATCTCAAGCTCGGGCGTCGCCGCCGGCGTGCTGAGGGATCTCGGGCGGATATCGAGCCCCGAGACTCCGGCGGTTGTGTCGGTCCTCGTCCTCGAGGACCTGGCGATGGCCCTGTTCCTGCCGCTTGTGGGAGTGCTTCTGATCGGGCAGAGCCCCGCCCAGGGTGCGGTTGCGATCCTGATCGCGCTCGCCGCCGTGGGCGCCGTCCTGTTCATCGCAATTCGCTATGGACGAGCGGTGAGCCGACTGGTCGCCCACCGCTCGGAGGAAGCGACGATGTTCGGGGTCCTCGGCCTCGTGCTCCTCGTGGCCGGCTTGGCACAGCGGCTGCAGGTGTCGGCGGGCATCGGAGCATTCCTGGTCGGAATCGCCGTCTCCGGCCCTCTGGTCCGGCGGGCGCGGCAGCAGCTCGGCCCGTTCCGCGACCTTCTGGCTGCCGTCTTCTTCGTCTTCTTCGGACTGCAGATCGACCCGACGATGCTCTTGCCCGTGCTTGTCCCCGCTGCGGGCCTAGGTGCGGCCGCGGCTGTCACGAAGCTCGTCGCCGGGTGGTGGGCGGCGCGGCGCGCGGGCGTCCGTCCCTTGGGCCGGCTGCGCGCAGGCGCCGTCTTGATCGCACGCGGCGAGTTCTCGATCGTCATCGCCGGGCTGGCGGTGGCGGCCGGCGTCGAGCGTAGCTTCGGCCCGCTGGCCGCCGCGTTCATCCTGTTCTCGGCCCTCCTCGGCCCGGTCCTCGCCCACCTCGTCGAGCCGCTGGGCCGTCCGTTTGTCGCCCGCAAGCGCGCCTGACGCGGTTCCCGAAAACCGGGGGCCGGACGAGACGCTCCGCCGAGACGGGTCGGAGACGCGCGCGGAGTTCACTTCCCGGCAGCGCCGGTCGAGGAGGGTCCGCTGTGTCGAGAGAAAAGCGTCTTCTGCTTCTGATTGTGGTCAGCTGTCTGTGTGGGGTCGGACGTGCCGGAGCGGCGCCGAACCTATCGGACGGCCTTTCGGTTCTCTTTCTCCTCAGTGACTCCTACGCCGCGAACGTCGGGGTCTGGTCGGCGAGCCTGGACCGACTGGGGTACGAGGTGACGTTTGCGGGTGTGAGCGAGACGATCCCTGCCTTCGACTACGCGGGGGCGGCGATCCGCGTCGATCGGACGGTGGCGGGGATTCCGGGCGCCTCGGAGTTCGATGTGCTCTTCCTGGTGACGCGGCCCGTCGACCCGGGAAGCATCGGCCAAGTGGCCCAGGACATCCGCTCGAACCCTCTCGCGATCGACCTCGTTCGGGCGGCCGACGCCGAGGGACTTGCCCTCTACGTCGGGGCGTCGGCGTTCGGAGTGCTGTTGGACGCGGGGCTGGTCGAAGGGCGTTCGGTGCTCTGCCATTCCGCGCTCTTCAAGAAGTGCACCGACGCCGGGGGGCAGTGCGCGCCGAGCCGGTCAACGGACGTGCCGCTGCGGGACGGGAACCTGGTGACTGGGACGAGCTGGTATGCGTTCCCGATCGAGAACGTGGAGGAGATCGGCCGCGCCCTCGACGCGACGCAATCGTTCTCTCGTTCGCTTGAAGCGTTCGTTGACGAAGAGCTCGCAGTGGCCGAAGGGTCGGTCGGTCCTGGCGCGCCGGTCGCGCGCGGAAAGACGCTGGGAGGCGGGCGCGCCGACGGCGCGATCTCCGTCGCCGCGATGCCTGGCGGGTTCGCCGTAACCGGGTACACGTTCTCTGCGCCGAGCGGCTCCGCGGACGTTCTCGTCATGCGTTTCGACGCTCACGGCGGCCTCCTGTGGGCCAAGGCGTTCGGCGGGCCCGGCCGCGACTACGGACAGGGGATCTGCGCGACGCAGGACGGGGGATGCGTTGTGGCCGGGTTCACGACCTCGGCGGGTGAGGGTTTGGAGGACGCGCTCCTCGTCAAGTACGCGAGCGATGGGAGTGTCGTGTGGGCGAAGACGTTCGGGGGCGGAAGCCCGGACATGGCCCTCGGCGTCTGCACGACGCGCGATGGAGGCTTTGTCTTCTGCGGGTACACGATGTCGGCGGGGCAGGGTGGGTCGGATCTCTGGGTGGTGCGGGTCGACGCGGCAGGAACCGAGCTGTGGGCAGCCACGGCGGGTGGGGCGCGCAACGACCGCGGCTACGCCATCGAAGAAGAGCCGGATGGGGACTTCAGGATTGCCGGCACGACGACAACGTCCGGTGGGAACTACGACGGTCAGATCGTGCGGGTGACGGCGGACGGGCAGGTGAGTGGCTCCGCGCAAATGGGATGGTCAATAACGAACGTGCTCGAGGACGTCCTCCTCGGCGAGGACGAGACGGTGCTGGCCGTCGGGTACGGCGACTCGCAGCAGAGCGAGGCTGAGGGCGTGGTGGTTGCGTCGTTCGACGGCGTGGGGAAGCGTCGCTGGGCGAAGCGGATCGAGGAGGCGGCGACCTTCGATTTCGGCGCGGGGGCGGTGCGCCTCGATGCCGGGGACTTCCTGATTTGCGGTACCGGCTCGGCCACGGACCCGACGCGGACGGACGCGCTCTTCCTGCGGCTCGACAACGCGGGAAAGGTCCTCTGGACGACGCGGTGCGGCGACCCCGAGGCGCGGGAGCGGATCGAAGACGTGTGCCGGCTTGAGACGGGCGAAGTCGTTGTTGTCGGCCACACGAAACCGATCGCGGGCGGCGGCCAGGATGCCCTGGTGCTCTTCGTCGACCCGGCGACCCTGCCCTGAGGCGGGCGGAGTCCGGGGGGACGTGGGCCGAGTCGTACATCCTTGCGAGAGACGGCTCGTGGGGGAGAATCGCTCTCATGCGCGACATCTTGATCGAGCACGCAGAGCGGTACCCGGGCTGGCAGATGGGCGACGTCTACAAGCTTCTGCACCAAGGCGCGCTGGGCAGCGAACACGCGGTGACGGACGAGGCGTATGCTCGCGCGAGGCTCACTCAGGAGATCGGGGAGATGGGGCCGGGTCTTAAAGAACCGCTCGTCGACGTTGTCGTGCCGGACGGAGCCATTGTGCGCGTTCATCTGCGTCCGTACGTTCGCGTGGGGCTGGATCCGGAGTCGCTGCTTCAGGCGTTCGTGCGTACGGCGAGGGAGTTCCGCGGATCGCCGGAGCGGCTCGAAGCAGGTCTCGCAGAAGCGGCGCAGCTCGTGCGTGAGGGGCGACTAGGATTTCGGGAGGCGGACGTCGTGGCGTTCGGTGAGCGCATGCGGCGGTCGGGGTATCCCGCGATCCACCATTCGGACGAGTACGTCGCTCTGTATCGCCCCGCGTACCGCGTCGTGGCGCAAGCGTCCATGAGCGAGGAGCTGCGGGCACTGTGTGGCGAGGAAGGAGCGAGCCGTGGGCGTTCTTCCTGAGTTCCGCGGGCTGTGCGAGGAGTTCGCCGCCGGCGTTCGGAGTGTCTTGCAGGAGAAGCTCTACGCCGTCTACATCTACGGCGCAGTGACCTTCCCCGAGACGAAGCACACGGGCGACGTCGACTTCCACGCGGTCCTCGTCGCGGCCCCGACCGAGGAGGAGCGCGCCAATCTCCTGCAGCTCCACGCGCGCCTGGAACGGGAAGTGTCCCCTGTCGGAACGGATCTCGACGGGTACTACGTCCTTCTTGACGATGCGCGCCGGGCAGGGCGTCCGCGCCACCTCCTCTTCCCGGAGATCGTCGACGAGTCTTGGGCTCTCCACCGCGCGCACATGCTCGCAGGACGCGTCGCCGTGCTCCATGGCCCGGACCCAAGGACGATCTTTGCGTCCCCGACGCGCGCGGAACTCGACGAGGCTCTCGACGGCGAGCTCGACTACGTGAAGCGACACCTCGCGGACTACCCGGGGTACTGCGTCCTCAACCTGTGCCGGCTCCTGTACAGCTGGGAGACCGGCGACGTCGTGACCTCCAAGGCCGCGGCGACCGCGTGGGCGTTGGAGCGCTTCCCGGCATGGCGGGAGCTGATCGCCCTCGGTTCTCTCGCCTATGCGAAGCAGGCGACGGCCGCGGGTCTTCTAGCTCTGGCGAACGGGCTGCCGACGTTCGCCTCGTTTGCCCAAGGCGAGATCGAATCGCTCCGCGCGCGGCGTGTCTCGTAGACGCAATGCGGGCTCGACGCCGCATCAGTCGGCGAGCAGCTTCTGCGCCATCAACTTCGGCGGGAGCGATCCACAGGCGAGGATCGCGTCGTGGATCTCGCGCAAGGGCACACCCGGGCGCTTCGCCTTGTACGCGGCGATGAGCTTGACGATCTCCAGCTTCCCGATCAGGTAGCTCATCGGTTGCGTCGGGCTCTGGGTGTATCGGTGCACTTCGGCCTTCGCGTCGCCGGGTTCGAGGCCGACGCGGTCGACGAGAAAGGCGATCGCCTCCTCGACCGTCATGCCGCGCGTGTGCAGGGAGACGTCGAGGACGATCCGCGCGGCGCGCCACAGTTGGTCCTTGCGGCGGGCAAGCGGCTGAACGGGGTCGCTGAGGAACCCAAGTTCCTCCATCAACTCCTCGCAGTAGAAGGCCCACCCCTCGACGAAGAGGCTCGACAGCGCGGACGCGAGCTTTCGCGGCAGCGTGGGGGTGCGATTCGCGTGAACGAGCTGCAGGTGGTGTCCCGGGTATCCCTCGTGCAGCGCCGTGATCGGAAGCTTGGCGGTGTTGTGGCCGCGCAGCTTGATCTCCTGTGCCTCGGCGGAGGCGCGCTTGGATACGGGAGTCACGAGGAAGACGCCCTCCTGCCTCGGCTCGAGAAGGCCGGGGGGCATGTAGGCCGCATACGGAAGGACGCCGCGCAAGTAGGCGGGTGTGGGTCGAACCCTCAGGGTTTCGCCCTCGGGGATCGTCGCGATCCCACGTTCGACGACGAACGCGCGGGCCCTCGCGACCTCTTGCTTGTAGGCGGCGAGCAGACCCCTCGCGTCGGGGTGTCGCTTCTTCGCCTCGTCGAGGATCTGACGGGCCGTCTTCGTCGGGGAGAGCTTCCGCGCCAGGTCGTCCATCGACCGGTGCGTCTCGTCGAACAGACGGTGCCCGATCTCGAGGAGTTCGTCGGCCGAGACGTCGAGGAGGTGCTGGTCGTGGAGCATCTCCTCGAATACGACCTTGCCTACGGCAAAATCGCCCTTCGCCCGCGGCAGGACGTCCGAGTGCAGGAATCGGGCGTAGTCGTCGAGCGCGGCCGCGGCGCGTCGAGAGGCGGCCAGGATCTGCGGGAAGAGCCACGGTGTGCGTAGGGCAAGCAGAGGGACGAGGACCGTGAACAGCCCGCGTCCCTGCGTCGCACTCTCGATCGCCATCTCCGCCCACACGGGCGGAATGCTCTCGGGGACGAGATTCTGCCTCGCCTCGGCGAGGACGCGGGGTACCTCGCCCAGGCGGCCGAGGACGGATCGCATTCGCTTCCTGAACGGCGCGAAGTCGCGAATCAGGAGGAGGAAGACGCCTCCCAGGCACTCCTCGACGTACGCGCCGGGTGAGCGTTCCTCCGAGCGCAAGGGATCGAAGTCGCGGAGGAAGGCGCGAACGAGGCGAACCATCACGGTGTGGTCGATGGCCGCATCCGGCCCAAAGGCTGCGGCGTCCATCGTTTCGAGGCTTCCCAGCGCTTCGCGCAAGTGCGCCTCCTGGCGCCGCAGCGCGTCGGGGGTGTGGTCGCCGAGGAACCGGTCGAATCGATGGTCTCCGAGCTCGGTGGCGGCGATCGGCGACTCGCTCAGGAACTCGTCGACAAACGCCTCGATGGCCGAATAGAACGCGGCTTCTTTCGGATTCACGGTCCTCCTCCCGCAACCTCCGGCGGAAGGTTCGGTGTGACGCTGCGTTCGCCGAAGGGCGTCGGCGGGATTCTACCGGACGAGCGGCGTCCCCGGAAATCGGACCGCCCGGATGAGGCTGTTGACCGGTGTCGTGGGTCCTGTTATGTTGAGATCCGATTCAACCCAGGGGAGGTGGGGCTCGACGGGCCCGTCGGGCGAAGGGCGTGGGGGAGATCCGAGTCGCGGTCGCCGTCGTCTTCACGGTCCTTCCCATTGCGCTCTTGCTCGCCTACTTCTACACGCGGGACGTGCGCCGCGAGCCGCGCGCCGTTCTTGTCCGGACATTCTTCCTCGGGACGGCGACGACGCTGGCGGCGGCCGTGATCGAGTTCATCCTGATTGCCGTCGAGGGACGGTCGCTCGGGGTCCTCGCGGGCGCGGCGTACGAGGCGTTCGTCGTCGCGGCGGTTCCCGAGGAGCTCCTCAAGCTCCTCGTCATCGCCTGCTTTTGCGCGCGTCGCAAGAGCTTCGACGAGCCGATCGACGGAATCGTGTACGGCGCAACGGCCGCCCTCGGCTTCGCCGCGATCGAGAACGCGATGTACGTCGCCGAGGGAGGATGGATCGTCGCCGTGATGCGGAGCGTGACGTCCGTTCCCATGCACGCGGCCATGGGCGCGATCCTTGGGTATTACGTCGCCCAAGAGCGGCTTCTGCTTCGACGCGGCGCGATGTGGAGCGGCCTTGCGATCGCCGTGCTCGTCCACGGCTTGTACGACTTCGGCCCGATGGTTCTCGTGCGGCTGGGGGCAGACGAAGAAGCGCTCGTCAAGATGGGCCTCTTCTCGCTCGCGTTTGTGATCCTCTTCGTGGCGGTCGTCGTGACGACGCTCGTCGCTGTGAGACGTCTTGTGAGGCGCCTTCGCGCGGAGCAGCTGCGCTGTTGCGCTTCCGAGGCGGGCGACGTCTCACGG
>JBFYQP010000051.1:0-4128 GCA_041302745.1 Candidatus Bipolaricaulota bacterium | reverse complement strand
TCTTCTCCGATGAGCCAAGCACCTGGGGATTACGCGAAGCGAGTTCTCGAACGCATCCTTGCCGGCGAGTCTTTGGTGCGCGCCGTATTCAGCGGCCGCCAGAGCGGCGCCACGCTTCCGTGGATCAAGGTCGTCGTGCGCCCGGTGCGGATCAAGGGCGAGCTTCATTGGCAGGTCTCGCACTTCGACGAAGAGAAGGACATCACCAAGAACTACGCCGCCGAAGACGTTGTGGAGAGGATCGAGGCGATTCTTGCGCTTCCGTTCAAGAACATCCACGTGGAGACAGCCACCGGCGCCCTTGACGTTCGGATCACCAAGAAGGGCGATGCCCTCCTCCACGAGACCCCGTTGGCCGATCCGTGCGCAAGCGTGGATCTGTCCCACGATCGCGAGAAGAAAAAGGTTCTGTCCGTCAGTGACTCGGCCCCGTTCTTGGGGGCCGTGGGAATCCTGACAAAGAGCGGCAAGGTCAAAGCAGATCGGCAGGGCAAGTTTCGGCAGATCAACGAGTTCCTGCGGCTGGTGGAGGAGACCGGCGCTTTCGCTCTGGGGACAGAGGAATGCGTTCACATCGTCGACTGCGGCTGCGGAAACGCCTACCTGACGTTCGCCATCTACCACTACTTCCACAGCATCCTGAAGCGGTCCGCCGATGTCGTCGGCGTCGACGTGAAGGCCGATCTCCTGGAGCGGCACCGGGAGAAGGCGCGGGCGCTGGGGTGGGACCGGCTCACGTTCGAAGTCGGTTGCATCGCCGACTTCCAGCCTGCCGTCGTCCCTGATGTCGTGGTCGCCCTGCACGCGTGCGACACAGCCACAGACGATGCCCTGGCGCGGGGCATTCGCTGGGGCAGCAAGGTCATTCTGACCGCGCCCTGCTGCCAGCATGAACTGCAGGAGCAGCTGTCTCACATCTCCGTGCCTGACCCGTTCCGAGCCGTGGCGCGCCACGGGATCCTCGACGAGCGCCTGGGAGACATCCTGACCGACGCATTCCGGGCGGCGATCCTCCGGATCGTGGGGTACCGCACGGACGTGATTCAATTCGTCTCAGACGAGCACACCGCGAAGAACCTGATGATCCGTGCCGTCAAGATGGCCGAGGGTGGAAGTGTCGAGTCTGTGCAGGAGTACGAGGCGCTCAAGAACTACTGGCACGTCACGCCGTACCTCGAGGAGCTGCTCGGTGACGAGCTGCGCTCTCGCCTGCGCGCTCCCCGGGCGGAGCCCACGGACGGGAGATCGTGACCGCACCGACCCAAGCCGCCATGTCCTGGCCCGACCTCACGGTGTGGGCGGTCGTCAATGCGGTGAATCTCCTGCAGGCGGCGGGATTTCTGTCGCGCCTGCGAGCCGGCAGCCTGGCGACGAACCATGTCCTCGGGCTCGTGATCATGGCGCTCGCCATTCCCGCGACAGCGGCCCTGGTCGCGTTCATCCGCGCCAGGTCGCTCTGTCTGGCGTGGGCCGGCCCGGCTGCCTTTCTGGCCTTCGTCCTGCTCATGGTCGTCGTCGAGTACATCGCCCCGATCGAGTTCCGATCGCCGGCGCGTCCGGCCGTTCTCGTGCCCTACCTCGTTCTCTTCTTCGGCGCGATCCTTCTCATGGGCCTGCCGATGTTCTCTCTCGATCGGCGCCTGTGGCTCGTTACCGTGGCGACGACGGCCCTCCTCCTTGGGTCGATGGGTCTTGCGTTACGGGCCGGCGTCGGTTGACTGCGGCCGTGCGCGGATCTCGTCCGCTCGGAGTGAGATTCGTATGATCGAGCGGGCTTGGCGCACACCGCGGCGCTGGGTCCGCGGAGGATGCCATGGAGTGCAGACGGCTCACGGAAGACGGCGCACCGCTGGCGCGAGAAGCGATCGGCCGCGTCAAGATCGGCAAGAACGGTCCCTGGCCGAGCCTGGAGCACGTTCGCGCGTTCCTGGTGGAGGCAGACAACGTTCTGATCGTCGCGACGGAGGACGGCGAGCCGATCGGCTTCGCACTCGCCTACCTGCTGGATCGAATCGACGGGAACCGCAGAATGGCGCTCTTCTACGAGATTGAAGTCGCTGCCAACCATCGGCGACGGGGAGTCGCGAGGGCGATGATCGAGCTCCTGAAGTCCGTGTGCGCCCCGGAGAACGTCGTCAAGATGTGGGTTCAGACGAGTCCCGCGAACGAGGCGGCCGTGGCGCTGTATCGGTCCACGGGCGCCCACGAGACCGCGAGCGGTGGAGAGACGGTCTTCGTGTACAACTTCCACGGGTAGGGCTGTTCGGATGCGGCCCAGCCGTGTCGCCCGGACATGGCCTGCGCCAGGCAGTCGCCGGTCCGTTCTCGCTTCGCCTTGGATCTGGTTCGCCCCGCCCAAGTAGGCTTCCCCGGCAACTTGCCATAGAGTAGTCGCGGAGTCGAGAGCCAGCGGACACCTTGAATCGGAGAGAACCGCCGTTGGCACGTTCGCCGAGGAGTTGAGGATGCCGCGGGAAGACGACGCGATGCTGGGTCGGCGCGAGCTTGAGGCCCGCGTCGCGTCGCTCGAGGCGACTCTCCGCGACAAAGAGCAGGTGGAGGCGCATCTCAGGGAGAGCGAAGCGCGTCTCGCCCTGGTTCTCGAAGGCACAAACGATGGATGGTGGGACTGGCGACTCGCGACCGACGAGATGTACTACTCGCCTCGTTGGTGGGAGATTGTCGGCTACGTGCCCGGAGAGCTTCCGGCAACGCGCGAGACGTGGACTCGCCTCTCACACCCAGAGGACACCGAAAGAGTCAACCAGGTCTACACGGCGGCGCTCGAGCGGGGCGCCGATCACTTCGAGGTCGAGTCCCGCCGGCGGCACAAGGACGGTCACTGGGTCCCCGTACTGACGCGAGGCCGCATCACGCGCGACTCCGGCGGCAAGCCGGTCCGCATCTCGGGAACGACGACCGACCTCACGCAGCCGAAGCAGGCCGAACAGGCCTTGCAGAGAAGCGAAGAGCTTTTCAGGTCGATGGTGGAGACGACGCTTGTGGGCGTCTGGGCGATCGACGGCGACGGACGAACCACCTTCGTCAATGCGCGCATGGCCGAAATGCTCGGCTACGAGCCGGGCGAGATGCTCGGGCACTCCGCGCAGGGGTTCTTGCTTGACGAGGATGTGGCGGCGCACCGTGAGAGCATGGCTCGTAGGCATGCTGGGCGCCGCGAGACGTACGAGCGGCGATTTCGCCGCAAGGATGGAGCCGTCATCTGGGCCATCGTCAGCGCCACGCCGCTCATGACCGAGGCGGGCGAGTTCGGGGGCTCCTTCGCCACCCTGACGGACATCACGGGGCGCAAGCGGGATGAGGAGCGGCTGCGCACCCTTGCCGCCATGCTCGACGCGGCGCCGAGCTCGATTACCGTCCACGATCGGGAGGGGCGATTCCTGTACGCCAACCAGAGGACGTTCCAGCTCCACGGCTACGCCGAGGCGCCGTTCATGGCCATGAACCTCCGCGACGTGGATGTGCCCGGGAGCGCAGATCGGATCGACGAGCGGATGCGGATTATCGCCGAGGAGGGTGAAGCGAGGTTCGAAGTGGAACACATCCGCAGCGACGGGTCGACGTTTCCGCTCGAGGTGTACGTCAGACAGACGGTGTGGGACGGGAAGCCGGTGCTCCTGAGTGTGGCGACCGACATCACGGAGCGGAGGCGGGTCGAGACGGCGCTGGAACGGCAGGTCGAGGAACTGCGGCGCTGGTACGCCGTGACGCTCGGGCGCGAGAAAAGGATCGGCGAGCTGAAGGATGAAGTGAACAGCCTTGCTGGGCGCCTTGGACTGCCTCTGCCCTACGCGGAAACGTTCGATGAGGGCGGAGCACGCACGACGACATGAGCAGCCAGGGCGCGAGAGGAACGGGGAAGAAGGCATCTGCATCGCGACGGTCGGCGTGGCGGTGGAGCGCAGCCTTTGCCGTTGCGGGGGTTCTCGTATCGGTTGCGACGTGGCTTACGGCACGTGATGCCGATCGGGCGCTGCGCGTCGAACTGCTCCAGCAGGCACGCATTGTCGCGGCGATGATCCACGTCGAGCACCTGGCGGTCCTGCGGGGAGATTCCGGCGATCTTGGCATCCCTGACTACGCGCTGTTGAAGGAGTCGCTCACGCA
>JBFYQP010000018.1:0-4634 GCA_041302745.1 Candidatus Bipolaricaulota bacterium | reverse complement strand
CGCACAGCCGACGTCCTCGGATCGATCGGCGACGTCCCGGTGAAGGTCGGCTTCGCCGCCGAGACCGAGAATCTGATCGACAACGCGCGCGCCAAGCTTCGGCAGAAGAACCTCGACCTCGTCGTGGCAAACCTCGTCGGAGGCGCGAGCGCCCCGTTCGGCTCCGAGGAGAACGAAGTCGCCTTGGTGGATGCGGACGGAGCGGAGGAGCTTCCGCGCGCCGCGAAGCGAGCCATCGCGGAACGGATCCTCGACCGCGTGGCCGCACTCCTCACGGGGCCTGGGTAGGGGAGACATGAAGCCCGCAGATCGGCCGCGCCTCGGGTTCATCGGGGCGGGCGTCGTCGGAACCGTCTTGTCCGGTGCGTTGGCCGGCGCAGGCTACCCCGTCGCCGCCGTCTACAGCCGGAGCGCGGAACGCCGAACCGCTGCCGCGCGCGGCGCGCGAGCCCGCGCCGTCCCACTAGCGCAGGACGTCGCGGACCAGGCCGACGTGGTCTTCCTCACCGTCCCCGACGACGCGATCGCCTCCGTCGCTGGAGGAATCCGCTGGAGCCGGAACAAGGCCGTGGTCCACTGCAACGGCGCCGCGTCGCTCGACCTGCTCGCCGGCCCTCGATCGCAAGAAGCCGCCGTCGGCGCCTTCCACCCGCTCCAGTCGTTCGCCACGGAGGAACAGGCGCGGAGGAACCTCCCCGGAAGCGCGATCGCGATCGACGCGTCGACCGAAGGACTCCTGGCCGACCTCCAGGCGATGGCCGTCGCCCTCGGCGGCCGCCCGCTCGCGCTGCGCGGCGACCGCGCCGTCTACCACTTGAGCGCCGCGATCGCCTCGAATTACCTGGTCACGCTCCTCGATCTAGCCGCCGGGCTGTGGGGCGAGCTCGGCCTCTCTAAGGAAGAGGGTCTTCGCGCGCTGCTCCCCCTCGTACGCGGAACCGTCGAGAACCTCGATCGAGTAGGCCTTCCTGCCGCGCTCACCGGGCCGATCGCCCGCGGAGATGTCGGAACCATCGAGCGCCATCTGGCAGTCCTCGATCGCGTTGCGCCCGAAGCCAGGACGTTGTACAAGGAACTCGCGCGCCGGACCCTCCCGATCGCGCTCGCCAAGGGGCGGATCGACGCGGCCACCGCGCGGCGGCTGGCAAGAAGCCTGGGAGATGGACAAGGAGATGACGACGCATGCGCGTGACGACGGCCGACATCCGAGGCTGGAAGGAGCGACGCGAGCGGTTTGTCTGTCTGACGGCGTACGACGTGGTGACCGCCCGGATTGCCGACGAGGCCGGGATTCCTCTCCTGCTCGTCGGGGACAGCCTCGGAATGGTCGTCCTCGGGTACGAGAACACGATCCCGGTCACCCTCAATGACATCCTGCACCACACCCGCGCCGTCGTGCGCGGCACAACCCGCGCCCTCGTCGTCGCGGACATGCCGTTCATGACCTACCATCGATCGGCCGCCCAGGCGATCGAGAGCGCCGGCCGCTGCATGCAGGAAGGCGGCGCCCAGGCGGTGAAGCTGGAGGGCGGACGGGCGACCGCCGACACAATCGGCCGGCTGACCGCGATCGGCGTCCCCGTGATGGGCCACATCGGCCTGACGCCGCAGTCCGTCCACCAGCTCGGCGGATTCAAAGTCCAGGGCAAGACGGGCGAACGCGCGCGGGAGCTGATCCGGGACGCGCTCGCTCTCCAGGACGCGGGCGTCTTCTCCATCGTCCTCGAGTGCGTCCCGTCCGAGATTGCGCGGCGCGTCACGGAGCGCCTTGTCGTGCCGACGATCGGCATCGGCGCCGGCCCCCACTGCGACGCCGAGATCCAGGTCGTGAGCGACATCCTCGGCTGGGTCCCGGGCTTCGTCCCAAAGCACACGAAGCCGTACGCCCACCTCGCCGAAGTCGCCCGCGACGCCGTGACCCGCTATCGCGACGACGTGCTCGCGCGCAGCTTCCCGGGCGCCGCACAGAGCTTCTCCGTCTCGGAGGAGGTTCTTCGAGAGGTCGACGAGGCCCTCTCGAACCTGCCATGAGGCTCGCCCGCTCCATCTCGGAACTCCGCGCCCTGCGCGCAGGCCTCCCCGAGCCCGTCGGCTTCGTGCCGACGATGGGGTTTCTCCACGAAGGCCACCTCTCCCTGGCTCGCCGCGCCCACAAGGAGTGCGCGTCGGCGGTTGCGAGCATCTTCGTCAACCCGACGCAGTTCTCCCCGACCGAAGACCTCGCCGCGTACCCGCGCGACCTCGACCGGGACCTCGCGATGCTCGAGTCGGCGGGAACCGACCTCGTCTTCGCCCCCGCCTCCGACGCCGAGGTGTACCCACCCGGGTACGCCACGTGGGTCACGATCGGCGGGATCACCGAGCGGCTCGAGGGAGCCTCTCGACCGACCCACTTCCGAGGCGTGGCCACCGTCGTCGCCAAGCTCTTCCTGCTCGTCCGACCCCAGCACGCCTACTTCGGCCAGAAGGACGCCCAGCAGGCGCTCGTCGTCGACCGGCTCATCGCGGACCTCAACTTCCCGATCGAACTCGTCGTGGCCCCGACCGTCCGCGAGCCGGACGGGCTGGCGATGAGCAGCCGCAACACGTACTTGTCGCCCGCCGAGCGCAGCGCGGCCCCCGTCCTGCGCCGGGCACTCGACCTCGCGGAATTCCTCTGGAAGAGCGGGGAGAGGAACGCGGCAAGGATTCGGTCCGCGATGACGTACCTCCTTGACGCGGAACCGCTTGCGCACGTCGACTACGTGAGCGTCGCCGACCCGAACACGCTCCAGGAACCCGAGACGCTCGGCCCTCGCACGCTCGTATCGCTGGCCGTTCGGATCGGGAAGACACGCCTCATCGACAACACCGTGCTCCCGCCGGGCTCGCCGCTTCTCGAGAGGAGGACCTCGTGCTCCTGACCTACGACGTCGGCAACACCAACATCGTCGTCGGGCTTTTCGACGGCCAGCAGCTCGTCGGACGCTGGCGCTTCACCACCGATCGGAACCGCACCGGCGACGAACTGCGGTTCGATCTCCGGAGCCTCCTCGCCGAGGCGAGCGTCTCCGCAGAGGCGATCGAGGGAGTGGCCGTGGCGTCGGTCGTTCCTGCCCTGAACCCGCCGCTCCGAACCGGGCTCGAGACGCTGGTTCGCGGCCCCGTGCTGTGGATCAGCCCGCAGACCTCGCCGATCCGCCTCGAGGTCGACGAGCCGTGGTCGGTGGGCGCAGACCGGATCGTGGACTGCGTCGCCGGGTACGAGATCTACGGCGGACCGCTTCTCATCGTCGACTTCGGCACGGCAGCCACGTTCAACGTCGTCTCTCGCCAAGGGGCCCTCGTCGGAGGCGCCATCGCGCCGGAGATGCGGGTCGCCGCCCAAGCCCTCGTCGAGAAGACCGCCCAGCTCTTTTCCGTCTCCTTGGACGTGCCCCGCACCGTGATCGGGAAGACCACGGCGGACAACATCCGCGCCGGCGTCGTCCTCGGCTTCCTCGACCTGACCGAAGGGCTGATTCGGCGGTTCCGCGCCGAGTGCGGCCGCGACCTGCGCGTCGTCGCCACGGGCGGAAAGGGAGAGCTGTACCACCGCGAGATCGAAGCGATCGAGCTCTATGACCCCGACCTCACGTTGAAGGGGCTCGAGATCTGCTGGCGACGCTCCGGAACCAGCGCGTAGAGCGCGGCAAAGAACATCGGGCAACACACTGCCCGCTCACGGCTGAATCACGCTCTCCCGGGGACGGGCGGCTCTACGCCCTCTCGGGACTCGGACACAAGAGGGCTTTCAGAGCTTCCAGACGCTGGTTGCGCTTCCTAAGGATCGTGCCGAAGGCCCGGGGGATATCGGCCATCAGTGTGTCCGCCTGTTTCTGTGCCTTGGAGTAGAAGTCAATCATGACGTTCTCGACAGCGACCGCCTGTCCCACGGCATCGTGCACGGAACCGGCGACGGGATCGACGACCGGCAGCCCGAAGTCCTCCGTCTCCAGCTGGAAGCAGTAGCATCCCTCGATCGCGTCGGTGATGACCTCTTGGTAGACTCGCTGGATCGTGCCGGCGAATCGTCTGTTCTCGGCAGCGTGGGCGAGAGCGCGATCCCGGAACTCGGGGAATCGCTCCGCCATCGCCTCGTACAACTGGGCCGTTGCGGCTTCCAGGCCCTTGGCGAAGGAGATCCCCTCAGACGCCGTATGGATAAGCATGTCCTCCTCCCTCGCTCTCTAGAACCACCGCTGGATGACGACCTTGCTCTCGGTGAAGAACCGGACGGCCTCCCTGCCCTGCGTGTGCAAGTCGCCGAAGAACGAGTCCTTCATGCCGCTGAACGGGAAGAACGCCACTGGGGCGACGATCCCGACGTTGATGCCGACGTTCCCGCTCTCGATCTCGTACTGGAAACGCCGTGCGTTCCTTCCGTTGGAGGTGAAGATCGAGTGGCCGTTCCCGTAGCGACTTGCGTTCGCGACGGCGATGGCGTCGTCGAGCGACCCGGCGCGCATGATGCTCATCACAGGGCCGAAGATCTCTTCCGACCCGATGGCCATCTCCGGCGTCACGTTCTCGAAGATCGTCGGTCCCACGAAACAGTCAACCCGGCAAGGACTCTCGACCTTGACCGAGCGTCCGTCCAACAGGAGCTTCGCCCC
>JBFYQP010000199.1:0-2787 GCA_041302745.1 Candidatus Bipolaricaulota bacterium | reverse complement strand
CGGCCGCGGCGCGATGGGCGTCGTCTACCGCGCGCGAGACGAGCGCCTGGGGCGGGAGGTGGCGCTCAAGGTCCTCTGGCCGCACCTGGCGGGCGAAGCGACGTTCGTCTCCCGGTTCGAGCGGGAGGCGCAAGCGGCGGCGGCGATCGAGCATCCGAACGTGGTGCGCGTCCACGACGTCGGCGAGGCCGACGGCTACCGATACATCGCGATGGAGTTCGTCCGGGGCCGAACGCTTCGAGATCATCTCGAACGCAAGGGACGCGTTCCCGCGGCGGAGGCGCTCCGCCTCTTTCGGGGCGTTCTCGACGGTCTGGCGGCGGCGCACGATCGCGGGCTCGTCCATCGGGATTTGAAGCCCGGCAACATCCTCATCGACGAGGCGACGGGTGCACCGAAGGTGGCCGACTTCGGCCTCGCGCGGGCGTCGGAGGAGGCGACGGCGCTGACGGCGACGGGCGAGATTCTGGGGACGCCGGAGTACCTGGCGCCGGAGATCGCGCGCGGAGAGGAGGCGAGCCGTCGGTCGGACCTCTACGCGGCGGGCGTGGTCCTCTACCGGATGCTCACCGGGCGGCTTCCGTTCGAGGGCGCGACGCCGGCGGCGATCCTGGAGGCGCACCGGCGGGGACGGTACGCACCTCCCTCGACGGAGGCGCCGGATCTCCCGCCCGCGGCGAACGCGGTCGTCTCCCGATTCCTGGCCCGGGAGGGGGAGGACCGGTACCCGATGTGCCGCGTCGCGATCGAGGACCTCGACCGATGGGCGCGGGGAGAGGAGGTCCTCCCGGCGCTCCCACAACCGTACGAGGCGATCGACGAGAACCTCGCTCGCCGGCCGCTGCCGTGGTGGCGGGCGGTCTGGAACCGCGTGGATATGTGGGTGCGGTACCAGTGTCTCGAGGTCTTCGACGGCACCGAGCGAACGGTGGCGGTCCTCCAGGACGGCTTGCGGACGATGGAGACGGACCTTCGGGATGCGCACCGGCGGTTCGAGGAGATGTTCCTCCTCCACGAACGCCTGGGGCGGGAGATCGAGGAGGCGCGGCGGGCGGCGGGCGCGGCCGAGGCGCGCGCCGAGGATCTCTTGGTGTCGGGCGACGAGGCGGGGGCTAGGGCCAATGCCAGGAGTTTAGCGAGGTCGTAGCCCGATCCATCGGGCAGCCTGCCGACCTTGGAAATGAAAGTGTCGTCCTCTCTACTACACGTAGGAACCGACGAAGATTTCTACGCAGGAGAGGACGACGATGGATCGTAGCATTGGACGCAGCGTGTGGGGAGACGAAGATGAGGTTCTGGAAGCGATCACACGAACGCTATCGTTCGGGGAGATCGAGCGGGCTCTTCAGGCATCGGGGCGCGGAACGAAACGCCGGCGGCGACTGCCGAACGCCCTGACGTTCGTCCTGGTGGTGTTGATGGGTTTCTTCCGCAGGACGTCGTACGTGAACCTGATGGAGAAGTTCGCGGGGACCACTTGGACGGCGATGTGGTGGCCGGATGGTCGGCCTCCCGCAACCACGTCTTTGAGCCACGCCCGGGATCGCCTCGGGGTCGATGTCTTTCTGCGCCTCTTCGAGGAGTGCGCCGGGCGGATCATCGACCGGTTCGCCGGCTTCGAGTTTCACGGGCGACGGGTCTTCGGGATCGACGGGACGACGGCGAAGACGCCGGACACCCGGAAGAATCGAGAGTGGTACGGTCTTCCCGGCGCGAGCCGGGGGCGGGCGGCCTATCCGCAGATGCGGGTGGCGACGTTGGTCGACGTCGGCACGCGCGTCGTTCGCGCCGTGAGGCACGATGCGTATCGGGTCGGAGAGATCACCTTGGCGTGGGACCTGCTCCCCCGCCTCGCAAAAGGCGCCCTGGTCCTCCTGGACCGCCATTTCTTCGCCTTCGAGTTCTTGTGGGAGATCGCAACGACGCACGCTTGCGATTTTGTCGTCCGCATCGGACGCAACATCAAGCCGAAGGTCCGGTATCGGCTCGAGCGGGGCGACTGTCTCGTCGACGTCCGGGTGCCGCGCCACGTTCGCCGCCTTCGGCCGGACATGCCGAAGACCTGGAGGATGCGCCTCATCGCGTATCGGCCGAAGGGGGCCAAGGAGACGATCCGGCTCCTCACGCCTCTCTGCGATCATGAGGCAATCCCGAGCGCCGAGATCGCGGCCCTCTACCACGACCGGTGGGATGTGGAGACCTGCATCGACGAGCTGAAGACGCATCAGTGCGACTGTGCGACGGTCAACCGTGCGGTCCTCTTCCGAAGCAAGACGCCGCAGCGCGTCGAGCAGGAACTCTACGGTCTCCTCCTCGCCTACAACTCGGTCCGGAACGTGATGGCCGAGGTTGCGGAGGAGAAGGGCATCTCCCCGTTGCGCTTGAGCTTCACCACGACCCTCGAACGAGTGCGCGAGTGCATGCGCGACATCGTCCTCTGTCGGCGGCCGACGGGTCTACGGATCCGATTGATGCGGAATGCCATCGGGCGCGTGCTCGTTCCCCGGCGACCTGATCGGAAGTTCCCCCGCGCGGTCAAGATCAAGATGAGCGCGTACCCCCTGAAACCTCATGCTCTCGCCGCGTAAAACTCCTGGCATTGGTGCTAGGAGGACGGGATCGCGATGACTCTGGAAGTCGCCCCGCCGTCATACATGCTGAGCGAGTACGTCGAGTACCAGAAGCGGTACCGCCTCTCTCCCCGCGAGAGCGACCTGGTTCTCCTCGCGCTCATCGATCGCCATGTGCCGAGGCGCACCGGCAAGGTGCTCATGGACGTCGGGTGCC
>JBFYQP010000189.1:0-36300 GCA_041302745.1 Candidatus Bipolaricaulota bacterium | reverse complement strand
TGGAGGTTCCTCTGGGTTACGGACTTCCCGCTGTTCGAGCTCGACGAGGAAGCCCACCTCACGAGCGCCCATCACATGTTCACCTCTCCCCACGCGGACGAGATCGACCGGCTGGAGACCGATCCCCTTCACGTCCGCTCGAACGCATACGACCTCGTGCTGAACGGAATCGAACTCGGCAGTGGGAGCATCCGAATCCACTCGCGCGCCCTCCAAGAGAGGATCTTCCGCCTCGTCGGCATCTCGGAGGAGGACGCACGCCTTCGGTTCGGGTGGTTCCTCGAGGCGCTCGACTACGGCGCGCCGCCGCACGGGGGATTCGCTCTCGGCATCGACCGTCTGGTGATGCTGATGGCACACGAACAGTCCCTGCGCGACGTCATCGCGTTCCCGAAGACGGCCAACGGCATGTGCCCGCTCACCGAGGCCCCGATGCCCGCGGCGCCGAAGCAGCTCGAGGAACTGGGAATCGAGGTTGCTCGAAGACCATGAGGCGCTCCGTCCTCCTGCTCTCCCTCGGGCTCGTCTCGGCGCTGATCGTGATCGCGATCCTGTTCGCCGCAGGCGTGGAGCGGGTGACGTTCACGTCGGGGCGCCCGTTCGATGAAGACACCTCGGTGAAGGTGCGCGCCGGCGGGGGAGCGGGAACGCCGCCGACTCCACTCCGCCCGATCGACCTGGCGATCGCGTACGGGACCACCGGCCTCATCGTCCTCGCGGTCATCCTTCTCCTTCGGAAGAACGCCGGCGGCGCACCGCAACGAAAGACCCATCGCTGGGCGAACGTCGTGTTCGCCGCCACGCTGGTGGCCGCGATCACCGTCGTGCTCTACCAGATGAACAGGCCGGACGAAGACGGGAAGCTAGCTGCGGAGGACGCGGCCGCCTCCCCGGACCTGACAGACGAGAAGGCCGGCCCCGCGGAGTATCGGAGCATCGACGAGCTCTTGGGAACCGGGGGAGAGGACACGGGCCGAGGAACGGCTCCGAGCACTCTCGTGATCACGGGGATCCTCGCTGTCGTCGCGCTCGGCCTCTGCGTCGCCCTCGTCGTCGTCCTCCGGCGAAAGCGCCGTGCTCCGGAGGAGGACATGACCGAGGAGATCCTGGCGCCGGTTCGCGCCGCCGTCGCGGAACTCCGTCTCGGTAGGGACCCGCGCGGCGCTGTGGAGCACTGCTACCGGCAGATGCTCCACGCGCTGGCCGAACGCTCGAAGGTCGACCCCTCGTGCCTGACGCCGCGCGAGTTCGTGGCCGCTCTGGCGGACGGCGGTCTCGACGGGGCAGCCATTGGCGAGCTCTCAACCCTCTTTGAGGAGGTCCACTACGGCCACCGCCCGGAGGAAACGCTGGCCGCCCGTGCGTTGCAGTGCATGACGGCGATCACGAGCGCGTACCCCGTCCCCGAGGCCACCCCATGAGAAGGCAGAAGATGGAGGGCACGTTCGTTGTGCTGGAGCTTGCGGTGCTCCTTGCTCTCACCCTGTTCGCCCTCTCGATTCCCATGCGGCACGGAGCGCGGTTCTGGGAGGCGGTCGCCGTCCTCCCGCAGATCGTTCTCTGGTTCGTGCCGATTCTGTTCGCGTTGCCCGTCCTTCTCTTCTTCGCCAACCGGCTTCGGCCGGAGCGAGCCCCTCGCGCTACCCCGCGGATCGAAGACTCGTCGGCGGGGACGCTGGCGTACCTCGTCGACGCGATCCGCCAATCCCGATCGAGCCATCTCGCGAGGTCGCGGGTCGCAAGCCAGCTCGTCCGGTTGGCCGTTCGCATCGACGCGCAGCGATTCGACATGCGCGAGGAGGAGGCGTGGACGCTTGTCCGCGAGCGCTGCCGAAAGCTGGAGCCGGACCTAGCGGCCTTTCTGGAAAGGGAGGACCTCGGTGCGCTGTCCGGCACAGCGTTTCATTCCTACATCCGAAGGACCGTCGCGTTCCTCGAACGCGAAAGCGAGGAGGCCTAGGCAATGATCCCCATTTCGCACGTGGAGAAGACAGCGCACCGGGTCGTGGACGAAGTCTCGAAGGCGGTGATCGGCAAGTACGACGTCCTGATGGAGGTCATGGCGACGATCCTCGCCGGCGGTCACGTCCTCTTCGAGGACAATCCGGGACTCGCGAAGACGCTGATTGCGCGGAGTTTCGCGCGCGCCCTCGGCGTCGACTTCCGTCGCATCCAGTTCACGCCGGACCTCCTGCCGAGCGACATCACCGGATCCCACATCTACGACCGTGCGAAGAACGAGTTCGCCCTCGCTCCCGGCCCGATCTTCGCTCACGTTGTCCTCGCCGACGAAGTGAATCGCGCGACCCCGAAGACGCAGTCGGCGCTTCTCGAAGCGATGCAGGAACTGCAGGTCTCGATCACCGGGGAGACGCGGCCGCTCCCGAAGCCGTTCCTTGTCATGGCCACCCAGAACCCGATCGAATACGAGGGAACGTTCCCTCTCCCCGAGGCGCAGCTCGATCGGTTCATGGTTCGACTGACGGTCGGATACCCCCAGCCGCCCGAAGAGGTCGAGATTCTTCGGCGGCGCGCGGAGCGAAAGGAAGAAGAGGTAAGCCTTTCCGCCGTCTCCTCCGCCGAGGAGCTCCTCGAGATGCAGCGTGCCGTCGAGGACGTCGCCGTCGACGAGGACATTCAGAACTACATCGTCTCTCTCGTCGGGCGCACGAGGAAGCACACGAGCGTCTACGTCGGCGCAAGCCCCCGGGGATCCCTGGCGCTGTTCAAGCTGTCGCGAGCCTGGGCCGCGCTCTACGGCCGCGACTACGTCCTGCCCGACGACGTCAAGCGGTTCGTCGTGCCTGCGCTCGCCCACCGCTTGATCCTGCGCCCGGAATTCTGGAGCCGCCAGGCGTCCACGACCGATGTGGTCCAGGGAATCCTCCAGGCGACTCCGGTCCCGAAGGTCTCCTAGCGCGATGGCCGATCCTCGCTACCCAATCGCCGCGTGCATCAGCGTCGGCATTCTGATCGCCGCGCTCGTCACGCGCAGCGCCGGCCTCTTCATGGTCGCGATCCCCGCCCTCGCGTACGCCGCGGTGCTGCTCGTCGCGCGGATGCGGCTCCCTCACCCCGAGCTCGACATCTCGAGAACCCCGTCGTCCCACCGGGTGTGTTCCGGCGACGACGTCCGCTACACCGTCACGGTCACCAACTGCGGCGAGCCGTTGCCGCTCGTCGGGGTCCTCGACGTGCTGCCGACCGACCAGGCCGTCCAAGAGGGGACTCCCTCGTACCTGGGCCCCGTCGGACGAGACGAGGATGTCCGCCTCTCGTACTCGCTCCAGCCGACCCGCGGGATCCATCTCCATGACCACGTCACGGTCGTATCCTGGACCCGGACCGCCCTTGCGTTCCAGGAGCACGAACTTGTCTGCTCGACGTACGTCTCCGCGCTCCCGGAGACCGAGAAGCTCCCTCCCCTGACCCTGGCGCCCCGCCGCACGCACGCCTTCGCCGGCCCCATCATGGCCCGCGCCGCGGGACCGGGCGTCGACTTCTTCGGCTGTCGCGCGTACGTGCCGGGCGACGACGTTCGAAGGATCAACTGGCGCGCGCTCGCGCGCACCGACCGCCTCATCGTCAACGAGTACGAGCAGGAGAGAATGGCCGACGTCACCTTGGTCCTCGACGTTCGCGCGCAGGCTCACGTAGACGTTGCAGGTCGCGGCACGTTCGAGGCGGCCTGCCGCGCCGCCGCCAGCCTGGCCGAGCACATGATCCGCCAGGGGAACCGCGTCGGATTCCTTCTCTACGGCCAATCCATCGACTGGATCCAGCCCGCCGGAGGGCGGTTCCACCTCGAACGCATCCTGGGCTCCATCGTCCGGGCCAAACCGGTACGAAGCTTCGCTTTCGAGGATCTTGCCGGGATTCCGGCGTCCATCTTCCCTTCGGGGTCGCAGCTGATCCTGCTCTCCTCCCTGCCGAGGGATGAGGACTACGACGTGCCGATCCAGCTCGCCGCCCGGGGGTATTCCGTGCTCGTCGTCTACATGAACAGTGAGAAGCTACAGGCTTCGGTCGAGCAGGCCGACGACGCCTTGGCGCTTGCGCTCCGCATCCGCTCGCTGCGACGAGACACGGCCATACGACAGATGCGCCGCGGGGGCGTGCGAGTGCTCTCGTGGGACACCGAGGAACCCCTCTCGGTCGCCCTTCATCGGGCACGTCTGGACCGAGGCGGGAGGAGGAGGCGCTCGTGAGACTCACCGTGCTCGTCCTCGCTGGGCTGTCTGCCGGTTTCGCCGTGGCGGGCGCCGCGCTCGTCTACCCTTGGACGTTCGCACTCGCTGCGGGCCTCACGGCGGGACTGTGGATCGCCCTCGCCGCCTGGCGCCCCTTCTGCCGGCTCCACGTGCTGCCGATGCTCCTCTGCGTCGGCACCTGCTCGGCTCTTGCCGTCGGCGTCGAGGCGCGCACCTTCGGTCTTGTGGGTCTTCCCTTGGCGCTCTTCGCGTGGGACGCAAGCGTCACGGGACGGACGATGTCGCGCTTCGCCGCCGTCGTGCCGCGCCCCGTCGTCCTACGGTACGCGTCCGCGATTGCGGCCATCAGCGGGGCGTCCGTAGCCGCCGCCGCCGGCGGCAACCTTCTTCCGCTTCGGCTCAGCTTCCCGATCGCCCTCGGCGTCTCCGTTGGGCTCCTCGGCCTCACGATCGCCGTCCTCTGGACTGCACGTCGATCCGGGGCCGTCGTCCCCATTGTGGTGGACCCGGAGAACGGCAGAGAGGAAGAAGAAGAGGACGCGGCCGCCGGGCGGGACGCGTCCCCTTCCTATCAACCTCGAGGATTCTCGAACTCTCGTTAGGGCAGACCCAGCACCCCGCAGATGCCGCTCACGAAACGCACTCCGCCGGCGTATCCGCTCATCTCGCCGGAGAACCGCGAAATCGTCGTCGCGTACCCCGGGTAGAGGCGATACGAGAAGACGAGCTCTTCACCGGGCTCGAACGCGCTTCCCCAGAGCACCTCGAGCTTCCGCGCCTCGGCGTTGATGTTCGTCATCGCACCGGCTGTGTCGACCAGCTCGACCTGCCACCCCTGCTGCAGCGTCTCGATGAATCCGAGTGCCGACGAGGACGCCACCACACGGATGCTGATGACAACGAGGATGGCCCCGTCCGCCTGCGCGAGAACATCCCTCACCGCAAAGGACGGGACGATTCCCACGAGGATCCCCTTGCGGCAAGACTCCCGGCGTCCGGCGCCGTCGACGATGGTCAGCTCGACTTCGTAAGAGCCCGCGGCGAGGTACGTGTTCGTCGTCACGGCGTCGCGCGTCTCGACGTCGACGACGCCATCCCCGTTCCAGTCCCATCGATACGTGTACGTCCCGCCGGTGAGACAGGGTTCGCACACGGCAAAGCTGACGCCCTGACCCACCCCGGGGTTGTACGTGGACGGCGTGAAGTCGGCCTTCCACGCGGCCGCCGCCGTCCACGAAACCGCGACGGCGATCGCCGCCGCGACAATCCATATGCGTCGTACGTTCTTCATGGCCCCCTCCCTCTTCATCACGCCCGGCGGCGACGACCCACTCCCCTACGGGAGCGGGTCGTGCACCGAGCTTCCCGTCAGCCAATAGGCAATCAGGTCCTGAATCATGACCAGATCGATCTTGCCGTTGTTCGTGTACGGAACCGACGCCCCGGACAGCCAGAGCGAGACGGCATACTGGATTTGGTCGAAGCCGATCAGCTCTCTGAGACACAGGTCGATCGCCGACGTCTCGACGTTCCACCGGGAGATCACAATCGGGATGGAGAGGTACTTCGCAAGCACCACCCGATCCTCGCCGGTGATCGTCTGCAAGAGGCGCGGCGACGAACTCCCCACGGAGCCTCGGATCGCCACGGGATCCGCTTCCGCCTTCGGCGAGCTCGACGGAGCCGTCAGGGTGTAGCGAATCTCACGCTGCGAGTCCGACCCCGTGCCGGAGAACTTCTCGACGAACAGCCACTCTACCGTGGTACCGCTCTGGCGAAGCGTCGCGCCGTCGGTCTCCACGGAGCGGAACGTCCAACCCGCCGGAAGCGTCTCGCTCACGGCAAGCCCGTTCAGCGTCGTGTTCGCGCGGAGCGACAGGGTCACCGTGACCGTGGCCCCCTGGACCGTCCGATCCTCGGGCAGGCACGTCTCGATCGTCCGCGCCGCCGTCACGCTCGACACGGCCGTCACGGTCTTCTCGAGCGTCGCTCGACTGCCCATGTCGTCCGTGACGTAGAGCGCAATGTCGTAGTCCTCGGGCTCGACAAACGTGAACGACACGTCCGGCGCGTCCGTCGAGACATCGACGACGCCGTCAGCCCCGAAGTCCCACTCGTACCGTACGACGCGCCCGTCCAGGTCGTACGACGCGCTCGCATCGAGGATGACCAGAACGCCCACGCGCGGCTGGGCCACCACAACCATGGAGTTCGAGTCGAGAACGGCGAAGCTTGCCGTCGGAGGCGCGTTCCCGATCACGAGCTCTTGCGTGTACGGCTTCGACGCGAGCCCCCGGTCGTCGGTCACAACGAGCGTCACGGTGTACGTGCCGCTCTCCGCAAACCGGTGGACGGGGTCCTTCACGTCTGCCGTCGTCCCGTCTCCGAACTCCCACGCCCAGGCGGCCACGGTCTTTTCGCCGTCGATGTCGCCCGACGCGTCGTGGAACTCGACCGGGTCGGCCGTGGTCGGCGCCGCCGGTTCAAACCCGAATCCGGCTTGCGGCACGCGGTTCGGCATGACGACGCTCAATCGATCCGCCTCGATGTCCACCTTCTGCTCCACGCCGCGGAAGTCCCTGTAGGTCGCCGTCGAACCGTCGTCCGTGAGGAGGATTCCGCTCCCCGTCGCGCGAAGCTTCATGTCGATGCGCAGGATCTGACCCAGCTTGACCTCTTCCAACGCCCAGCGAACCGTGGTGCTGCCGTCCATTTCCATCCGCACCTGGCTTGCGGCCGGCGCAGAGCTCATCCACTCGAGTCCGGCGGGAATGTGCTTCTCCACAACCACATCGGACGCCGCCACCGTCACGAAGGCATGCTGGACGGCCGATTCGAGCGCCGCGTCCGACGGGCGGGCCGCAAACGCTCCCCCCGATGTCGCCGCGAGCTCCTCCAGAAGCGCCCGGTTGATCAGGGTCCCGATGCCGACACACGTGATCCGGATTCCCGTCTCGACCGCGATCTTGCCCTCCGACTTCGCGTCCGATCCGACGTTCGACTGCCCGTCCGAGAAGAGGATGATGAGCATCGTCGCGTCGGGACGAGCTGTCTGGGAAAGCTCCCGCCGCGCCAACTGAAGCGCCGTGCCGAGCGCCGACTTGTCGCCGCTCGCGAGCCCTCCAACCGCCGACTTGATCTCCGCCTTGCTCTTGGAGAGCGGCAAGGCTACACGCGCCGTCGCGGCGTACGACAGCACGCCGACGCGGTCGTTCGGACCCATGCGATCCACGAAGTCAAGGGCGAAGAGCTTCGCCTCCGCCAGTTCGGCCGTTGCCGACGTATCGATGACCAGCATGCAGTCCACCGGGAAGCGCTCCCCGGTCGCGCCGACGCCCTGAAGCGTAAGCGAGACGTTCGTCGTCTCCGGCGCCTGTCCCATTCCTGCTACGAAGATCTGCGACGGGTCGACCGTCTGCAAGATCTGGATGGTTCCCTCGCCCAGCGCCGCTACGGAACCGGCTGCCAGGCTTACGAAGAGAAGGAACACGGCGAGGGGAACCCCCCTCGCCGTGCTGGTGGTCGTTCTCATGACACATCATCTCCCTCGACGGAACACCCGGCGTGCAACGCTACCCGCCGCACACCGAGGCGTCCGGATCACACGGGCCGTCGGGGATCACGGGGAGCGGATCGCAGATGTTCGTCCCCGTGAGCCAGTAGGCGATGATCTCCTTCAGCATGTGGTACCCAACCGTCTCGCCGCACGTCCACGGAACCTCTTCGTCCTCCAACCAGAAGGCGATGGCCCGCTGGACTTGCTGGAACGAGATCCTGTCTGAAAGCGTGATGTCGAGACGATCGTGGTCCACGTCCCAGCGGGAAATCGCCACAAGGACGGACAGACAATCGCTGACGTCGACGCCGCTGTCGCCGGTGACCGGCACTTCCATGCACGGCAGAGCCGAGTCCACCACGCCGTAGAGATCGTTGCTGCTCGCGTAGCACGGATCGCTCGCGGCCATCTCGATCATCTGCGTCTGCGGAACCTCGACCTGGTAGATGATGGTCTTCGTTACCCCGGCCGGGAGCTTCGTAGGCCATACCCACTCGTTGCGGGAGCGCTTGTAGGTGAGTCCGTCATTCTCAATCGGAATGACCTTCCACCCCGTCGGCAGCTCTTCCTTGAGACCGACGCCGTAGAGGTCCTGGTCGGCCCAGATCTCAACCTTCACGGTGAAGGTGCTTCCCGCCTTGTCGCCGCCCGGCCCGTAGTAGTTGAGCAGGACGTTGTTGCAGGGCACCGGGGTCGCGATCGTGCGGACGGCCGAGATGCGGGCCGGCGGCACGAGCGGCAGGGGCAGGTCGACCGGCGTGCACGTGTACGCGTACGCCGACAGCTCCTTCATCTGCTCGAGACTGATCGTCGAGCCCTGCGTCCACGGCACGACCTCGTCGTTCTGCCACATCTCGAGCGCCCTCTTCAGCTGCTGAGGGTCGATCTTCTGCGACAGCCGCAGGTCGATCGTGTCCTCCGTGTCCAGGCCGACACGAGGAACGAGGTGAGCGATGGCTTCCTTCAGAGGCAGGGCGGTGGAGACCTCGATCTTCGCGTCTCCCTCGACCGGCAGCTCCATGAACGGCGTCATCGCCTGGAACGTCCCCGTCAGCGTGAAGCACACGGGCAGCGTCGTCGCGATCAGTTGGTCGCTCGGCGGCACCGTGAGCTCGTACGAGATGATCTTCGTCGATCCGCCTCGGATCTGGTCGACAAACACCCACTGAACCGATGCGCGCTTGAACGCGGCGCCCGCATTCTCAAGCGGCTTGATCTTCCAGCCCACGGGGAGGTTTTCCTGAAGGCCGACACCGGCGACGTCCATCTGCGGCTCCATGCGCACGATGACCAGGAACGTACTCCCCGGCAGCGCCGCCGACGTGGAGATCGTCCGAGTGACCTTCACCGCGAGGTCCCCGATCGACACGCTCAGAGTCGACCGCGCCGTCGCACCCTCATTGTCCGTCGCGCGGACCGTGACGCTCTTCGCGCCGCTCGCCGCGTACGTGTAGCTGACCGTAGGCTCCGTGGTCGTCGAGTCGAACAGGCCGTCGCCGTTGAAGTCCCACTCATACTTCGCAATCTGACCGTCCGGGTCGAACGACGAGGATGCGTCGAACGTTACCGGCTGGTTGATGCGCGGATTCGACGGAGAGACCGTGAACCCGACCTGCGGCGGCTCGTTCGGCGTGCCCGCCACGATGATCGGATCCAGCAGGTTCAGCGTGACCTCGGTGGGACTGGCGAGGCTCCCGGACAGGAACACGACCCGGGTGATGCCGGCCGAGAACTGCGGGAACAGCGTGACCGAAAACTCGGTGCCGAGCGGCCCGAGCACCATGCCGTCGCCGCGTCCCTGGTCCCACGTCCACGAAATGCTGCCCGTGGGCGGCGTGAGCTGCCACGTGTCGCGGAAGTCGCTTCCGTCGTCCTTGACGAGGAAGCTTGCGCCGGCCGGAACCCCGGACAGCGTCATCGTCGTCGACCCCGCCGTGCCGGTCGCGGCACCCAGGAGGACGAACAGCGAGACGACGCCCCCCGCGGTGTCCTGATACAGGAACACGACTGCGGTGTTGGGCTTCTCAAGCCCCGTCGCTGACTGCATGTTCGTCATCTTGTAGAACGCGACCGCGCCCGCTGCATTGGCCAGCGGTTCGATCTGCACTTGCGTTTCCCCTTGACTGACAGTGTAGAAGCCGTCTCCCTGTGCCAAGCCCGTCGTCGGAAGTAGGAGAACGACCACCGCCAGAAGGAGGAAAAGGCCAAGAATACTGCCCTTTCGCACCTTCATTGCTACCTCCTTTGTCGGCGTTTTCATCTTCTCTTCGTGTTCAAAGCAGGAATGCAACATCACTCTAGCAGATCCTCCCCCCGGGAGTCTGTAACACCGATTACGCTTCAATCCTCCTCCTTCCCGGTTTCCGTCTTCATTACAGTGCCACAGCCACCTGGTAGAGGGCTGCATCAATCGCATCCTTCGCGGCTTCCACGGGGTCCGCGGTGAGGAGCGAGAACAGCGGACGGTCCTCGCATGTCACCGACGTGGTGAATTCGACGTCGCCCTTCGGGCTGAACACGGACACGAACATCCCCACCGTCGCGACCTTGTCGATTCCGAACAGAAGGCCCAGCGGCGAGATGAGGATCTGCAGCGTGGTGTCAAGGAACGATGTCGCTCCCAAGAGGACGAGGGATCGTTCGGGTCGATACGAGATCTGGCTTTCCCACTGGATGATCCGAAGGATGACCACATGATCCGCGTTCAGCGCCTCGGCGAGGCGCTGCATGCCTTCGACCGTCATGCTGTTGCCGACGTACGACCCCGTCAGGCGCTGGGCGAGCATCAAGTCCCCCTGGGTGTTGACGTCGCACCCGGCCACGACCGAGCAGCGCTGACTGGCGTAGTTCCTGAGGATCTCCAAGTCCGCCGTCGGCACGGCCGCCGCAGCCTGCAGGAACACGGCGACCTTCGGCCGAGCGGAGCATCCCAGAGCGACCGTCGCGACAATCACGACGGCGACGACCCACCTTGCGGTACGGCGCGTTCGATCGGACATTCTCACTCCCCACCACCCATTGTGAAGCCTGGTAACGTGTGAGGGGAGTCTAGCTCTGCGAGAAACGGCGAAGAAGGAACGCTGTCGAAGCGCTTGTCCGACTTTGTCTATGGGGTCCGGGACAGATGTCCGAAGGATGAACTCCCGAATGCCGCGGCCCGGCTAGATCTCCAATTCCTTAGGTTCTTGCGCCGCGTGGGGATGCACAGGACCCGCATAGATCTTGAGCTTGCGGAGCATCTGCCGGCCGAGGATCGACTTCGGAAGCATCCTGCGGACGGCCTCTCGGATGGGGAGCGCGGGGTGACGGGCGATGAGGCGGCGGTAGGACATCGATTTCAGCCCGCCCATGTACCCCGTATGCCGCTGGTATAGCTTGTCATCCCACTTCTGGCCGGTGAGCTCGATCCGATCGGCGTTGATCACGACGATGTAGTCCCCGGTGTCCACATGGGGGGTGTAGATCGGCTTGTGCTTCCCTTGAAGGATGACGGCGATCTCCGAGGCGAGCCGACCGAGTCGCTTCCCGTCGGCGTTTACGACGTACCAGTCGCGATTCCACGTCTTCCCCATCTCTTCGTTCTTTGCAAGAAACGTCCGTTGCCGTTGCATGTTGGAACTCCTCCAAGGTCTGCGGTTCAAGGGTGGATTATAGCTCTGGGACTCGACCCTTTCAAAGCGTCGTTCCGATCGTCTCTTCCGGTCGTGGACCGTACGACACCATGCCCACCGGAGCCCCGAGCTTCTTCTCGATCAGCCGCACGTAGTTCGCCGCCGCCTTGGGGAGCGCCTCGACCGACGTGGGCTTCCCAAGCGGTTCCCTCCAGCCGCGCACGGTCTCGTACACCGGCTCGCAACGTGACAAGCGTTCTCCCGAGAGCGGATACCTGTCCACGCGACGTCCGCCGATGCGGTACTCGGTGCAGACGAGAATCTCGTCCAACTCGTCGAGGACGTCGAGCTTCGTGAGGGCAATCTCGGTGATCCCGTTCAACGTCGCCGCGTAGCGCAGCGCCACGAGGTCGAGCCACCCGCATCGTCTCGGTCGGCCGGTCGTCGTGCCGTACTCCCCCCCGCGCTCCCGAAGGCCTGCCCCGACCGAGTCTTCCAGCTCCGTGGGGAAGGGACCCTCGCCGACCCGAGTCAGGTAGGCCTTCGCGACGCCCACACGCCGGCCGATCGACGGAAGCGCGATGCCGAGCGAAGGTCCGATCCCGCCGTACGTCGTCGACGACGACGTCACGAACGGGTAGGTTCCGAAGTCGACGTCGAGGAGCGTTCCTTGCGCCCCCTCAAAGAGCACCCGCCTGCCCCCCCGCAGGGCTTCGTCCACCACGGGGGACACATCGCAGATCCCTTTCTCGAGCTCCTTCCCGGCCGCCAGCAGTCCCTCGGCCAGCGCCACGGCGGAGTAGGCCTGCATCTCCTCGCTCCCCGGCCACTCCCTCTTGAGGAGGTCGAGGCGCCACGCCATTCGCTGCCGCAACGTCTCCGGCTCGAGGAGATCGCCGGCGCGCACGCCGACGTGGGCGACCTTGTCGCGATAGGCCGGCGCGATCCCGCGTCGCGTGGTCCCGAACCGAGCGCCGCTCCCCTCCAGCTCCTCGAGGGTCCGGTGATACGGAAGGATGAGGTGCGCGTTCTCGGCGAGAAGCACCCGCGGCCTTTCGCCGATGTGGTCCGCCACGGCGCGGATCTCTTTCGACAGAAGCTCGATGTCGACCACCATTCCTGCCGCCAGGACGGAGGTTACGCCGGGGTAGAACGCGCCGGCCGGAATCAGATGGGTGCCGAACTTGACTCCGCGATCGATGACGGTGTGTCCGGCGTTCGGCCCTCCGTTGAAGCGGACGACCATGTCGGCCTCGCGCGCCAACAGGTGCGTGATCTTGCCCTTGCCCTCATCGCCCCACTGCAGTCCGAGAACCGCCGTCGACATCTTGGCCTCCTACGCGTCCCGCACCCGGGTCAATCCGATCGCGACGCGGCGTCCCTCATCCAGCTCGATCGTCTGGCTGAACTCGTGCTTCCCGTTCATGTCGCGCCGGACACTCACGGCGAGGACCTCGGTGGCGATCTCTTCTTCATGGTCCGCGAGGATCGCGCCGAGCGCGGCATCCGCCTCGTACGCAAGGCGAACGCGGTCGGTCACGTCGAACCCGGCATCCTTGCGCGCCACCTGAATGCGATGAACGACCTCGCGAAACAGCCCCTGGCGGCGCAAGTCCTCGTCGATCCGGGTGTCCAGAAGAAGCCGGTCGGCCCCCGCCTCAACGTGTGCGTACCCCTCGCGAAGGGTCGCGGTATACGTGACATCTTCCGGGCGAATCTCCAGGGTCTCGCCGCCGGTTTCGACCGTGATGGGGCCCTTCGCCAGGGCGTCGCGGAGCGCCGCCGCGCCCTGGCCCTTGATCCACGCCGCGGCCTTCGGCCCCGATGCCCCCAGTCTCGGTCCGATCGACCGGAAGTTCGGCGCCGCCGTCTCCGTCAGGTAGGTTCCGAGGTCCTTCACGACGTCGACCCGCCGCACGTTCAGTTCCCTCTCGATCAACTCCTGAACCTCGGCACGGAGCGCGACGCCGCTCGGCGACGCGATCACCACGTGGGCGAGGGGCTGTCGAACCTTGACCTGAGCCTGATTTCGCGCCTGGTGTCCCAGGGCCGCGATGGAGCGGGCCAGCTGCATCTCGCTCTCAAGACCGGAGTCGACGAGGCTCTCGTCAACCTCGGGGTACGCGCACAGGTGAACGCTCTCGGGGTCCCCGTCCGCCCGCAGCGGCTGGTAGACGGCCTCGGCCAGGAACGGGACGAACGGAGCGAGGAGCCGCGATAGGACGAGGAGCGCCTCGCGCAGCGTCCCGTACGCCGCGGCCTTGTCGTCCCCCATCCCTCCGCGCCAGAACCGCCGGCGCGACAGGCGCACGTACCAGTTCGAGAGATCGTCGACGAACGCTTCGAGGGCGGCCGTCGCCGACACGACGTCGTAGGCGTCGAGCGCCTTCACCACGTCGCGCGTCGCGGTCTCGAGACGCGACCGGATCCAACGATCGAGGACCGAGAGCGACGCCTCTCTCGTTTCGTGCACGCCGGGGTCGTAGCCGTCAATCGTCGCGTAGAGCGCGAAGAAGTCGTACGTGTTCCGCACGGTGTCGAGGAACTTGTAGAGCGGCTCCTGGACGGCGACCTCCCCGATCCGCTTCGACTTCCACGGAGCGCTCGACGAGAAGAGGTACCAGCGGATGCAGTCTGCGCCGAACCGGTCGATGTAGCCCCACGGGTCGAGGACGTTGCCCTTGCTCTTCGACATCTTGAGGCCTTGCTCGTCCAGGCCGAGCCCCGTCGCGATGCAGTTTCGATACGGCGCCTCCCCGTGCAGGATCGTCGCCGTCGCGAGCAGGGTGTAGAACCAGCCGCGGGTCTGCTCCATCGCCTCGCAGATGAAGTCGGCGGGGAAGCTTTCGCGGAACCGGTCCTCGTTCTCGAACGGGTAGTGCCACTGTGCCGTGTGCATGCTCCCCGAGTCGAACCACGTGTCGATGACGTAGCGGACCCGTCGCGCCGTCCCGCCGCACGCGTCGCAGCGCAGTGCGATGGCGTCGACGTACGGGCGGTGCAGCTCGACCGTCTTCGCGCGCTCCGGCTCGGTCGCCCGGGCGACCAGGTCGGCGCGGCTCTTCACGGCCGTCACGGTCCCGCATCCCTCGCACACCCACAGGTTGAGCGGCGTGCCCCAGTACCGGTCGCGGGAGAGCGCCCAATCCTTCAGGTTCTCGAGGAAGTCGCCCAGCCGACCCTCTCCGACGTGCGAGGGATACCAGGAGATCTGCCGGTTCTCCTCGATCATCCGGTCCTTGAACTGGGTCGTGCGGATGTACCACGAGTCCATCGCGTAGTAGAGAAGGGGCGTGTCGCAGCGCCAGCAGAACGGGTAGTCGTGCTCGTACGGCATGCTCCGATAGAGAAGCCCCCGGTCCTTCAGGTCGGCCACGACGACGGGATCGGCCTCCTTGACGAACCGCCCGGCGCAGAGCGGGAACTCCTCGGTGAAGCGCCCGCCGAGGTCCACCGGCTGCACGAACGGAAGTCCCGCCTCCTGACCCAGTCGATAGTCGTCCTCTCCGAACGCGCACGCGACGTGAACGATTCCGGTGCCGTCGCTCATGTTCACGAACCCGGCGGCGTAGACCTGATGGGCCGCAGGGTCGCTCGTCAGCCGGTACGGAGGCTCGTACCGCACCCCGAGGAGGTCGCGCCCCGACATCTCCCGCAGCACGCGGGCGTCGCCGACCAGGGACCGCTCCACGAGCGCCTTCGCGAGCACGAGCCGCTCGCCGTCCTGCTCGACTTCGACGTACGCCTCCTCTGCGGCGATCGCGAGCGCGACGTTCGCCGGCAGCGTCCACGGCGTCGTCGTCCAGGTGAGGAGGGAAGTTCTCACGGCGCCGTCCAACTTGTAGGTCGACGCCGCGTCCGAGACGATCGGCATCCGGAGGAACACGGACGGGTCTTCGACGGCCTTGTACCCCTGAGCGACCTCGTGGGACGACAGCCCCGTGCCGCATCGCGGGCAGTACGGAAGGGTCTTGTGGCCCTGGTAGAGGAGCCCGCGTTCGAACATGGTTGCGAGCTCCCACCAGACGGACTCGATGTAGTCGTCCGTGTAGGTGACGTAGGCATTCTCGAGGTCGATCCAGAACCCCATGCGCCGCATCAGCCGCTCCCACTCGGCCTTGTACCGCCACACGGACTCCTTGCACTTCTGGACGAACCGCTCTACGCCGTAGCTCTCGATCTCCGGCTTGCTGTTGACGCCGATCTCCTTCTCGACCTCAAGCTCGACGGGGAGTCCGTGGGTGTCCCATCCCCCCTTGCGCACGACGTAGTGCCCCTGCATCGTCTTGTAGCGGGGGAAGAGGTCCTTGTAGACGCGGGGCATGAGGTGCCCGAAGTGCGGACGTCCGTTCGCGGTGGGCGGGCCTTCGTAGAACACGTATCGAGGCCCGTCCTCGGTTTGGCGCAGCGATTCGCGGAACGCGTCGGTGCGTTCCCAGCGCTCGAGGACCGCAAGCTCGCGGGCGACCGGATCCCTCTCCAACTTCTCGTACCGCTTCATGTCTCTCCTTACTCCAAAACCAGCAACGTCCATTCCCAGCCACGCACACCCGAAAGCGACGAAAGACGAACCGAAGAGCGCCCCTTAGCGGGGCACAGGAATGTAGATCAGAAGAGGCATGTTGCGCTGTCGTTTCCGCACCATGGCGCGATCACAGCGCATCATACGCTGCTCCCCGGCGCGCAGTCAACAACGCCGGACTGGACAGACGACCGGTCGCGCCGCCCCCCGGGTCCTGCCGAGTCGAGAGACGTTCGCGTCCTCGAGGAACTGGAAGTGTGTCGGACCGTCGCCGCCCAGGCGCCGTTGATCCGCCCCCGGGCGCCGGTCATGCTCGACCTATGGACAACCGAGTCGCTCGTTGCGTTCGGCGGGGCCTCGCCCTTGCCCTTGTGGCCGTCGCGCTCACGGGGTGCACGGGGCGGGAGGATCCGATCGCGGTGCTCACGGCGGCGGTCATCACCGGAGCCGCGCCGCTCGACGTCGCGTTCGACCTGTCCTACTCGGTCTGCGACGAAGACGGTTCGACGACGTACGAGCTCGACTTCGGCGACGGCTCGCCGCCGTCGCTGGGCTCTGAGCTTGGCGTCATCGTGCACCACACGTACAACGCCGGAACCTACCCCGCTGTGCTCGTCCTGACGGACAGGCGCGGCAAGCAGGACTCGGACACCTTGACGATCACGGCGGACGAGAGCGGACCGCCCGTCGGAACGTCCGTCGGGGACACGGCCCCGGACTTCACCGCCCACACAACGGACGGCGGGTTGCTCACGCTCTACGACCACCGCGGAGAGGTCGTTCTCCTCGACTTCTGGGGTGCATGGTGCACGCCGTGCCGGATCAGCATGCCTCACCTCGACGAGATGGCCCGCGAGTACGCCGACGAGGGAGTCGTGGCGATCGTCGTCAGCACCGACGCCGCGGAGCAGGCATCGATCGACTACCTCGAGGACGGTGGGTACGACGCATTCCTCTCGGTCTGGGAGCCCGGCGGCAAGAGCGGAAGCCCCCTCACGAAGCTGTACGGCCTCGACGGCACGGACGTCGGCATCCCGCGCACCTTCGTGATCGACCGCCAGGGCGTCATCCGCTACGTCGGCCACCCGATCGACCTGACCGGCAAGATGCTCGAGGCCATCCTCTAGGTTCACTCGTCGGAATCCGGCCGCCGAGGAGGTCACAAAGAAGGCGAGGCCGGCGCGTCTCTGCGCCGTGCGAGAAGCCCGACAGCCTCCTCGACGTGGATCGCCTCCGCGACGCTCTCCCCCGAGAAGCTTCAACAGCTCCGGTCCTCTAGCGCCCCGCGCCTTCCTTCTCCCGGCGGATGCCGTCAAGCGCCTCGCGATCGACGTGCGTGGGATACTCGCCCGAAAAGCAGGCGTCGCAGCACGAGACCTCCCCGTAGAGCGATCGGAGCGCGGAGAGATCCTGATAGACGACGGCGTCGGCGCCGATCATCCGGCAGACGTCATCGACCGTGCGGTTCGCCGCAATGATCTCCCCCGTCGTCGACATGTCGATCCCGTAGACGCACGGCGAGATGACGGGCGGAGCGGCGCTGATTACGTAGACCTCTCGGGCTCCGGCACTCCGCAGGAGCTCGACCAGCCGCCGCGAGGTCGTCCCCCGGACGATCGAGTCGTCGACGACCGCCACCCGTTTCCCCTCGAGAACCCCGCGGATCGGGTTCAGCTTCAGGCGCACCATTCGGCGGCGCTCCTCGTCGGTCGGCAGGATGAAGCTCCGCCCGATGTGGTGGTTCTTCGCGAGGCCGCGCCGGAAAGGAATCCCGAGCGCCTGCGCCATGCTGGAGGCGAACAGGAATCCCGACGCCGGCACATCGATGACCACGTCGGGCCGAAGCTCCGCACGACGGACGACGTCGGCGAGCGCACGCCCCATGCGTTCTCGCTCCGCCGCGACGACCCTTCCACGAAGCACCGAATCCTCGCGAGCGAAGTAGATGTACTCAAACACGCAGAACGCCGGCTTCTCCCGCGGGCCTTGGTGCCGATGCACGGTTCCCGAGGCGTCGATGAACACAGCCTGCCCCGCACCGATGTCCCCCTCGACCTGGAACCCGAGGTAGTCGAGGCACGTCGTTTCCGAGGCGATCGCGTACTCCGGTCCTTGGGGAGTCCGCCGGACGCCGAGGACCATCGGCCGGATCCCGTGAGGATCACAGAACGCCAGGATCCCGCGTCCGGCGATCAGGCAGATCACGGCGTACGCGCCGTGGATCGCCCGCCGCGTGGAGTCGACACACGAGAAGAGGTCGTCGACGGCGAGGGCCCGCAGGTCCCGCCGCTCCAACGCCGCGGCGAACGTGTACAGGATCAGGGCGACGTCGTTCGACGTGTCCACGAGGCGGTGGTGTTCGGTGTAGAGGTTCTCGCGCACCTCCGCAAAGTTGACGACGTTGCCGTTGTGGACCATGGCGAGCCCGTACGGGTAGTTGACGTGCACGGGCTGGGCGTCCTCGACGTCGGTCGACCCCATCGTCGCGTAGCGAACGTGGCCGAGACCCCACGTTCCGCGCAACCGCTCCTGATGGCGGTCTTCGAACACGCGGCTGACGAGCCCGCGGCCGATCTTGACGTGAAACGAGCCGTCGAACGTGATGGCGCCCGCGGCGTCCTGGCCTCGATGTTGCAGGGTCGTCAGGCCGAACATCAGGTCGGCGGCCACCTCCGAGCGTCCCCAGATCCCTAGGATTCCGCACATGGTGTCCTCCCGCCGGTCGACGCGTCGCACGATCGGCCCTCGATCTCGAACCACCTTCGCAGCGTTCGGCTGTACAGGTCGTGCTCGACGCCGAGACCGCGCCGCCTCACCTCGTCGAGCGTCGTCGCGTCCTCGAGCGACACGGTCTCCTGGGCCAGCACCCGCCCCGTGTCCACCCCTTCGTCGACGAGGTGGACGGTGACCTTCGTCTCGGACAGCCCGCGCTCGAACGCCCATCCGTAGCCGTCCATACCCTGGTACTCGGCCGTGTCCGCCGGATGGACGTTGACGATCCGGTTCCGAAACCGCCCGACCACCTCGGGCGAGAGGACGCGCATGAACCCTGCCAGGACGAGGGCGTCGAGTCGCCACGGCGCGAGCGCCTCGAGAAGCCGCCGTCCGTACGTTTCGGCGTCCAGGCCGCACGAGGGCACAACGCACGCGGGAATGCCTGCGCGCCGGGCGACCTCGAGACCTCCGGCCTCCGGGCGGTTCGACACCACGATGACCACGTCGCAGACGCCGGAGAGGCATCCGTCGCGGACTTCGGCGACGATCCGCTCGAGATTCGTCCCTCGACCCGAGATCAAGACGGCGACGCGCCGCATCTAGTGCCTCCGCCCGATATCCCGCCGCGCATGCATCCCCTCGAAGCTGATCCGATCGACATTCCGGTACGCCCGGTCGATGGCCTCCTCCAGGCCGCCGCCGCGGGCGACCACGTGGAGCACGCGCCCGCCGCTCGTCAGGAGTTGCTCGCCCGCGCGCCGGGTCCCTCCGTGGAACACAAGGACCTCGGGATCGACGCTTTCGAGCCCGACGATTGCGTGACCCGTCGCGTAGGCGCCCGGGTACCCTCCCGACGCGAGCACGACGTCCACGGCGAATCCGCCCGCCGCCGAAAGCCCCGTCCCATTCCACGTCCCCTCACAACACGCGCGCATCGCATCGACGAGGTCGCCGCGAAGGAGCGGCAGGATGACCTCGGCCTCCGGGTCGCCGAGTCGCGCGTTGTACTCCAGAACCTTCGGCCCTTCGTTCGTCACCATCAGGCCGAGGTAGAGGAACCCGCAGTACGCAACCCCCTCCGACCGCAGCCCGGCGAGGGTCGGCTCGAGGATCGTTCGCCGGACGACGTCGAGGCTCCTGGAATCGAGCGCCGGGACCGGAGCGAACGCCCCCATCCCTCCGGTGTTCGGCCCGCGGTCTCCGTCGTACGCGGCCTTGTGGTCCTGCGCTGAGGGAAGCAGGGCGTACGCGCGGCCGTCCGTCACGCAGAGCACCGAAACCTCCCATCCCTCGAGGACTTCCTCGACGAACACCGGTTCGGCCGCCGGGCGGCATCGCCGCACGTCCTCCCACGCCTCTCCCGCTCGGGCCGGGGACTCGCACACGACGACCCCTTTGCCCGCCGCGAGCCCATCGGCCTTCACGACGAGGCGCCCGCCCCACCGATTCGCCGCCGCCCACGCCTCACCCGTCGACCCAACCTCCGCGTGCTCGGCGCACGGAATGCCGTACCGCTCCATGAACCTCTTCGCCCACAGCTTCGAGCTTTCCAGCCGAGCCGCCGCCGCCGTCGGGCCGAACGCCAGGGTCGACGTCGCTTGGAGACGATCGACGACGCCCGCCGCCAGCGCCTCCTCCCCGCCCACGACCAGGAGATCGAGATCCAGTCGCTCGCACGCTGCCGCGACGTCCTCCGGGTCGGTCGGACAGACCGCGACGTTGGGCGACGTCCCTCCGTTGCCGGGGAGGACGAACACAGCCTCCGCGTCAGGGCTCTGCGCCAGCTTCCAGGCCAGCGCATGCTCCCGCCCTCCGGAGCCGAGCACGCCGACGTTCACGATCCGGCCTCCTCGCCGCCCGCCGAGCGCCCCTCGGCGCGACACGCCGCGTCCGCCTCGTCGATTCGCCGCCGGTTCGCTTCGATGCCGCGCCGGAGCTCCTCTCGGATCCGCGGCAGCGCCAAGGCGCGGAGCGCCGCGTGCGCCGCGTTCTCCGGACCGAGGACCGTCACCGCGGGCACGCGGGGCGGCATGAAGAGCGACGAGTTCAGATGAAGCTGAGCGTCGACGACGTCCTTGAGCGGCGGACAGTTGATCACCGGCAGCGTCAGATTCGCCGCCAGCGCACCGCCGAGTCCGTTCGACAGCCCGGCCACGGCGATGACGACCCCGGGCTCCCCCGCCTCCTCCAGCTCCGCCGCCAGCGCCGCGACGCGGTCGGGCGTCCGATGCGCCGACGCCACGCGGATGAGCACGGCCACTCCGTACGGCCGCAGCTCGGCGGCAATCCGCTCCGCGTGCTCGCGATCTCCCGGCGAGCCCATCACGATCGCCACGAAGCCATCCCGCACGAGGCCCGCGTCGACGAGGGCGCGAACCAAGTCCTTCTCACCCTCCTCGGTCGGCGGCGCCTCTCCGGTAATGCGGCGGCAGATCTCCCGATAGCGGCGAGCCGTCTCTCCGATCACGTCGTCCGGCAGCGACGTCGGGCGCCGTCCCTTCGCCTCTTCCGCGAGGAGCCACGCGCGGACGATCTCCTTGTCCCACCCCTCGACCCCCGCCGGGTCGCGGTCGTACTCCTCCGCAAGCCAGAAGCGGGACGAGTCCGGAGTGTGCATCTCGTCGATCAGCACAACTTGGTCGCCGACGAGCCCAAACTCGTATTTCGTGTCGACGAGCAGCACCCCCTTCTCGCGCAGGTAGCGGGCTCCGTCGTCGAACAGCGCGAGGCTTGCCTCCTCGAGCCGGCGATAGACGTCGCGGGAGGCGATCCCGCGCTCGACGATCTCCTGCGGCGTCACCTCTTCGTCCTTCGCCGCCTTCGTCGTCGGAGTCACAATCGGCCCCGCGAGCCGCTGGTTCTTCGTCTGTCCTCCCGGGAGCTTCGCGCCGGAGAGGCTTCGCGCCCCCGCGGCGTACGCCCTCCACGCCGACCCGGTCAGGTAGGCGCGCACCACCATCTCCACAAGGAGCGGCCGGGCCTCCCGAACGAGCATCGCGCGCTCCCCGACCGTTCGGATCCAGTGGTTCGGAACCCGATCGCGAGTCCGCTCGAACCAGAACGAGGCCAGGCGCGTCAGTGCGGCGCCCTTGCCTGGAATACAGCAATCGAGGACGCGGTCGAACGCCGAGAGACGGTCCGTGGCGACGATCAGCCGCGTGGCGTCGTCGACGCGAAAGCTGTCGCGCACCTTGCCTCGATGGACGCACTCGAGCTGCGGCGTCGAGAAGCGGCTCACGGTCTGCATTGGGTCCTCCTAGTGCTGGAAGTGCCGGATTCCCGTGAAGACCATCGAGACCCCGCGGCCGTCGACGCACGCCACGACGTCGCGATCTCGGATCGACCCACCCGGCTCGACGAACGTGCGCACCCCGGCGTCGGCCGCACACTCCACGCTGTCCGGGAACGGGAAGAACGCGTCCGAGACGAGCACCGCGCGCCCGAGAGCGGCGCGGACTCCCTTCTCGTCGAGGCCCTCGCCCGCGAGGGTCGCGCGCGCCCGCTCCACGGCAAGCCGGGTCGACACGACGCGATTCGGCTGTCCCGCCCCCATCCCGAGCAGGCGCAGCGCCCCGCCCGTGTCCGCCACAATGACGATCGCGTTGCTCTTCACCTGCCGCGCGGCCACGAGCCCGAACTCGATCAACCGACGAAGCGCGCCGCCTGCGCCGAGGTCCCCGTCCGGGCGCGCCTTCGAGACAACCTCGAGTTTCTCAAGGAGGACGCCGTCCGCGTCCTGGACGAGGGCCGCGCCGCCGAGGAGCTTGACCTCCTTGGGGCGCCGGAGTCCTTGTGCATCGAGACGCACGATCCGCAGGTTCTCGTTCCGCCTCAGGTACTCGACCGCGGCCTCGTCGAAGGCCGGAGCCACAACGACTTCCACGAACTTCCGCTGCGACTTGTCCGCCGCATCGAGGGCCAGGAACTCGACCGCCGTTCGGTCGACGCGCGCGTTGAACGCAATCACCGACCCGAACGCAGACACCGGATCGGATCGCCACGCCGTCTCGAGCGCGACGCGCGCCGAGGGCGCCTGGCAAAGGCCGCACGGGTTCGTGTGCTTGACCACGGCGCACGCAGGAGCCGCAAGGTCCCGCACCGCGCCGGCCGCGGCGTGGATGTCCACGAGGTTGTTGTACGAGAGCTCCTTCCCTCCGAGCACCTCGAGGTCGTAGAGCGACGCCGCGGCGCCCCGCTCGCGCAGGACCGCCGCGCCCTGGTGCGCGTTCTCCCCGTAGCGCAGCTTCCGCCCGCCGTGGAACGCCAACCGAAGCGACGTCTCGCCGAACCTCTCGTCCAGCGCCTCGGCGATCATCGAGTCGTAGTCCGCGGTGTGGTTGAACGCCTTCCGCATCAGCCGCGCCCGCGTCTCGAGCGACAGCGCCCCCTTGCGCGTCTCCAGCTCCCCGATCAGCTCCCCGTAGTCCGCGGGGTCGCAGACGACGGCGACGTAGCGGTAGTTCTTCGCCGCGGCCCGGATCATCGTCGGTCCGCCGATGTCGATCTGCTCGATCAGAAGGTCGAGTTCCGCCTTCTCGTCGCGGGACTTCCGGAACGGGTAAAGGTTGCAGACGACCAGATCGATGGGCCCGATCCCCAGACGCTCCGCCTCGGCTCGGTCGCGCTCGCGGTCGTAGAGGATCGCCGACTCAATGGCGAACGAGATCGTCTTCATCCGCCCCCCGAACGCCTCGGGGTTCCCCGTCACCGACGCGATGTCGACCACCGGGATCCCGGCCTCGCGCAGGGCCTGTCCGGTGCCCCCGGTTGAGATGATCTCGCAGCTCCATCGGCGAAGCGCCTTCGCGAGGTCCGCCACGCCGGTCTTGTCCGAGACGCTCACCAACGCTCGTCGGATCTTCCAGTCCACAACCCCTCCTTGAACACCCGGCGGCCCGCAACCCAGGTCGGCCTAGGCCGCCAGGACCGCCTCCACGACGTTCCGGAACAGCATCAGCCCCGCCCCTTCCTCGCTTCGCTCCGGACGCTCCCGCCGGAGGCGCGGCCAGTCGTAGTGGTTGAAGAGGGACAGGTACGCCTCGGGGTGCGGCATCACGCCGAGGATTCTGCCGCTCGGGTCGCACAGGGCGGCACACGCGAGCTCCGCGCCGTTCGGATTCGCCGGGTAGACGCGCGTCGGCCGGCCGGCCCCGTCGCAGTACGCCAGACCGTTCAGGTGAAGCCGCGCGACCTCGTCGCGCAGCGGCTCGTCGCGGAACACGACTCGGCCCTGGCCGTGCCGAACGGGGAGCTCCCAGTCTTCGAGCCCCGCCCACACGCGCGCCGGGCACTTCGCCTCGGCGCGAACCCGAACCCATCGGTCCTCGTACTTGCCGGACGCATTCTGCATCAGGGCCGCCTCCGCGGCGCACTCCCCGCCGACGTTCGGGACGAGACCCAACTCGACGAGCGCCTGGAACCCATTGCAGATCCCGATCACCATCCCGCCTCGGCGCGCCACGGCGCGCAGGCCGTCGCCCATCGTCGCTCCCCCTGGGAGCGTCCGCGTTCGGATCCGGTTCGCAAGGACCCTGCCGGCGCCCAGGTCGTCGCCGAAGGAGAAACCTCCGGGAAGGTGGACGATGTCGAAGGCGTCGAGCCGGACGTCGCCTCGCAGGACGCTCTCCAGGTGCGCCGTGTGCGCGGTTGCGCCGGCGAGGCGGTACGCGGCCGCCGTCTCGTCCTCGCAGTTGATCCCAAACCCTGCAATGACCAGCGCCTGCACGATCCTCATCCGTACCCCTCCAGGCCGCTCCGCCACGCGGTCTCAAACCGCGCCAGCGGAGCGTCGACGCAGGGGCGGCCGTCCATCGAGATCCGAACGTGCGCCTCGCCCGTCACACGCCCGATCGGCCGCGCATCTCCACCCAGGATCGCCTCGAACGCACGGCGCCTGTCCTCCGGCACCGTCACCACGAACCTCGACGCCGTCTCGGAGAAGAGCGAGACCGAGGGTCGGTCGAACCGCCCGAGGTCGTCGAGTGCGACGTCGAAGCCGAGCCCGCCCCCGATCGCAGACTCCACGAGCGCGACCGCAAGCCCCCCGTCGGAGAGGTCGTGGCACGACGCCACGAGGCCCGCGGAGATCGCATCGCCGACGCGTCGGTACCGCTCGCGGGCCCGCTCCGCTCTCACCTGCGGCACCCTTCCTCCAGCCCGTCCCAGCCAGCGGAAGAACTCCGATCCCCCCAACTCGTCGAAGGTCTCGCCGACGGCGTAGATCGCGTCCCCCGCGGCCTGGAATCCGCTCGTGACGGTCTTCCGTACGTCGGGGATCCCCGCCGCCGCGGAGAAGAGGACGGTCGGCGGGACCGAAATCGTTGCCGTCCCCGCGGTGAAGTCGTTCTTCATGCTGTCCTTGCCGGACGTGAGCGGCACCGCGTAGGCCACGGCCATGTCGTAGAGGGCCTGGCACATTCGGACGAGCGCCCCGAGCCGGCGGCGGCCCTCCGGGTTCGCGCGCGCGTCGTAGGCGACGTTCGGGAGGCAGAAGTTGTCGTTCACCGACCAGAACTGCGGCGCGGCGGTGTCCGGTCCCGGCAGTCGGCCGCCGACCGCGACGATTCCGCGCACCGCCTCGTCGAACGCGCACGCACACATGGCGTACGGATCGAGATCCCCGTACCGAGGAACGATCCCGTTCGCCACGGCGATTCCACGGTAGTCGGACCACGACAGGCGCAGGACGCCGGCGTCCTGCGGACCGTGGCCGCGGCCCATGAGCGGCTTCACCACGGTGCGTCCCTTCACCTCGTGGTCGTACTGCCGGATGACGCCTTCGCGGGAGCAGACGTTCCATCCCCCGAGGACGCCCTGGAGCGCCGCTTCGAGATCGACGTCGGGAATCGCCGCCGCTTCGACTGCCGGAGCCGCCCACTCCGCCGCGAGGCGCTTCCGCGGCGTGCCGTGATGGAGGAAGTCGAGGTCCAAGTACGCGGCCGTGCGCCCCGCGTGCCGCACCCACAGGACTCCATCCGCGGTGAACCGCCCGATGTCGACGGCTTCGACGCCGCGGTCCCTCGCCAACGCAAGGAGGTCGCTCTCCACGGCCGGGTCGACGACGAGCGTCATCCGCTCCTGCGCTTCGGAGAGGAAGATCTCCCACGGCTGGATCCCCTCGTACTTGAGCGGGACCCGCTCGAGGTCGACCTCCGCGCCGCCGGGGATGCGGGCGAGCTCGCCCACGGACGACGAGAGCCCGCCGGCTCCATTGTCGGTGGCCGCCTTGACCCACCCCCGCGCGCCGGCCTCCTCGAGGAAGTCGCTCGCGAGCTTCTGCGTCAGCGGACTCCCGATCTGAACGGCCGAGCGGGGTGACTCTTCGTCCAAGTGAACGGACGAGAACGTCGCGCCGTGGATTCCGTCCTTGCCGACGCGGCCCCCGATGACCACGATCCGGTCCCCGGGGTCGATTCGCTTCTCCCACCACGGATCGTTCCCCACCCGCGCCGGGGCGATCGAGCCGGACCCGCAGAAGACGAGCGGCTTCCCTGCGAAACGGTCGTCGAACACGAGCGCCCCGTTCACCGTCGGAATCCCCGACTTGTTTCCTCCGTCCTCGATCCCCGCGCGCACGCCGGCGAAGACCCGCCGGGGCGCCAATTGCCCGGGAAGGAGCGGGCGGTCGTAGGTCGGCGGCGCGAAACAGAGGACGTCGGTGTTGAAGAGCAGACGTCCACCTCCTCGCCCCGTCCCGAGCGGATCTCGGTTGCAGCCGAGGATGCCCGTGATCGCGCCCCCGTAGGGATCGATGGCCGACGGGCTGTTGTGGGTCTCCACCTTCCAGACGAAGACGCTGTCGTCGTCGATGCGGACGACGCCGGCGTTGTCGTCGAACACGCTCAAGAGCCACTCCTGTCCCCACCCACGGAGCGTCTCGCCGACCGCCCGCGTCGCGGCGACGATGTACGTCCGGAAGAGAGAGTCGATCTCCACCGTGGTCCCGCGGTCGCGGTCGACGAAGTCCACGAGCGCGTTGAACTCCTTGTGCTTGCAGTGCTCAGACCACGTCTGGGCGATGACCTCCAGCTCGCAGTCCGTCGGATCGGCAGGGAGACCGCGCTTGCGGCGGCTCGTCCGGACCGCCTCGCGGTCGTAGTAGTCCCGCACCGCCGCCATTTCGACCCGATCGAGCGAGAGAAGCCGCGTCTCCGACAGCCGAAGGAGGCCGGCGTCGTCGCGCGGGAGGACGATGTCCTCGATCGCCGACCGCGTCACGGCCGCCGCCCGGGGCCGTGGATCCTCGTAGGCGTCGACCGGTCCCGATCGGAGGACGTGGACGAGCGGGTTCCCGACGAGTTCCTCGGCGATGCGCCCGAGTTCCGTCGGGGAGAGCGTCCGCTCCACCCAGTACACGTCGCGCGACGTCGCCCGACCGCGGGCGATCTCCGGCGTTCCGGGGAATACGTCGCACAGGACGGTCAGGAGCGTCCGACCCTCGTCGTCCGTCACGCCCGGTCGCTTGTCGACCGAGATGAACGATCGAAACCCCTTGGACGCCGGAGATCCGACGCCTACAACGCACGAGACCTCGTTTCCGAGCGCGGCCTGCGCCCGTTCGAGCCGTGCGGGGTCAAGCGCGGGGGAGACCGAGTAGACCTTCGATGTCGCCACTCGTCCGGTGTCGATCGAGAGGAAATCGGCGGCCTGGCGGCGCACTCGCTCCCCAATCGGGTCGGCGCCGCGGTCGGGCCGGGAGGACACGTGGAGGTGCGTCCAGCTCTCAGGCATCGCCGTCCTCCCCGTCCGCCGCGAACCGAACGGTCCCAAGCCCCCAGGCGTTGGCATCGATCGTGATGCCTCCCGGAGCGACGATCCTCCCCGCGACCCGCGCCTTTCTGCCGCGGGCCTCAAGCGCCCGAACGAGATCCTCCCCACGTCCGGCCGGGACGACGGCGAGCATCCCGTTTCCCATGTTCCACTCACCGTACGCCTGGCGCGCCGACAACTCGCCGAGCTCGACGAGGCGGAGCACCCATTCGTGCGGAGGCCAGAGACCATCGAGCTTGGCGCCGAGTCCCGTGGCGCGGAGCGCCCGCGGGAGGTTGCCGGGGATCCCGCCCCCCGTGATGTGCGCCACGCCCCGGATCGGGACGCCCGAGGCGAGCGCACTCATGACGGACGGCGCATAGATCAGCGAAGGCGTGAGAAGGAGATCGCCCCACGACGCTCCCTCGTGGAGCGCGACGTGCCACGCGTCGCCGAACGCCTGCTCGAGGACCTTCCTCGCCAGCGTGAATCCGTTGCTGCGCAGGCCCGCGCTCCGAAGGGCGACGACCTCGTCTTCTTCCTCGAGATCCTTGCCGCAGAGCAACGGCCGCTCTCCGGGGATCACGCCGATCGCGGTCGCGCACCAGTTGACGTGGGGGCCGTCGCCCCATCCTCCGACGCGCCCCCCGAGGGCGGCGATCTCCCCTCCGGTCACGGCGACGCCGCACTCCCGCGCGGCGCGAGCGAGGCCCGACATCATCGCGTCGATCGTCGCCTCGTCGAGCCGGTCCGCGTCGATGATGTTCGACACCGCGACCGGCTCGGCGCCGATCGCCGCGAGGTCGTCGAGGACCATGGCGAGGAGGTCGTATCCCAGGGTGTCGAAGCGCCCCACGCGTTCGGCAATCTCAAGCTTCGTACCGATCCCGTCGGACGTCACCGCGACGCGCGCGTCCCCGATTCGAACGACGTTCGCGAAGCTCTCTTCGTCGCCTTCGATCCGAAGCCCGGTCCGCCCGCGCAGTGCGCCGAACGTGCTCTGCGCGTAGGCGTACGCAATCGCCGAGCAGCGATCCACGCCCACCTGGTCGACGCCCTTCGCGCCTGGGCTCCGCTCGACCCGGGGCTTCCCTTTCCGTGTGTCCGCGCTCCGCTCGTTCACGACTCGGTCCTCCCGTCTCGCGCTCGGGCTCCGGCGGCCGAAAAAGCAAACGGGGGACGAACGTGCTCTGGAGTTCTGCTGATGCGCCCACCCGTTCCGCCGCCGGTCCGCTGTGGGACTCGACGACCCCTCGCCTCAGTTTGTAGGCCGTCCGCGCCGGCGTGTCAACGGGCGCTCTCGATCCCGCTCTTCAGAATCTTGTTTCTACCTGACTCTTTCTGTCGTCGCCGTTGTGCACCGCTCTGCCGTGGGACACAGGTCTTGTCTGACAACCAGGCCCCTTCCAACCTTGCCGCGACAAGGCCGGACGACCGATGCGCCGGTTCCTGTACGGCTTGTCCAGCCCCGGCCGATCGAGTATCGTGGGCGCAGAACCGCAGGAAGCCAGGAGAGCTATGCCGAACCTTCGCATCATCGACCACCCTCTGATCCAGAGCAAGCTGACGCGGATGCGCGACGCAACGACGGACAACGAGACGTTCCGACGCCTGCTCGATGAGCTGACCGCGTTCATGGTGTACGAGATCACCCGTGCGTATCCGCTGCGCGAAGTGGCGGTTCGGACGCCGCTCGAGACCATGACCGGGCACATTCTCGGCGTTCCCGTGGTCCTCGTCCCCATCCTGCGCGCGGGGACGGGAATGCTCGGAGGCGTGCTCGATCTCATCCCCACGGCGAAGGTCGGCCACGTCGGCATCTACCGAGACCCCAAGACGCTTCAACCGGTCGAGTACTACTGCAAGCTTCCCCCGGACCTCAGCCGCGCGCAGATCATCGTGGTCGATCCGATGCTCGCGACCGGCGGGAGCGCCATCGCCGCGACGCGGATCATCAAACGCGAAGGGGGAAAGGACGTTCAATTCCTGTGTCTGGTCGCGTCGCCGGAAGGCGTGAGCGCGTATTCGGCGGCGCACCCCGACGTGCCGATCTACTGCGCGGCGCTGGACCGCGAGCTGAACGCGAAGGGCTACATCCTCCCCGGCCTCGGCGACGCGGGCGACCGGCTCTTCGGCACCTAGGCCCAGGGCCCGGGCGAGCGCGACCTACGGCGCCTGCCGCCGCCAATCCTCGAGAGCAACCGGCAGCTCGGCGAAGTCCCGGATCGTGCGCCACGCCGCTTCGCCCACCGCGGGGTCCTTCGGGTTCGCGGCGATCGCGAGGCCGGCGATCCGCATCGCCGGCAGGTCGTTCACGTGATCCCCGACGAAGCAGATCTCGTCCAGGCGAACGCCCCTCTCTGCGGCGAGGGCGCGGAGCGCCCGATCCTTGGCCCACAGGTCGACGAGCGTCTCCGCCGTTCCGGTGAAGCGTCCTTCGGAAACATGGATCCGATTCGCGAGGGCGAAGTCGAGCTCGAGGTCCTCGCGCACCCAATCGGCCACCAGGTCGACGCCCGAGGACAGGATTCCCATTCGGTAGCGCCCCCGCAGAGCCCGGACCGCGCCGACCACGCCTTCCGCGTACGGCGCCGGCAGCACCCGCGCTGCGACGTCGGCGACCGAGACGCCCGCCAAGAGAGAGGCGTCTCGCGCCACCCACTCGGCGTACGCCTCGGGCCGGGAGAAGAAGTCCGCAAGGAGGGCGCGCGACTTCGCCCCGACGCCGGCGGCGGCGGCCACGGCCCCCCAACTCGACTCGAACTCGATGCCGTGGTAGCGCACCAACGTGCCGTCGAGGTCGAAGACAATCGTCGAGAGGCCCCGCCGTCCGGCTCGCTTCACGCCTACGGCACCACGAGCGTTGAGCCGGCCGCGATCCGGAGACGTTCGATCGATCCGACCGGAAGCTCGAGCGCGTACTGGAACGGAGCGCTCGGCGCGTAGAGGTCGCTCGAGTTCGCCGTCATCCGGACGGCGCCCACAAAGGTTCCATCGCCCGCAAAGAACGCAATCTCGAGGTCGAAGAGGACCGTCGCCATGGTGAACCGGCGCTCGGCCTCCGTCTCGAACCCGAAGAGAATCCCCGAGAACGCCTCGACGTAGGCTCCCGGGAAGCCTCGGAACCCGGTCCAACGGTCGACGTCGTCGACCGCAACGCGGACGGGCACGTCAACGCTGGAGCCGTCCGCGCGCACGATCGTCACGGTGTCGGCGCCCATCGCCCCGGCGACCCCGAACCCGGCGGCGGCGGCGTCGACCGAGGCAAGCGGAGCCGTGTCCTGCGCCGTCGAGGGGTACACGGTCATGGCGGATTCCCCAATGCCGTTCCCGTCCGCATCGATGACGGGAGTCCCCTGCCAGAAGTTGCCGACCCCATCGATCGTCCACACGTTTCCCGTGCCGTAGTCCAGGACGCTCGCGACGCTCACGCCGAGGAACACGTTCCGCGCGAAGCGGTTCACTTTCGAGTCGAGGTTGACGTAGGCGTGGTTGCCGTTATCGGTGAACACGTTGTTCACGACGTCGTTCCCCGCTGCCGTGGACCGACCGTACGCTTCCGGGAAGAGGAGTCCGCGCGACTGCTGCGCGATCAGGTTGCCTTCGATCCGGTTCTCGCTCCCCGAGAGCGCAATCCCGTACCCTCCCGACACGATCGTGTTCGCGACGATCTCGTTCCCCGTCGCCTGAGCGGACACGGAGATGCCGATCTCGCAATCGGACAAACCGTTTCGGACGATTCGGTTGGCGGAGGCGAGCTCGAGCGTGATCCCTTGCCGGGTGTTCTTGTGGTAGAGGATGTTGCCGGAGAACTCGTTCCGGTCCGAGCCGCCCGAGACGACGATCCCGTTCGGGTTCGCATAGACGATGTTGCCCGACACGGTGTTCCCGTCCGCCGCGATGAGGCGGATTCCCGTGTCGTTCGCCAAGGACTGGTTGTCGAGGACGTGGTTGTCCGACGACGACGTCAGCTGGATGCCGGCGAGCCGGTTGTTGCGGAGCGAGTTCCCCTCGAGCGTGTTCCGATCGGACTGGAAGAGGAAGATCCCATGCTCGGTCAGGACCGGGGTCGTCCGGTACGCCGCATTCCGGGAGACGACCGAGTCGGTCACGAACGCGAGATGGATCCCGTCGCCGTTCATGACGTCGTTCCCCGAGATGACCACATTCCGGCTGTCGGCCACGGTAATGTGGGCGGCGGCTTCGCTCTCAATCGTCGCCCCATCGGCGCCGTAGACGTACAGGATCGGACGGTTGTTCACCGTGTTGCTGCGGTCGATGTCGTGGTGGTACTCGACCGCCTGCTCGCCGATGACGCGCAGGCCGATCCCGTTTACGTACAGGACGCAGCTCGTCACGGCGATCTCGCGAGACGAGATGATCTCGATCCCGTTCATCGAGTTCGAGATCGCGCACTGGTCGATCCGGCCGCTCGAGGAGAACGCGATCCGGATGGCCGCGCCGTCCGCGGCCACGGCGCTCTGGACGATCAGTCCGCGAAGCACGAAGTGGGCCGTCACATTCTCGACCTTCACGGCGTACTTCGCGCCCTCGGCGGAGATCTCCCATCCCGTGATGACGTACGGGTCGGACTCCGTCCCGGTTCCCGACACAACCCCGTTCTCCGCGGTGAACTCCGCGTCGCCCAGGATCGAAATCGCGCCTCGAGATCCCCCGAGCGCCACCACGGACACCGCGAGGGCGACCCCCACCATCAAGAGAAAGACGAGCGACCGCTTCATGACCTCAAGCTCCTTTTCATTCTTCAGTCCCCACCAGGATTCTAAGGGTCTCGCATCGCATTATAGCGGTGCCTCGAGACCCCAGCAATCGGAACCCGAGCGTACAATCGAGATTGAGTCTCCAAGATCGCATTGTCGCCGTCGTGAGCAGGACGTGGCAAACCTGTGAAGGCTGCCCGCGCATCGGCGACGTGCCCGACGTCCCCTCCCGCTTGAACCGGCGCGACCCTCCTCCGCGGGCCCGCCGCGTAGAGTCGACCCATGGGACGCCGGAAATCCATTCTCTGCCTCTTCCTCGCGGCCGCATTCGTTTCCCTCTTCTTCCTCCCTTCGGATCGAGGGGCGACGTCGCAGACGACGACGGTGGCGCCGCCGCGCCTCACCGGGCACGGGCGGGTCGGCGTTTACCTAACCGCCTACGGCCTGCTCCGCGAGGACATCCTGCGCGGCGTTCTCGAGGCTCGGAAAGCCGGTAAGATCGACACGCTCGTCATCAACGTCAAGGACAACCACGGAGACGTCTCCTACGCGAGCAACGTGCCTCTCGTCAAGGCGCTCGGCGCGTCGACGGGGCTTCTCGACTTCAAGAAGCTGATCCCGATCCTGCGTGGACAAGGGTTCTACCTCATCGCGCGACAGGTCGTCTTCAACGACCCGATCCTCGCCAAGCACCTCGGCTACTCCAACGGATGGCTTCCTGCCGCTGACCCCACCGCGATTGCCTACAACCTGTCCATTGCCCAGGAGGTCGCGACCCTCGGTTTCGACGAACTCCAGTTCGACTACATCCGCTACGCCGACGGAGGCGGGCTGGCGTCGGGGTACGAGGCCCGCTACGCGGCCATCGACTCGTTCCTGACCAAGGTCGAGGAGAGCATCGGCGGCAAGATCGCCCTCTCCGTCGACCTCTTCGGCCGGGTGATGTGGGATTGGAACGTCCGCCGAACCGATCCGATCGGCCAGTCCCTCGAGGACATGTCGGCGCACGTCGACTACGTGTCCCCGATGCTCTACCCGTCGCACTACACCGAGCAGAAGTACAAGGACGGCCCGTACCTCGTCGTCAAGGACGCCATGGTCTCGGGGAAGAAGCGCACACAGGCGGCCGTCCGTCCGTTCCTTCAGGTGTTCGACATGGCCATCCCGGCCGGCATGACGATCGACGCCTACATCGCCGCCGAGATCCGCGCCGCCAAGGACTACGGCGCCGATGGGTACCTCTTCTGGGAGCCGTCCAACGACTACCGTGCCCTGTACCGCGTTCTCGGCGTCCCGTATTCGTACTAAGCCTCGAGCTCCGTCGCGTCTTCTAACCATCCCCGGCACTGCCCCACTCCGCGTCTCGTCGCTTCACCGGACCTGAGGACGGGCGGCTGACTCCGGCTCTCTGTTTGTCTCTGCACCCTCTGCGTCCTCTGCGGTTGTCGGCTTCCCGTCGTCGCCGCGCTGGCTCCGTCCTGAGGGATTCGGTAGAGTCTTCCCGCGTAGAGACCGATACCCATGTTCCGGGAACTGCACCGCTCCTCTCACTCCTTGGCGCGAACCGCCGAGCTCACGACGCCCCACGGCGTCGTCCGCACTCCGGCGTTCGTCGGCGTGGCGACGCGAGCCTCGATCAAGGCGGTCGAGCCTGAGGTCCTGACCGAGCTTGGGCTCGAGATCGTCATCTCGAACGCCTACCACCTGCACCTCCGCCCCGGCGAGGATGTCGTCGCGCAGCTCGGCGGACTCCACGCGTTCTCCGGCTGGCGCGGCCCGACGATGACCGACTCCGGCGGGTTCCAGGTGTTCAGCCTCGGCGCCGGGAAGGAGCACGGCGTCGGCAAGGTCGCCTCGGTGTTCCCGGGCGACGAGCCCGAGGCGCCGCGCCGGAGCGGCGGCGGTCGGCTCGTGCGGTTGAGCGAGGAGGGCGCCGCATTCCGGTCGATCCTCGACGGCTCGTCCCACCTCTTCACCCCCGAGTCCGTGATGACGATCGAGCGGAAGCTCGGGGCGGACATCATCCTCCCGCTCGACGAGTGCACCTCGCCGCTTCACGACTTCGCCTACACGCGCGACGCGATGGAACGCACGCACCGCTGGGCGCGGCGCGCGATCGCCGCCTTCGAGCAGCTCGCCCGCGATCGAACCTTCCCGAACCCGGACCAGGCGCTCTTCGGCATCGTCCAGGGAGGCGCCTACGAGGACCTGCGCCGCGAGAGCGCTCGCGTCATTGGGGAGATGGGATTCGACGGGTTCGCCGTCGGCGGGTCCCTCGGCCGATCGAAGGACGACATGGCCCGGGTCCTCGACTGGACCGTGCCTCGGCTTCCGGCGGACCGGCCGCGCCACCTCCTGGGAATCGGCGAGATCGAGGACCTCTTCGCGTGCGTGGAGCGCGGCATCGACACGTTCGACTGCGCCGCGCCGACACGGATGGCCCGCAACGGGGCCGTGTTCCTGAAGGGAGCGCCGCGCCACCGCATCAACCTGCGCAACGCCGCGTTCCGGACCGACGACCGACCGATCGACCCGACGTGCGACTGTCCCACCTGCCGGAGCCACTCCCGCGGGTACCTGCAGCACCTCTGCCGATCGGGAGAACTCTCGTACTACCGCCTCGCGACGATCCACAACCTGCGATTCCTGGTGAAGCTCCTGGAGGACGTCCGCGCCGCGGTCGCCGCCGACCGCCTGCCCGATCTCGCCCGAGAGTGGGGCGCGACGCCCGCGTAGCCGCCCGAGCAAAAAGAACGAGGGGCACAGCGTGCCCCTCTCAACCTTGCCTACGTCCGGCCTCGCGCTTCCTAGGTCACGGGAGGAATCTCCGCATCGACCGTCCGAGCGCGCTGATGTCGAGCGCCGAGAAGTCGAGCGTCAGCGACACGCGGTGGGACCCGCCGAGCGTGTGCCCCACGTACGCGTAGTCGACGAGGAACCCCTGCACGTTGACGCCGAGCCCGGCCGTAAACGACGTCCCCGCCCCACTCATCACGCCCAGGCGAAGCGCCAAGGTCGGCACCGGCGAGTACGAGACGCCGAATCGGGCCGCGCCCGCCAAGTACAGGTCCGCAGCGACCGTGATCGTGCCGACGATGCGCGCCGAAGCCCCGACCCGCAGGTCCATGGCGAGGTCATCCGAGATCTCGTCGTACGACATCGCGCCGAACAGGTTGACGGCCGTGGCGGCGATCGCGACGTCCGAGACCGCGCTGAACCCGCCCAACGGGAGCCCCATTCGGAACCCGATGTCGAGGGTGAACCCCGAGCCGCCGACGTCGCCGATCTTCGCGGTGATCGCCTTCAGCTGTGCGCCGAACGCCATCGGCATCCCGAGGTCCGGGAGGAACGGCAGATCGCTCGGGTCGATCCCGAACGCGAAGATGTACGCCGAGCTCGAGTACCCGAGGAGCTCCGTCGGCTGCCCTTCGTCGTCGTAGCCCTGGACGCTCCCCGAGTTCAGGAGCAGGGCGCCGATTCCGAAGTTCCGGAACGTGAGCGCAAGCGCCGAGTAGTTCGCCTCACCCAGGTACGAAGAGAAGAACGAGGTGAAGCTGATCCCCGGAAGCGAAGCGAGCCCCGCCGGGTTGTAGTAGAGCGTCTCCGCATTGCTGATGAGCGAGATCCCGGCTCCGCCCGCCCCGACGACGCCCACTCCGGGAGCGATGTCGAGCACGGTCGTCGCCGTCGTCGCCGCCGCGGCTCCAAGCCCCCATCCCGCACAGAGGAGGGCCACCGAAAGAAGCAGTCTTGTCTTTGTCACCGTCGTTCCCCCCTTACCGGGAGACCAGCAGGCGGAAGATCTCCGAGCGGATCGTCTTTCCACCGTCGTCGGTCGCCGTCACCACGCAGAAGTAGAGGCCGTTCGCCACGCCCTCGTCGTTGTCTCCTACGAGGTCCCAGGCGTAGGTCGAAGCGCCTTCAGCCAGTTCCGTCTCGAACACGAGCTTCCCGTCCAGTCGATACACCCGGAGCACCGGATTCGTCGCGCCGTCCGGCAGAACATACTGGATCGTCGCCTGCGTCGACGCGGGGTTCGGGTACACGATCACGACCACCTTGTCCGGTCCCGTGACCGTGACCTCCGCGGTCTTGTCCGCGCTCACGGCGTCGCGCGTGTCCGTCGCCGTGACCGTCACCGTGTAGGTGCCGGGAGCGGCATACGTGTGGCTCGCCGTCCCCCCACCGGCCGTCGTCGCCGAGCCCGTCTGAACCG
>JBFYQP010000186.1:0-5572 GCA_041302745.1 Candidatus Bipolaricaulota bacterium | reverse complement strand
CACGCCGCGTCCGATCAGCTCGGCGTTGACGTCGTTCAGAACGTGCGGCGTCGCCAGGAACTCCCGCAGGCGCTCCTCGACGCGCACCGTCACCTCACTCCGCAGCTGCTTCGCCACGTCGTTGACGGCCGCGCGCGCGTTGCGGAGCGACAGATACGCGACCAGGCCTACCGCCAGCAGAACCTCCGCGACGAGAAGGGCGACGAGAGCAAGCTGGAGCGGAATGCGCAGGCGCTTCCTCCCGCTTCCCGCGTCCTCGAGTCCTTGCCCGCTCGCTCTGGAATCGTCCATCGGCACCCCGGCCCGCGAAACGTCCTCCGCCGCCGTCCACCGTACCGGCTCACCGTCCCGCTGCCAAGTGGCATCCATGCGCCCCCGGAGCATGCCGGCGCGACGCCTGCCTCCCGAGCCTGCCGGTTGGTGAGCGCGCGGATTCTGCGGCATGATCCCGAGTGGAGGGAGTGGCGGCAGACGCCTTCGCCGGCCGCCGGGCCCGGTCACTGCGACTCGAGAGGAGGCCACTTGATCGATCCCCTGCAGCGTGCGCTCGACTTCGCCGGCGCCAACGAGAAGGTCGCCGAGCTTGCCTACAAGCGCTGGGTGCAGCACGCGGCGTCCGCACGGCTGAAGTCGATCCTCGCCGAGCTCGGAGCCGCTGAGCGCGGCCACCACGAGATGCTTCTGCACATATCACCCCGCGAGATCGCGGCCCGCCGCGCCCAGCCGGTCAGCGGCACCGCCATTGCGAAGCTGCTTGTCGACATTCCTGTCCCAACGGATCTTCTGTCGTGCGACGGCATCGCGGCCGCCGTTCGGCGGGAGGAGGTCCTTGCCGCGCTTTACGAGCTTCTGGCCGGCTTGGGCGGCGAGACTGCCGCCCTGTTCTCTTCGCTCGCCGCCGAGGAACTGCGTCACCGACGCATCCTGCTCACTGAGTTCGGCGCCGCGGAAGACACTTCCGCCGGCCGAGGGTGTACGTGAATCGTCTGGTTGGAGGAATCCCTCGTCGGTTGTCCGGATCGTGGAGGTGGCGATGAATCGCGTTGGTTGGCTTGTGGCGTTTCTGGTCTTCGGTTCCGGGATGGCGGCGTTCGGCGATTGCGGTTGTGCCCCCGCAGGAAACCCCTCCTGCTACTCGACGTTCTCTCCGGGCTGGACGGTCGAGTTCACGCTGAAGGTCCCGGTCGACTACTTCGCCGCCCACGCCACGACGGAGACCCCGTTCGTCACCGGCTGGCGCGTCGAGACACTCGACGGCGCCCTGGTCCATCGAGTGATCTTCGGGTTCCCTCTCGGGACGGTGACGAGGTTTGAGTGGCGTCTCAGTGACGACGTCGGCGCACGCGTGGCCGCCGGGTTCTACCGGATTGTCGTCGAGACGACGTCCGCGGGCGACATCGCGAGCACCGTGCTGGTGGCGTCCTGCTGCAACCCTTGTGGATGCACAGGACGGATTCCCGCCTGCCGGCCCGCGTGCGGTGAGGCTTACCTCATCCTCCGACCGGGTGAGTACCTGGGTTGCTGTTGCGGCTGCGTGTTCTCGCTCTTCGGGTCTTCGGGGACCGGAGCGCCGTAGTCCCAGGCCTCCACGGGCCGGGCCTCAAGTACGGACGAGTGCCCTTTTCCGATGGAACGCCTGTCCTTCGCAAAGGGGACTCGATCCGTAGGCGCGCGCCGCTGCGGCGACTAGGCTGAGCCCTAAGAGATACGTGGAGAACCACGACGCCTCCTTGACTCCCGGGGGGAGGGAAACGAAACGAGAGCCGTTCCCCTCCCTCCTCTTCCTTTTCCCTTGCGAGCGGCGCGCATGTCGATAGACTCGCTTCCTATGCACGTTCAAGCGCGCTGGTCCCGACGGGGCGGCCTCCTCATGCTGGCCGTTCTTCTCATCGCCGTGGCAGGAGCATCGAGCCCCGGCGACGCCGTGACCTTCCTCGACGCCGGCCTCGAGCGCGTCGTTCGGGAAGCCCTCGGCATCGAGTCCGCGCCGATCCTCACCGCCGACGCGCTTCGCCTGGAGCGGCTCGACGCCGTAGCCGCAGAGATCACGCGCCTTGACGGACTTGAAGCGTTCTCGAACCTTCGCGAGTTGAACCTCGCCGAGAACCACGTCAGCAACCTCGCACCGCTGCGGAGCCTCACGAAGCTTGAGACGCTCATCCTCAAGAGCAACCGAATCGAGGACGTGGCTCCGCTTGCCGGACTCGTTCGCTTGGTGAAGCTCGACTTGGACTGGAACTCGATCGCCGATGTCGCGCCGCTCTCCGGCCTGGGCAAGCTCCGGTTCCTCGGGCTCTGGGACAGCCGGGTCCGCGACGTCGCCCCTCTTGCAAACCTCTTGGAGTTGCGCGAGCTTGGACTGAGCGGGTGTCCGATCGCGGACCCGCGCCCTCTCGGCCGGCTGACCCACCTCGAGTGGCTCGGGCTGCCGAACACAGGGATTGACGACATCGGCTTTCTCGCGACGTTGACTGAGTTGAAGAAGCTGAGCCTGGGCGAGAACCGGATCTCGGACCTCCGCCCTCTCGCAGGCCTGGTGTCTCTGGAAGGCCTAGGCCTGAGCGAGAACGAGATCGGCGACGTGGGCCCCCTGGCGGGGCTGACGAACCTAGAGCGGCTCAGCTTGTGGAAGAACGAGATCCAGGACGTCGCGGCACTCCGGAAGCTCGTCTTGCTCCAGAAGCTCTGGCTCGACCAGAACCCGATCCGCGACATCTCGGCTCTCCAAGGGATGCGGGACCTCCGCATCGTCGGGCTCTCGGAGACGCTGGTCGACGACCTCGCTCCCCTCGTGGCGAACCCCGGCCTCGGTCCGCAGACCGCGATCGATCTCCGCGGGACGCCCTCCGCCCTCTGCGGCTCGTCCGCAGCTCAGGCCATCGCCGCGCTCACGGCGCGAGGCGTCACCATCTACTACGACGCCGCGCCGTAGTCTCCTACGCCCGCGGATCCCCGACGTACTGGTTGTGGAAGATGAACAGCTGCGCCGAGTCGAAGTCCGTGAAGACGAGCTTCCACAGGTTGGCGAAGATGTAGACCCACAGCATCACGATCGGCATAGGATCCCTACGACTCGCGATGTCGTCCGGAACTCCACGATCGGCCCACCACAGTTTTCGCAGTCGGCGCTCGCCGGACCAGTTCTTGAAGCTTCCGAGGTAGCTCTCGAGAAGCCAGACGAGGTCGCCGAAACCCATCTTCGTGCGGGTTCCGATTCGAGTCGTCGGAAGCTTCGCGGGACCATCGCCCGCTGCAATCTGGAGCCACGCCGGCACCATGTCGCAACCGCCGTGGTACGCCATGGCGACCGCCGGGGTGATCCGGCAATTGCCGTCCACGAGGAATGGCTTCCCGGTACCCTCTTGGATCACGAAGTCGAACCCACAGAACCCGCTGAATCCGAGGCGACTCACAATCTTGGCCGCCGCCGCCTGGCAGGCCGGATCGGCCATGCTTTCGCGACACACGGTCGTTCCCCCCGTCCGCGGCATGGTCCGCACGCCCTGGTACATCACCTCGCCGATGACGGCGCCGCGGTCGCAGAGGTGAAGGGTGCACGTCGTCGGCCCCTCGATGAGCTCCTGGATCATCGGAAGGTCGTCGTCCTCGAGCTTGTTGGCGCGCACGACCTCCTCGTACTCCTTCTGGAGACTCGTGCGGTCGTACACCTTGCGAAACCCCGCCGCCCCCGAGGTCTTGCGCATCTTGATCACGACAGGAAGCTTGACGGAGGCCATCACGTCGGTCGCTTCCGCCAGACTGCGCGGCGCGAGCGTCTGAGGCGAGTCGATGCCAAGCTCCGCCGCGAGGACGCCGAGCCGCGTCTTGTCGTGGAGCGTCATCAGCGTCTCCGTGTCCATCATCGACGTCTTCGTCGCCGCCGCCACGCGATCCCGGTAGTGGCTCATCAGGATGATCTCTTCGTAGGAGGGGAAGTAGAAGTCGTACCTCCCGGACTCGAGCTCCCGGAGAAGAGCGACCGCGTACTCCCGCGGGGCGTAGCGCATGTTGGGAAGCGCGATCCTGCGCGCAACGTGCTTGGAGAACCCTGCGTAGGCAAGCCGATGGCCCTCGGCGGCGTAGACCTCGTGCCCCAACTCCCCGAGCCGGCGAACGACGTGGACGGCAGCCGGCTCGAATAGACCCGTGACCAACACTCTCATGATCGCGACTCCAGGTTGTGGAGGGCCGGCTCGCCGCCGGGCAGACCGTTCGGTCTCCTCCAGGATAGTGGTCGCCATTCTATCCTGAGCGCTGTCCTCGTCGCGAGCCCACGGCCACGCTCCGGAGCCTCTGCGCTGCCCTGCCAGGCCGGCTAGTTCCGAACCTCTTCGCCGAGTCTCGTGCTCAGCTCGTGCGCCAGCTCTCCCTGGTCAAGGCCGTCCCGCAGGCTGAGCTCGACCGCTCGTTTGACCCGAATCCACGCCTTGCGCTGCACCTCCACTCGATGAATCTGGCGAAGCCTTTCCGCCTCGTCGAGTCTCTCCTCGATCGACCGCGTCGCGGTAGCCCCGTGAATCAGATGTGTGTCGTACATAGATTCCTCCTGCTGCACTCGCGAGGAAGTCGCGCGGGCAACCACCTCGCATCTCTACCCAGCTTCCCTATGCCTCCAGGCTCCCTCTTCTCACCCATCGTTTCGCTTCACCCATATGTCGCTCATCCCGGGTCCACCGGTTCGCGGTCGCTCAACGGACCCGCGGGCACGATCGGCGGGGCATCCCCGCGAACCTGATGGCTCCGCTGCTTAGGAGGTTGCGCCTCCGGCCGGCGGCGTGGTCCATTCGCGGGCGATTCGGTGACGCGCATCACACTCAAGTGGCCAATGTTCGCGGACTACAGAAGCTGGTCCGATATGTGAGCGCGATATGCGGACATAGGATTGTTTGTTGTAGACACCGCCGCGTCGCAGCGTATATTATGCGATAGCGCAAGGATAAGGGCTCTGAAAAGGGTAAACCTGCAGCAACGCAGGGGCACAAAGCTACGGGACCACGAAACGGCAAGTACGAGGGGGAAGTAGGGGTCGGCCGGGCTGCCAGAGCTGGGAGGTAGACAGGCTGTGGTGGCTCGGCTGCTCTTTGGGGCTTGCCGACGGAGGACGCCGCCGGATTGGGCGGCGTCCTCCGTCGTCTTCTCCCGAGGCCTCGAGCCGGCGGACGTGCGGCAAGGAAGGCGGAGGGTCATGGTGGCAATCGGCGAGCGCCCTGTCTCGAAGTCCATCGCACGCGAGTTTGACGAGCTGGCTTCGTCCTACCGGTCTGAGTGCGCGCATGGGATTCCGATGTCGGTTCACGAGCGATACGGGCGGCAACTTGACTCGCTCCGGAAGAAGCTTCGCAGCGTCCCGACTCCCTGTCGGCTCGGCGACGTGCTTAGGCAGATGGGGGCGGTCGACGAGAATCGCCTGACGGATGCGCTCGGCGTGCAGGCGGCGAGCGAAAACGGGAAGCTGCTCGGAGAGATCTTGATCGACCTCGGGTGGGCCAGCGAGCAAGCGATTCGGCAGGCGGCCGAACTGCAGGCCGCGGCGTGTCAAGAGCCCGAGGCGAGTGTCGTGGGGGCAAGCAGA
>JBFYQP010000179.1:0-2650 GCA_041302745.1 Candidatus Bipolaricaulota bacterium | reverse complement strand
CAGGAGGCGGAATGTGTCATTGAGTTCCCTCTTGTCGCGACCTCAATCGCGGCGATGAAGACCGGGCTTGGTGTAGCCATCAGAGCGTTCGCTCGCACCGCGGGAATCGTAGCGATCACGGCGCCGTCGTTCGGCGGGGCGTGGGGCGGGCGCAAGCTCGCGCTGCGCGACGTGGTCCCGCTCGACGAGGAGTGACGCGGGAGGTCGCGATGCATGTCGCAGGGCCGGTGCGAACATGGGCCGAGGCGCGTGTCTCTGAGCTCGTCGACGAGCTCGTGCGCGACGCGGCCGTGCTCGAGATCGAGGCGATCGCCGGCCCGCGCGGGACGCGCATTGTGGACTGCGGCGTCGAAGTGCGAGGGTCCTGGGAGGCAGGGAGGCGCCTCGCGGTCCTCTCCCACGCCGGGATGATGAAGGCGACGCTCGGAGTACGGGAGATCGCCGGCCTGCCGCTCCCCGAACTCGTCTGCGACTCGTGGCGCCCGGCCGTGTCGACGCACGGTCTCCAGGTGTCCTTCGCGCTGGCGGAGATCGATCCAGCGATCCGGATCTCGGGGCCGATCCGGGCCGCCGTGGACGGATTGCCCTGCGAAGCGCGCAGTCTCGTACGTGCCTCGCGCCGGTTGTCTGCTGCGCGCCGCGTCGTTCCGTGGGGCGTGGCGATCGTCGAGTCGGAGAGGCTTCCGGATGCGGAGGTCGTTTCGGCCATTGCGAGCCGAGCTCGGTTGGATGTCGGGGACCTGACCCTGCTCGTGGCCCCGAGCCGCTCTCTCGCGGGCGTCACGCAGATCGCCGGGCGGCTGAACGAGTGCGTGCTGTTCACGCTGGACCAGTCGTTGCGGCTCGATTCGACGTGCGTGATGGGGATCCTCGGCGCGACGCCGATCGCTCCGAGCGGGATCCGGGCGCCATTGACCCAGGACGACATGATTCACTACGCCGGGCGCGTGACGATGGTGGTCGACGCGCCGGCGACGTGGAACCTTCGTGCGGTGGCCGAGGGCCTCGTCTTCCGATCGTCGCCGGCGTACGGACGACGGTTCGGCGAGCTGCTCGCGGAGGCCGGGGGCGTGTTCGAGGCGATCCCCGGCCTTACCGACTTGAACAAGGTGGCGGAGATCTCGGTGGTCGATCGCAGCACCGGGCGGGTTGCGACCGCCGGCGCCGTGGACGAGGGGATCCTTGGCGAGGCGCTGGCTCGTGCCGAGGAGGGTCTCGATGGAGCGGGATGAGATGACTCCTCGCCGCGTTATTTCGGTCGATCTGACGACGGGAACGGTCTGCGACGACGTCGAGAGCACGGCCGATCGAGCGGCGTACCTTGGCGGCCGCGGGGCGTCGGCTCTGCGTCTGTGCCGGCAGGAATTCTGGCGCCACGCCCCGTTCCATCCCGAGGCTCCGTTCGTCATCGCGAGCGGACTCCTGAATGGGACGCCTTGGCCGGCCTCATCGCGCGTGCATATGGCCTTCCGGTCGCCTCTCACCGGGATCTACGGCTATGCGAATTCCGGCGGGTCCCTCGGCCCTCGCCTTGCCGGCCATGAGGTGGCCCTTCTCGAACTCGTTGGGCGTGCGGAGTCCCCGTCGATCGTCGACGTGAGCGATGCCGGGATTCGCATTCTGGACGCCCGCTCCCTCTGGGGGCGCTCTGTTCCTGAAACCACGGCGGCCCTGCGTGAAGGGAAGCGAGGGGCGGCCGTGGCGTGCATTGGCATTGCCGGAGAGCAGCGCGTGCCGCTCGCGGCCGTGATGGTCGACGGGGATCGCGCGGCGGCTCGCTGCGGCGGCGGGGCCGTGCTGGGGGCGAAGAACGTGAAGGGAATAGTGGTTCACGAGGGCGCAACGAGGCGCGCTCCCGATGCCTTCGCCGCGCGGTCGCGTGCTGCCGCGGAACGCATCCTCTCAACCCCGGGGATCGCCGACTTCTCGCGCTGGGGCACGCCGCTGCTCGTGGCGATCAAGAACGAGCACGGCGATCTGCCGGCCATGAACCACCGGCGTGGGCAAGTTTCGTTCGCCGATCAGATCGACGCCGATGCGCTCGAACCGTACCGCGTCGAGACGAAGGGATGTCTCGGGTGCCCGATTCGCTGTGGTCGCGTCTCGGAAGTGCCTTCCGGACCGCATCGCTCGCGAAGTGCCGGCCCGGAGTACGAGACGGTGGACGCGCTCGGAGCGAATTGCCTGTGCGGTGAACTCGAGGCGGTCCTTCACGCGAACGCGCTCTGCAACGAGTTCGGTCTCGACACCATCTCCGTCGGCGGCACGATCGCGTTCGCCATGGAGTGCCACGAGAACGGCCTGCTGGATGACGCCGAGATCGATCTCGCGTGGGGAAACGCAGAGGCCGTCGTCGGGCTCGTCGAGCGGATCGCGCGCCGGCAAGGAATCGGCGACCTCCTTGCGGATGGGGTGCGCGCGGCGGCGCAGAAGATCGGATCCGCCGCGATTCCCTACGCGCTTCACGTCAAAGGACTCGAGATCCCCGGGCAGGAGCCGCGCGTCGCCAAGGGCTTTGGCCTCGGCCATGCCACATCGAACCGCGGCGCCGACCACCTCTACGCTCTCCCGACGATCGACGTGGCAGGGCTTGACGGCGCGGCCAGGCGCCTGCTCCCCGAGGTCTACCCCCGCGTGCTGGACATCGACG
>JBFYQP010000136.1:0-2940 GCA_041302745.1 Candidatus Bipolaricaulota bacterium | reverse complement strand
GCGGATCCGCACGGGATCATGTTCGAGATGTTCTCGACGACCGCTCTCGGCCCATCGGGCTTCAACAACGGGTATTCGAACCCCGCATTCGACGCGCTCCTTGACCAAGCGTCGATGACTCCCGATCGCGAAGCGCGCGCCGCGTTGTACCGCCAGGCCAACCGGATCCTGATCGCGGACATGCCCGCCATCTTCGTGTGGGAGATGCCGTACAGCTTCGTCTACCGCGCGAGCGTCAAAGGAGTGGTCCCCGAGCTGATCGACCGCACGTACCACTTCTACGACCTGTACCGCGGCTAACACCGCTTTGTTGCGGGGGGGCTCCCACGAGCCCCCTCGCCTGTCCCCATGAACGAACCGTTGATTCAGGTCAGAGGACTGAGCAAGCACTTCCCGATCCGCGGGAAGTGGTTCTTCTCACGCAGAGACTCGCGCCGCTCGGCGCGGGCTCTGACCGAGGTTTCTTTCGACGTAGAGCGCGGCGAGACGTTTGCGCTCATGGGAGAGAGCGGGTGCGGGAAGACCACGTGCGCTCTGGCGATGGTTCGGCTGATCGAACCGACCGCCGGGCAAGTCGTCTTTGACGGGGAGGGCTTGGTCGGCCTTGGCCACCGCGAGCTTCGGTTGCGCCGTCGCCAGTTCCAGATGGTGTTTCAGAACCCGCAGGAGGTCATGGATCCTCTCCTCTCCGTCCGCAAGACGATTGAGGAGCCGCTCCTCATCCATTCGCCGGACGTGCCGCGCGGGGAGCGGAAGGAGATTGTGTCAACGGTCGCGGCGGCTGTGGGTCTTCGGGAAGACCTGCTGAAGCGGTATCCCCGAGAACTCTCGGGGGGAGAGCAGCAACGGGTCTGCATTTGCCGCGCTCTGATCCTGCGACCGAAGTTCATCATCCTCGACGAGCCGACGTCCGCGCTCGACGTGTCGGTGCAGGCGCGGGTCCTCAATCTCTTGGTGCAACTGAAGGATCAGTTCGGTCTCACGTACGCCTTCATCTCTCACGACGCGGCGGCGGTGCGCTGGATGGCAAACCGCGTGGCCGTCTTGTACCTCGGGCGGATCGTGGAGCTTGGCCAGACGGAGACGGTCTTTGCGCGGCCGCACCACCCGTACACCCGCGCGCTGATTCGTTCGGTGCTCACCGTGGGCACGAAGCTCGAAGACAAGGTCGTGGTCCTCAAGGGAGCTCCTCCGAGCCCGACGGCGGTTCCTGAGGGATGTGGTTTCCAGGACCGATGCGCAGAACGAGGCGATCGGTGCCAGCGGGAGGTTCCGCCGTTGGTGGAGATTGAGGAGGGCCACTGGGTGGCCTGCGGCGGGGCGTGCAAGAATGCATGAGGGGAGAACGACCGTGAAGGGTGACGTCGAAGCGCGGAGGTTTCCGAAGGGCGTGTACATCATCACGTCTCGATCGGACGATCGCCGCGCGGGCATGACGGCAGCCTGGGTGAGCCGGATCTCCGCTACGCCGGCGATGATGGCGGTCGCCCTTCACCGCGCCAGTGCGACAGAAGAGGTCATCCGGCAGAGCGGCTGGTTCGTCATCCACGCCCTGCCCGAGTCGCACGTTGAATTGGCGAGAAGCTTCGGGCGCGGCTCGAGCCGGGATCGCGACAAGTTCGAGGGACTGAACGTGACCGAGTCTTCGCACGGCCAGCCGGTGCTGGGCGCCGCCGCGGCGTACGTCGAGTGCCGGGTTGCCGGTCGACAGGTTGTGGGCGACCACCATCTCCTGATCGGGGAGATCGTCGACGAGGCGGAGTTCTGCGCGGGGGAGACGCTCCGGTATCGCGAGAGCCTGTTCGGCGCGTAAGGAGGAAGTGTCGATGAGAATCGTGGGAATCTCGGCGAGCCCTCGGCACGGGAACACGGAGATCTTGGTGAAGGCGGCGCTCAACGCCGCTCAAGAGCAGTCCGCGAAAATCACCGTCGAGCTGGTGTCCTTCGCGGGGAAGAAGATCGAGCCGTGCACGGACTGCGGGGTCTGCGTGCGGAAGAAGACGTACTGCTGGAAGAAGGACGATTGGTGGGAACTCGTCAAACCCCTCGTCGAGCCTGTGCCGGCCGGCGTGATCATCGGAACCCCCGTGTACTTCTTTAGCACCCCGTCTCTTCTTCGAGCGTACTTCGAACGCTGCACGTGCCTTCTGAAGCAGCTGTGGAATCCTGACTTCCCGTTTCCCCCTCCGGATTGGACTCGCACGGCGGCGGGGACGGTCGCCGTGGGGTTCCATCGCCACGGAGGTGTGGAGCACGCGCTGTCGAGCGTGCACCACGTTCTACTGACGAACGGCTTCGTGTGCGTCGGTGGGGACTACATCGGGGGCGGCGCGTGGCAGCTCGAGGAGGATGCCCTCGACGCGGTGGAGAAAGACAGCATCGGAATGGCCGCCGCGAGGCTCGTCGGTGAGCGCGTCGGCAAGACGGCGCTTCTGCTTCGGCGCGATGCGACGTCCGCCTAGGACGGACCGACGCACCGGATGCGACAGAGGAGGAGACAACCGTGAGGACGCTCAAGAGCAAGGACGAGATTGCCTGGATGCTCAACGGTCTCGGAATCATGGGAACAGGCGGCGGAGGCGACCCGCACGCGTGGGGAGGGAGCCTCGTCAAGGCCGACCTCGACCGGGAGCGCGTCTATCAGCTGATCGATCCGGAGGAGGTCCCGGACGACGCCCTCATCGTCAGCGGAGGATACCTCGGCTCGGTCGCCGAGGACCGGACGCTCGACCGCGTCGTCGACGAGTGGGAAACGAAGTTCGAACTGGAGAGGGCGATCCGGGAGATGGAGGCACTGCTCGGCCGGCGCATCGACTACCTGGTGCCTTTCGAGGTCGGCGGGGGAAACACCCCGGTCATTCTGTCGGCCGGAGCGCGGCTCGGCATCCCCGTCGTCGACGGCGACGCCGTCGGGCGGTCCGCGCCCGAGACCCACATGAC
>JBFYQP010000031.1:0-2528 GCA_041302745.1 Candidatus Bipolaricaulota bacterium | reverse complement strand
ATCAAGCGCCACTTGCATCAGTAGAGTTCTCAGACGCTAGGAATTGCAGGCAGCCCCTCGCTCTCGGGGGGCTCTTGCCTTTCGTCCTGCAATAGACTATAATAGGTTGCGAGGGGTGACGGCGATGGTCAAGCGAGACAACGCGATCTCCATCTATATCCCGAAGTCGAAAGCGGGGCAACGGCTGATGGACCGGCTTTCCAGGCTTGGACACAAACGGGACCGATCGGTGAACTACCTCATCGTGGAAGCGATCCTGCAGTACATCGACAACCAGGAGAAGAAGGACCCCTAGGGCGCCCGCGGGGGCGGCGCTGCCCCGTCGGCCGCGACCGGGGCGCTTCGCGCCAGCTTTCGAAGGCGTTCGAGGCGCTCGGCAAGGCCGTGCTCGGCGCCGCGGCCGGTGGGAACGTAGTAGCGCCGATCGGCCAGAGAAGCCGGAAGGCATGACATGGGCGCCACGCCGTCCGGAAAATCGTGTGCGTAGAGGTACCCGTTCGAGTACCCAAGGCCCTGCATCATCGCGGTCGGAGCGTTCCGTAGGTGAAGCGGAACCTCCTCGACCGGGCGGTCCGTCACGTCGGCGCGAGCCGCACCAAGGCCCACGTAGAGCGCGTTGCTCTTCGGCGCGCATGCAAGGTACACAGCCGCCTGCGCGATCGCGAGTTCACATTCGGGCAGCCCCATCACCTCGACGACCTTCCACGCCGCAATCGCCTGTTCGAGGCCCCGGGGGTCGGCAAGGCCGACGTCCTCCGAAGCGGCGCGCAGGAGTCGTCGCACGATGAAGCGCGGGTCCTCTCCCCCCTCCAGCATGCGCGCAAGCCAATAGAGCACGGCATCGGGATCCGAGTTGCGGATCGACTTGTGGAGAGCCGAGATCAGGTTGTAGTGCTCGTCGCCGGCTCGGTCGTAGCGGAACCCCTTTTGCTGCACGGCGCGCGACACCGTCGCGTCGTCGATGTCTGTTCCTTTGGCCATCGACGCGGCAAGCTCGAGGGCCGTCAGGGCGCGGCGCGCGTCTCCGTCCGCCACGGCAAGCAGGAGTTGGCGCGCCCGCTCGTCGAGCCCGAACGCGCCGGCAAGTCCCCTCTCATCCGCGAGCGCTCGGTCGATCAGACGTACGAGGTCGGCGTCCTCGAGGGGATCGAACGGGAAGAGCTGGCTGCGCGACAGGAGAGCCGAAGTCAGGGCGAAGGATGGATTCTCGGTCGTCGCCCCGACGAACATGACGCTCCCTTCCTCGATGTACGAGAGAAGCACGTCCTGCTGCGCGCGGTTGAAACGGTGGATCTCGTCGAGGAAGAGGAGGTCGCGCTTGCGCTCAGCCCGCCATCGAAACTGCGAGGCATCGAGCACGCCTCGCACTTCCTTCACGCCGGCGAGCGCGGCGGAGAGGTGCACGAAGCGCGCCCCCGTGCGCTCGGAGAGGATGCGGCCCACCGTCGTCTTGCCCGTCCCCGGCGGTCCCCAGAAGAGAAACGACCGGCACATCCCCTTCTCGATCGCCGCTCGGAGAGGACCGTCCTTGCCGAGGAGGCGCTTCTGCCCGACCACTTCGTCGAGCGACCGCGGGCGCATGCGATCCGCGAGGGGACTGTCCCCCCGCGGCTCATCGGCAGTCGCCTCCCATTCGAACAGACCGGCCATGCGATGATCGTAGTCGAGCGCTGGGGGTTCTCCAACAGCGCCCCGGGAGATCCGCACACCGGCCGCCGGCCGTGCCCACCCGCTACCAGAGATGGAACAGGATGATGAGGACGAGGCCTATGGTTCCGACTGCACAGCTCACAAGGGTCGCAGGAAGGGCGCTCTGGAACCATCGACGAACCGTAATCGGGGAACCCCATCGCCGCCCGAGCGAGAGCATGAGGACGCCGGCCGCGGAGCCGATCGGCGTCAGGTTGCCGCCGAACCCCGCGCCGATTGCAAGCGCCCACCACAGAGGGCCGATCTCACCGCCCTGGGCGCCGAACGCCGTCAGGATGGGAATCATGACCATGGTGATCGGGATGCTGCCGACGACGCCGGAGAGGACGGCGACTCCCCAGAGCAGCGCGAGTCCCGACACCACAGCGCCGTGAGCCGTCAGCGCGGCGATCCCGCGCGCGGCGAAGTCGAGGACCCCCGAGGCGCTCAGTCCCCCCACAAGGACGAACATCCCGACAAAGAAGACGAGGACGTCCCACTCGACGCTCTTCACCAGGTCTTCGATCGACGGCCGCACCCAGAGGAGGGCGGCCGACGCGCCGATCAGCGCCACGAGCCCGGGGCCGATGCCGAGCTGGCCGTGGAAGAGGTAGAGGAGGACGGTGCCTAGGAAGACGATGGCCACCTCGACCGCTTGCCGCGGTCGGACAAGGCTGGCCCGTGCGTCGAGTGCCGCCACAGACTCGCGACCTGCCCCGCCTCGCAGATCCTTCCGGAAGAAGAGGAGCAGCGCAAGCTGGGTGACCAGCGCGGCGGAGAAGGCGATCGGAGCGAGGTGAACAAGCACATCGTTGAACGAGAACCTCGCCGCCGACGCG
>JBFYQP010000191.1:0-5523 GCA_041302745.1 Candidatus Bipolaricaulota bacterium | reverse complement strand
ATCCCCTACCCGGTCGACCGCCCCCTCTACGACCAGACGATCGACCTCCCCGGCCGGGCGATTCGCCGGGCGGCGCTCGGAGATCGCGCGGAGGTCGACGCGCTCCGCCGGCTCGATGGGTTCTTCGACGGCGCCGGCCCTCGGCATCGCAGCCCACGCCCGCCTCGCGTCCCGGAATCCCTGCCGCCTGGGAGACGACCGCCGCGGCCATCACCACGAGGAGCGCGGCTGCGACGCAAAGGGACAGTCTTCTCGATCCGTTCATTCGTGATGCCTCCTCCGTCCCGATGGCGCGCCACGCTGGGCGCGTGCGCATTCTCCCGCGTCGGTCGCCTTCGTGCAACTGCGTGCGGATTCCCCTGCGCAGCGCTGCTGCTCTCTCGGGTCACGAATCGATCCAGCCGGCGGAGCGCGTCGACCTCCGCGCGATCTCCGAGCGCCGCCCGGCGAATCGCCCGGCCGAGGAGGTCGATCGTCTGGTCGTAGAGGGGGCGGTCGACCGGGTAGGGGATGCCGTCCTTGCCGCCGTGGGCGAATCCGTAGCGGGCGGGGTCGTCGAAGCTCGGCGCCTTGCCGTACACGAGTTCCGCGACGAGCGACAGGGCGCGCAGGGTCTTCCCGCCGACGCCCGGCAGCATCAGAAGCTCCTGGAACGTGCTCGCCTGCGCCTCGTAGGTCTTCGTGAAGATCCGACTCAGCCGGTCGGGGGCGACGTCGGCGAGCAGGATCTCGTGGCGCTTCGGAAGCGAGAGCCGCTTCAGCGTCGCGAGCTCGCGGACGACCTCGCCCGGGCGCGCCCGCGCGAGGTCCACACTCGCTTCGCGGGTTCCCTCGCTGTCCCGCGCAACCAGGTTCAGCGTCGGCGCGCGATGGTCACAGCAGATGGCGGCGTGGGGCTCGCACACGAAGTCGGCGACTCGTTCCGAAGTCCAGTGGTACCGCCGGGCCATCCCGTTCGACTCGTTCATGCCCTGCTGGACCACGGCCCAACGGCCGCCGCGGTCGAAGAGGAAGACGTGGTGGTAGATCTGGTATCCGTCTTGAACGGCCGCACTGTCGACCTTGGCGGAGGTGCGGCTGGCGTCGACGAGAGAGACGGCGTCCGTTCCGACCTTCTCCGACCAGGCGACGATCTCGTCCGGCGTCTTGCGCGACGCGTTCCCTTTGCCGCCGGCGACGAACAGGCCGAGGTTCTCTTCCTCGCCGCGGATCCCTTCCTTGATCGCGCCGCACGCCGTCGTGGTGACGCCGCTCGAGTGCCAGTCGAAGCCGAGGACACAGCCGAAGGCCTGGAACCAGTGAGGGTCGCTGATGCGGTCGAAGAGCCCGGCCGATCCTTCTTCAAGGACGACGAGTTCGACGACTTCGCGAGCGAGCTTCGTCATCCGAAGAAACAGCCATCGCGGAGCCCGTCCGTAGTGAAGAGGAAGGTCGGCAACGCCCGTGCGCATGCCGCGAGTCTACCACGCCCGCCGGTCCCTGACACAGGAAGGAATCGATTCTACCGCAGAGGACGCAGAGCGGCGCAGAGAAGAAGAGGACAGCGGAAGGCGAGGAACTCGCTCCTCGTGCCGGCTGCCGTCCGCCGAAGGTCCCTCTGCGTTCTCCGCGACTTCTGCGGTGGGCGGGTCTTTCTAAGCGGGCGTCTCCGTCTGGACCCTCGGCACGATGATTCGATCGACCAACCCGTACTCGACGGCCTCTTCCGCGCTCATGTAGTAGTCGCGGTCGGTGTCCTTCTCGATCTTCTTCGGCGACTTGCCGGTGTGCTCGGCGAGGATGCGGACGAGCACGTCGCGCATCCGCAGGAGTTCTTCGGTCTGGATCTTGACGTCGGCGGCTTGACCTTGGGCGCCGCCGAATACCTGGTGGAGGAGGATCCGCGAGTTCGGAAGCGCCGACCGCTTTCCCTTCGCTCCCGCCGTCAGCAGAACGGCGGCCATGCTTGCGGCCTGGCCGATGCAGATCGTCGCGACGTCGCACTTGACGTAGCGCATGGTGTCGTAGATCGCGAGGCCGGAGGTCACCGAGCCGCCCGGGGAGTTGATGTACAGGCGGATGTCCTTGGTCGGGTCCTTCGCGGCGAGGAACAGGATCTGCGCGATCACGACGTTCGCTACGTCATCGTCGATTCCGTCCCGCAGGAAGATGATCCGATCCTCAAGCAGGCGCGAGTAGATGTCGTACGTCCGCTCCGCGTGTCCGGAGTGATCGATGACGAACGGGATCTGGGCAGGCATCACTCCTCCTTTGAGGGAGTCGCAGGAAGCTCGACTTCCTTCACCACCGCGTGGTCGCAGAGCACGTTCAAGACGCGCTCGTTGACCTTGCTGGAACGGTATTCGGACCAACGGTCCTCGGCGCGCAGCCGCGCGGCGAACCGCAGAGGGTCTTCGCCCGCCGCCTCCGCGTCGCGTTTCGCCGCCTCTTCGAGTTCGGCGTCGTCGATAGCGACCTTCTCGGCCTCGGCGAGCTTCCGCAGGATGAGCTCCCGTCGGAGTCGCAACTCGATCGACTCGCGGAGTCCCTTGCGGAAGTCCTCCTCGGTCGTCTCGCGCCGCTTCAGGTACTCCTCGAACGTGAGCGACGAGCGCGAATCGGCGAGCGACTCCTTGATCTTCTCGATCTCCTCGTCGATGAGTTCGGCGACGAAGACCTCCGGCAGCGGGATTGCGGCCTTCGTCACGAGCGTATCGACCAGCTGCGCTTCGAGAGCCCGACGGCGCAGCTCGCTACGGCTCTGGTTCAGCCGCGTGCGGATGTCGGCCTTGAGCGCGTCGAGCCCGTCGAAGCCGGCATCCTTCGCCAACTCATCGTCGATCGCCGGAATCACGACCTGCCGTAGGCCGCGGACCTCAAGGGAGGTCTGGATCCGCTTCCCCAGAGAAATCTCGGCGTCGATCGCCACGGTCTCGCCAACCCGCTTCCCCACGAGCGCGCCGGTCACGGGATTCGTCAGCTCGGCCCGGGTGTCCCACTCCTGACCCTTCTCGCGAACTCGGACCACGTCGCCGTCGGCGACGACATCGCCCTCCTTCTCGCCGAGGGTGGCGAATTGGCCGCGAACCTCCTCGAGCGCGCGGTCGACATCGTCGTCCGACACCTCGGGGAGCGCGGGGATCGTGACCTCGAGCCCGCGGTACGTCGGCAGCTCCACAGTCGGGAGCACGGCAAAGGACGCCGTAAAGACGAGCCCTTGGGCCTCGTCGTAGGCCACTTCATCGACGTGGGGGACGGAGACGGGGTCGAGATCGAGGTTCTTCAAGGCAAGCGGTACGTGCTTGCGCTCCAGATCCTCTTTCGCCTCGGCGACGAAGGAGTCCCGCCCGAACCGGGATTCCAAGTATTCCCGTGGAACGTGGCCGCGCCGGAAACCCGGAACGTGGACTTCCCGGGCAAATCGGCTGTAGACGGACTCGACCTGCTGTTCGACGTCGGCATGCGGGACGGCGATCTGGATGGTCGCCTGCGTCGCCTCGCGCGCCTTGATCTCATACTGCGTGCTGCTCGTCATTCGTATCGTTTTCCTTATCCTTCGATTCGTTGCGGGAGTATACGCGCCTGCCACCCGACGATCAAGGAAACGCTGACGAGATGGGCGCTAGGCGAATAGATTCACCACCGTAACCCAGCGCGGCCCGAGGAGCCAGCCGGCGGCGGGGAGAACCCACTGGAACACGAGGTCGATCCCGCCGAGGAAGACGACGGCCAGGAGGACGAAAAAGCCGTACCGCTCGACCGAGATCATGAACCGCCGCCCCGCGGGGGGCAGGAAGTAGGTGACGACGCGGGAGCCGTCGAGAGGCGGAATGGGAATCAGGTTGAAGGCGGCGAGGATGATGTTGTACACGACGAACACGCCGAGGAGGAAGAAGAGGGCCCGCGCGGAGAAGCCGGCGAATCCGGCGGAGCTGAACAGCACTTCGTTGGGGACGGCGGGAAGGAGAAGTCTGCCCAGGGCGGTCGCGCAGACCGCGAGGGCGAGGTTCGTGCCCGGACCGGCGACGGCAACGAACAGCATGCCGCGGAATGGATTCCGGAAGTAGTTCGGGTTGATCGGCACCGGCTTCGCCCAGCCGATCAACGGAAGCATCGCCCCCGGGGTGAGCCAGTTGAAAACGGCGAGCGCGATGGGGACGAGGAGCGTTCCGACCGGGTCGATGTGAGCGAGCGGGTTGATGCTGAGCCGCCCCTTGGCCCGGGCCGTCGGATCGCCGAGCCGAGCGGCCACGAAGCCATGGGCGACCTCGTGCAACACGATCGCCATGAACAGGGCGATCAGTGACAGGACCACTCGCAGCACGGCATCGACGGTCATTCGTCCTCCTCCAGGCGGACCGTGAGTGTACTCTCGCGGTTGACGATTGCCAGGCCGGCAGGCGCGTTCTTCGGCTTTCGAACGTGCTTCACCTTGGTCACGGTCACCTGAACGTTCCGCCCGCGTTCCGCCTTCGAGTGACGGGCGGCAAGGCGCGCCGCCTCAAGGAGCACCGACTCGGGAACCTCGCCCCCGTCCCGGCAGCGGACGACGACGTGAGAGCCGGCCACGTCGCGGGCGTGGAGCCAGGCATCCTCGGGGTGGGCATCGCGGAGCAGCTGGTCGTTCTGCGTTGCGCTCCGTCCGACCCACACGGTGTATCCCTCGACCTCGAACTGCCGCGGCGCTGAACGTGGTTCCGGACGAGGCTTTTGGGTGCGCCGTCCCACGTCAAGAAGGGCGAGGGCCTTCGCCGACGGCTCGTCGCCGCCCTCGACGGCGCCGAGCGCCTCCTCGAGCAGCCGGATCTCGCCTTCGAGCCGAGCAAGCCGCAGCGTCACGCTCGAACGCCCGCGGTCGAGCCTCCTCGCCTGCCTGTAGAACCGTTGGGCGTTCTCCCGCGCGCCGAGCGCGGGATCGAGAGGAATGGAGGTCGGTGCGCCCGTGACGGGGTCAGGAATGACTGCGTGGATCGTCCCTGCCCCGAGATCGGCGACGTGAAACGCTAGCAGGTCGGCGCGGTGCCGCAGATCGGCCGCGCGGTCGGCGTCGGCAAGCCATGCGCGGAGCTTCACCGCCGTGCGCACCCTGCGCCCGAGCGCGTACTGCACGCGGGCTCGGGCCGTTCGTTCCTCGGTGCCCTGTGCGCTCCGGTCCTGCTCGGCGCCTCCGCTTGCGTCGAGAGCCTCCGAGAAGGCCGGGACCCGGGTCGCCGCGTACGGGGGCGGGTAGTACGTGGCCCGCTTCCCGTCGACGCTGACGTAGGGATCCGGCTTGCGGGTGTACGCCACCACGGCGCGCAGCGCCTCGACGATCTCGACGGCGAAGTCGGCAGAGGGGCTCGCGGCACGCGCGAACGCGACGACGTCTTCGGCCGTAGCGCGGCCGACGCCGTCGACGGATCTCACGAGGGCTCGTTCCGTGTTCGGCTCGCCGACGGGCCCGTGCAGAACGGGGCGCAGCGCGTCCGCCGTCGCGGTTGCCGGATCGAGCTTGGCTTGGGGCTCGAGCGGCTCATAGGCCATCCCCGGAACGAGGCGCAGGCT
>JBFYQP010000130.1:0-5664 GCA_041302745.1 Candidatus Bipolaricaulota bacterium | reverse complement strand
GAGACGAGGATCGACACGAGCAGGTTGTTCCCCGACGGCGCCGCGTACTCCACATCGTCGATGTACTGGTCCAGGAAGGCGGCATACGCAGCGGAGTCCTGCGGAAGGCGGACCGTGACCTCCGTGCCGTCCTTCAGAACCGCCACGGCCTGCGACGAGTCCTCCTTGACATCCACCGAGGCGACCAGCCCCTGTTCCGCCTTGCCGCGGAACTCCGAGTACGTCACCGCCTGCCGGTCGTCGCGCGGGCTGAGCCAGGTCTGGAGCGCAATCAACGCGAGAATCACGACAATCGTGATAAACGCGATGTTCCGCAGGTTCCGGTTCCTCAAGTCCCGACTCGCATCCTTCTCCATGACCGACTCCTTGTCGCTTGGCTTCGATTGTAGCACCCGCCCGGAGGACCGTCCAACGCTATCCTGGATTGAGTTGCGCGCTGACTACTTCCGGAGGAGGCGTCTCCAGACCTGAAGACTCGGGAACGCACGCTCCGTTCCGGCGATCAGACGGCGGATGTTGGCTCGGTGGGTGTATGTAATGAACAGCGCAAGAACGAAGGTTAGCGCGATGAAGAGAGGAGGGTACGGCGGCCCGCCCGGATGGACGAGAGCCACGACGGGGACCGCCCACGACCCTACGAGCGACCCAAGCGACACCCAACCGGACGCCACGACCGCTACGGCAAACACCCCAATCCCAACTCCGACGGGGATCGGGAGGAGCGCGACGAGCATGCCGGCGGCCGTCGCGACCCCCTTCCCGCCTCGGAAGCCGATGTACACCGGGAAGACGTGGCCCACCACCGCAACCATTCCGCAGAGCGCCGCAACGGTGGGCGCGTCGACAGGCATCGGGCCGAGGGGAAACGGAATGCGGGGAAGCGCGGCGGCCGCAAGGATCCCCTTGGTCAGGTCGAGAAGAAGAACGGCGAGGCCGAGTCGCCACCCGAGCACGCGCCACGCGTTGGTCGCGCCGGCGTTCCCGCTCCCTTGTTGCCGGACGTCGACGCCTCGGAAGACGCGTCCCAAGACGACCGATGAGGGAAACGCTCCCAGGAGGTAGGCCACGACGAGAGCGACTGCAAGCGCCATGTCCCGTTCCTTCAGCTCCGACCCACTTCGCGGGCGACGATCGCCGCGTCCAACACCGCGATGGTCGCGCCCCCAGGACCCGCATGGCTTCCAAGCGCGGGGGCCGCGTCGGCCGTCAGCACGTCCGAACCGGGAAACCGCTTGTGGAGCGCGAGCTTGTAGTGTTGAACAAGATCAGGAGCGTTCGAGTGACTGATGGCGAAGATCGGCCGCTCCATGGAGGCAGCCCGCCGCAACGCCAGGTTCAGGGCCCGGCGGCGTGCGGAGCGTACGCCGACGCGCTTGCCGGCCGAGGCGACTCGCCCCGCGCGGATCGTCAGAACGGGCAGGATCCGCAGGACGGAGGCGATTCGTCCCTGGAGCGGAGACAAGCGCCCGCCTCGGACGAAGTACCGCACCGTCGGGACGTACACGTAGGTGTCGCTGGCTGCCGCCGAGGTCGCAGCCACTCGAGCGCAATCCTCAAGAGGAAGGTTCGCTTCGATCGCCTGCAGCGTGGCCCACACGACCAATCCCTCCGCCGCCGACGCGGAGCGGCTATCCACGACCCGGATGGGGACGCCCGTCTCCGCTGCGACCTGTCGGGCCGCGACCTCCGCACAGCCGCAGGTTCCCGAGACGTCGGCCGATAGGTGCACGGAAAGAATCGCGTCGAACCGTCCTGCCAAGTGGCGATACGTCGCGAGGAAGTCCGCCGGAGAGGGTTGCGACGTGGTGGGAAAGGTCGGGTCGACCTGGAGCCGCTCGTAGAACTGCCGCGGGGTGATGTCCACGCGATCGAGAAGCGTCTCGTCGCCGAACGCGACGCGAAGCGGAACCACCTGGACCCTTCCCGCCGTGAGGACCGCCGTGGGCAAGTCGCACACGGAGTCGGTCACGAGCGCGACCCCGGATCGAGGTCCGTACGACTCGCCCGCCGGAAGCGCCTGCCACATGTCATCGACTTTTCGGCGCTCCAGGGTGCCGAACTCCTCCAGGGCTTCGAACACGAGCGCGGGCACGTTGGAGTGGACGTGCGCGTGAATCTCCTCGGCGGAGCCGGCCACGACAACCGAATCTCCAAGTTCAGCCAACACCTTCTTCACCTGGGCCCGCTCCGCATCCGCCGCGAGAACGACGGCCTCGGCGCAGTAGCGGAAGTCGACGGGCTCGGATTCCACCGTGCTCGGAAGGACGTCGGGAACGAAGGCTTCGTCCGCGAGCCCCGTGGCGTCGCGATCTTCGTGCCACAGATGGTCGCGGACCCCTTCCAGAAAGCGGACGAACCCCAGCGCGCCGGCATCGACAACGCCCGCCTTCCGCAGGACCGCCAGTTGATGTTGTGTCTCGGCCAACGAGCGCCGAGCGACGCCCAGTCCTTCATCAAGGAGGACACGGAAGTCGGCGACGCGGCTTCTGCAACTCGTCAAGTGCTCGGCCACCGCCGTCATCACCGTAAGAATCGTCCCTTCGCGAGGCTGAGCGAGCGCCTCGCGGGCTCGCTCCGCGGCGTGTCGAACGGCCCGAGCGAAGCGATCGACCGTCAGTTGCGCACAATCGGCCATTCCCTCCCGGAGGCCCTGAAAGAACTGCGCAAGGATCACGCCGGAGTTGCCCTGCGCGCCGGACAGGGCGGACAACGCGACCGTCGTTCCGACGGCGTCGATGGAGGGAAGAGGTTGCCGAAGACCGTCGAGAACCGCGCGCCTCGTGGCCGCAAGGTTCGTTCCCGTATCTCCATCGGGAACCGGAAAGACGTTGATTCGATTCAGCGCGTCGCGGGATGCAATAACGCGCTCGGCTCCGGCGATCACGCACTGGCGGAGGTGCTCTCGCGTCAGAACGTGGGAAGCCGCGGCATCGGAGTCACGCATCGTGGCGGGATGATACGGCACATCGTCTCCGCCGACAAAAAAGCGGGGCGGCCGACGTGCGCCGCCCCGAGGATCGCGCGAGAACCTTGCCTACGGAACGATTGTGACGGGAATCAGGATCGCCTTCCCTTGCCCGTAGACGACCCAGATGTAGTGCTCGCCCGGCTTCAGGCCCGCGGTGTCGATGGTCAGCCAGTAGAGGTCGCCCGCGTTCCGCGTCGAGAAGGAGTACGTCGACGGAGACTCCGAGACGGCTCCTCCGCCTCCCGCCACATCCCCCTCGCCCGCACGAGTCACGCTGATCCACGGCCACCCGAACTCACGGCGCTCTCGCGACGTAAGGTCCAGGCTCACCTCGACGGATCGGCCGCTGTGGATGCTTACGGGCGCAAGCTTCACGAGCGAGGACAGAAGCTCGATCGCCTGCGAGTTCCCTTTGGCCGACGTCGCGGCCAGCGGAGCGCCGTTCGCGTCGAGCCCATACGTCAGGATGCCGATGTTGGTGTGCCAGTTCTCGGCAACGTCCGGGCCGAGCGCGTCGGTCCTCTCCATCGTTCCGAGCGTCACGGCGTCTCCGGCCGGCCAGCGTCCGTCGACCGACCGGAACGCGTTCGCTGTATCCATCACAGTCCCGGTCGCATCGACGAGTTCGACGACGGCTCCGCCGTCCGGAAGTTCCATCGAGTAGGGCTGAGTGCTATCGTAGATGACGTCGGCGTCGACATTGGCGACGGTCTTGTCGCTCAGTCGCTCGAGCATGAGGTAGCTGCCGTCATCATCCTGAGGCACGGCAATCACCAGCCACGAATAGTCGTCCCCGTCGCGCTTGACGAACCGAACGCTCGGACCTGGATCGACCGATGTGAGAGCACACGCCGATGTTCCTGCAGCGTTCAGAGTTCCCGAGAGGGCGACCGTCTTCCACTCGTAGTCGGCCGGCTCGGTTGGGCTCTTCTTGCGCCAGCGCAGCACCCAGTCGGTCAGGTCGACAGGAGCGGATCCCACGTTGCGCAGCTCAATCCACTCGTTCGTCGGGTCCGCCGCGGTGCCCGCCCAGGCAATCTCGTTGATGATGACCTTGCCCGTGCACGCGTCCGCCGAACCTCCTCCGCCCGACGGGCCTTCGATCACCTCAACGTCCACCTCGTCGTGGTTGTTGGAGTCGTCGGGATCCTGCTGGTCGCTGCGCGTGACGTCCACCTCATTCGTCAGCGTCAACCCGGCCGTCCCGTCGTTCGGCAGGGCGGTGATCCGCAGGGTCGCCGACGCCTGCACGGCAAGCGACCCGACGACCCACACGCCGGAGTTGCGATCGTACGTGCCCATTCCATCGTCAGACACGTACGTGATCCCAAGCGGCAGGACGTCCGTCAGTTCCACCCCGGTCGCGACGTTGGGGCCGAGGTTCGTCACGGTGATCGTGTACACGAACTCCTCGCCCTCCGTCGGCGTCGCGTTGCTTGTGGCCTTGTCCACAGCGAGGTCGGCGGCGACGACTTCCAGCACGGCGTCGTCGCGGTTGTTGGCGTCGTTCGGATCGAACGGAGAGGACTCGGCGATCTCGGCCACGTTCACGATGGTCCAGCCCAGCGTTCCCGCTGCGACGGTCGCCGTGATGTGCAGCGTTCGTGTCTCCCCGACCGCCAGGGCGCCGATCGTCCACAGGTTCGTGCCGGTGCTGTAAGCGCCGGCGCCGTCGTCCGAGACGTAGAGGAGTCCGATCGGAAGAGCGTCCGCGAGCGATGAACTCGTCGCATCGGACGGCCCAAGGTTCGTCACGGCAACGGTGTAGACGATGCTCTGTCCCTCGCCCGGGGTCGAGTCGTCGACGTCTTTCTGGACCGCGAGGTCGGCCAGCGGCACCACGACGACCACGTCGTCGTCGTCGTCCTCGTGGGAGGTCGTGGCGTTGGCGGGGATCGAGTCCGTGTCGGGCTCGCCGGCGCTCTCGACTTCGACCGGGTTGTCACGCCCGCCGCTCGGGAGGATCAGGGCACTGATCTCGAGGGTCAGGCTTCCACCTGCCGCGAGATCACCCACCGTCCACGTCCCGGTTGCACCGTTGTAGGAGGTGCCGGCCGGCGCGCTGGCCGAGACGAACTGGAACCCGCTGCCTAGGTTGTTCTGGACTACGACACCCGTCGCGTCTGCCGCGCCGGGCGCGTTCGCCAGCTCGATCGTCAGCACGACAACATCCCCAACGCTGGGTGTGCTGTCGCTCACGGTCTCGGTCACGGAAAGGTCAATCAGCGCGAGGAGCGGCACGGTGTGGTCGTCGCTCGTCGGATCGGTCTCGTCGCTGTCCGCGGTCGCCGTGTTCACCAGCGGGCCGGGGAGGTCTGAGAGCGCGACCGGGCCGTACGTTACGTCGATCGTGCGGCCGGCTCCGACGTTCAGAGTGCCGATCGTTTCATTGAGGCCGAGCATTGAGTCGACAACCGTTACGCCGTGCAGCGTGACGTTCCCGGTGTTGGTCACGACGATCTGGTACTCGACCATCCCGCCAACCCTCACGGGCTCGGTGGTTCCGGTCTTCTCAATGGCGAGTCCGGGCGATTGCACGAACGTGACGGTCTCGTCGTCCGTGTCCGTCACGTTCGGACCGGAGGGCGGCGTACCCGTCGCGGTCGCCGTGTTGTAGATCGAGCCGGCATCAACATCCGCCTGCGTCACGACGTGCGTCTTCGTCCCCGTCGTCGAGATGCTCGGAGCGAGCGTCG
>JBFYQP010000119.1:0-6618 GCA_041302745.1 Candidatus Bipolaricaulota bacterium | reverse complement strand
GCCCCTACGATACGCTGCTCTTCTTCTACTCCGGCCACGGAACGAACACGGGCGATGATGACCTGTTCGAGGAAGTCGACCGCCTCGACGAGTGCCTGTGCCTCTACGACCAGACGTACTTCCGCGACGACACGTTGGAGGGGCTCCTCGCCCAGGTGCCAATGGCACGCATCGTGGTCTTCATCGACGCCTGCTACTCGGGCGGCGAACTCAACTCCCTCGGCGCCAAGGATGGGGCCGCATCGTGGGACATCCTGGGCGATCTCGAGCGCTTGACGGAGGCCCGAACGCGCGATCTCGACCGCCTCGCGAAGTCGGTTGTCGCGGTCTCGGCGTGCCAGTACAACGAGTACTCGTGGGAGCTGAACTCGCTCGAGCACGGCGCGTTCACCTATGCGCTCCTGGAAGCGCTCGACGGCGTTGCCGACGAGCAGGGGAACGGGGACGGGATCACGTCCGCCGAGGAGTGTTACGCCTACGTCGCGCCCCGTGTGTTCGAGATCGTCTGGTCGGCGGCCTGGGAGATGCAGTCGCCTCAGCTCCTCGACTTGTGCTCGGGCGAGCTGGGATTCGTGCGTGCTCCGTAGTGGGATTGAGCCGCCGCGAAACGCCAACGCCGCTTGGTGAGAGAGGCTCGGCTCTCCCCAGAAGGACTTCAAGGGGCGCGAGGAGAAGCCTGTCGTGTCCTCTCCGATCGTCTGCCGTGAGGCTTCCTTCTCGAGCCGCTTCCTCTCCAGCTCGCGGACCGGAAGCGAAACGGAGCCAATCCGAGTCATGGGTAGTGCGGATAGGGCCAAGTCCACGTGTGTGTAACGTGCATCACATTCACCGGGTCCCACGGTTTCGTGCTGAGGCGGGCGGAACGTGCGCCGTTGTGCTTGGATTGCCGCGTTCTTCGCGGTAGAGTGCAGTGAAACGCCGCATGCCCTCGCGGGGGCAAGAGGGGGTTCTCGTGAGCAAGTGGATCTTGATCGCTCTTGGTGTGGCTCTTGCAGCGGGATTCGCGACTTGGCTCGTGTTGACGCAGTGGCCGGCCGTCGAGCCTGTGGCGCCCGAGACGGCGCCGGCTTCGACGGCTTCTCAAGCAGGATCGGCTCCGGCCGTCGGGGAGACGCCGCCCGTGGAAGTCCCGACGACGGGGAGTGCCCCAGCGACAGCGGCCCCGACAAGCCCGGGGACGAAGCCGGCGGCGCCCGTACGCGTGACTCTATCGTCCGTGGAAGGCGCGATCTCGGACGGAGAGTATCCGCATTCGGTGGAGATCGCCGGTGTGAAGGTGTACTGGGTGAACGACGGTCGTGTTCTGTGCATCGGTCTCGTCAGTCCCGGAACGGGGTACGTGGCGATCGGCTTCGACCCCGTGGACCGGATGCTCGGGGCGAACTTCATCCTCGGGTCGGTCGCAGAGGGCGTCTTGAAGATTCGCGACGACTACGGCAACTCGGCGACCGGCCACGATGCGGACGCGACGCTCGGGGGCATGGACAACGTGCTCTCCGCCGCCGGCCACCAGTGGGCCGACCAGACTGTGGTCGAGTTCGTGATCCCGCTCAACTCGGGCGATTCGACCGATAAGCAGCTCCTGCCCGGAGGTTCATACCCGATCCTCGTCGCGTACAACGCCCTTTCGGACGACTTCTCGGCGCGACACAACCGGCGGGGAACCGGACGGATCACGCTCGATCCCGCACCGTAGGGCAGGCGCCGTCGAGGAACCGGCGAACTGAATCGACCTGGCTCCCCTACTCATGGGTAGGACAGAGCCGCGGCCGACGCTGCTCGGGGGCGAGCGACGTCGGCGAACAATCCCCTGGAGCCTGCGGGACGGCGGGCGTCTTTCTGGAGAGACGCAAGGAGTTTTGGAGATGTCGAGCGAGTTTGCGATTCGTACGGAGGACCTGCGCCGGGTGTTCCGGACGCGGAAGCGAGAGGCGAAGAAGCAGAAGCGCGAGGTCGTCGCCCTCGACGGGATTACCTTCAAGGTGCCGCGGGGCGAGCTGTTCGGCGTGCTCGGACCCAACGGAGCCGGAAAGACGACAACGATCAAGATCCTGGCCACGCTGCTCACCCCGACGTCGGGGCATGCCTGGGTCGCCGGGATCGACGTCGCGGCCGACCCGAAGGGGGTCCGGCACCACATCGGCATGGTCTCGGGAGGCGAGACCTCGGGCTACGGCCTTCTGACGGTGGAAGAGAACCTTTGGATGTTCTCTCAGTTCTACGGGATGGAGACGCGGGCGGCGCGCGCCCGCATCCGCGAGCTGTTGGCGGTCGTCGGGCTCAGCGATCGAGCCAAGACGAAGATCTACCACCTGTCGACCGGAATGAGGCAGAAGATGAACTTCGTCCGCGGGTTCCTGACCGAGCCGGAGATCCTCTTCCTTGACGAGCCGACGCTCGGCCTCGATGTGCAGACCGCGCGGACGCTGCGCGGCTTCGTCTCGAACTGGCTTCGCGAGCACCCGGATCGGACGATCCTTCTGACGACGCACGCGATGCACGAGGCGGACGAGCTGTGCGGGCGCGTGGCGATCATCGACCGCGGGCGGATCCTGGCCTGTGACGCGCCGTCGAACCTGAAGCGGGATCTGAAGCACGAAGCCGTCGTTCGCCTGCGGATCGGGGGGCTCGAGGATGTCCGTCCGATCGTGGCGACGGTTCCGAGCGTGAGCCGGTTCTCGCAGACGGCCCACGACGATTGCGTCGAGGCCGACGTGATCCTGGCAAACGACGCGGTCCTGACCGGCCTATTGGCGGCCGTCGAGGCGGCCGGCGGAACCCTCCTCTCCCTCGAGAAGCGGGCGCCGACTCTCGAGGACGTGTTCCTCGACGTGGTCGGGCACGGATTCGAGGAGCCCAGCGGCGGAGGTGCATCGTGAGCCGCCCATCGAGGTGGACGATGTTCTGGCGGACCGTGTGCGGCCGCGCCTATCCGCGGGTGATCGGGTCGCAGCGCGAGAGGAGTTGGATCTTCTTCGAGATCCTTCTCCCGCTGCTCCAGGTGACGGCCTACGTCTTCATCTACCGCGCGATCGAGGCGCCGCCGGAGTTCCTTGGGTTCGTCGTCCTCGGCGGAGCGATGTCGGCCTACTGGCTGAACGTCCTGTGGAGCATGGCGAGCCAGCTCTACTGGGAGAAGGAGACGGGGAACCTCGAGCTGTACGTTGTCGCCCCGACGTCGCGGATGGCGATCCTTCTTGGGATGGCGCTCGGCGGCATGTTCCAGACGACGCTGCGCGCCGCCGCGATCGTCACGATCGGCTCGCTCCTCTTCCGCGTGCCGATGACGGTGACGAACGTGCCCGTGCTCCTCGGGGTCTTCCTGACGACGCTGGTCGCGCTGTACGGACTCGGCATGATGCTGAGCTCGCTCTTCCTCCTGTTCGGACGCGAGGCTTGGCACTTCTCGAACCTGCTCCAGGAGCCAGTGTCGCTCGTCTCGGGCTTCTACTTCCCCGTGCGCGCCTTGGGGCAGGTGATCGCGGCGGCGGCGTCGGCTCTGCCGATCACGCTCGGACTCGACGCCATGCGCCAGCTCCTCTTCCCGTCGATGATGGAGAGCCTGCGATTCCTGTCGGCCGAAGTGGAGCTCGGGATCCTCACCGGGTCCGCCGTCGTCTTTCTTCTCCTCGCGCATCGGGCGCTCGCGCACTTCGAGAAGCTGGCGCGGCGCGAGGGTCGGCTGACTGTGAGGGGGCAATGATGCCCTCCGATCGACGGTTCCACGAAACCCTGCGCAGCTTCCGCGTGGCCGCGTGGTTGGGCTGGCAGATCGAGTCGAACTGGGCCGATCCGTTTGTGTTCGCCATCTACTCGCTCGTGAAGCCGCTGGCGGGGGCGCTGATCCTCGTGTTCATGTACGCGGTGATCGCGAAGGGCGGCGTGAACAGCCCGCTCTTCCCGGCGGTGTTCGTCGGCAATGCGATGTTCATCTACGTCCCCGCCGTGCTTGCCGGGATCAGTTGGACGATCATCGACGACCGCGAACACTACGGGATGCTGAAGTACGTGTACACCGCGCCCGTCAGCGTGTTCGCGTATCTCGTGGGCCGCGGCGTCGCGAAGGCGGCCGTGGCCACCGTCGCGGTCGTGGTCACGCTTCTGCTCGGCACGCTGGCGCTCTCTGTCCCGATCCGTCTCGCGGGGATCGACTGGCTGCTGATCGTTGGCGCGCTGGTCTCCGGGTGTGTGATGCTGTCGCTCTTCGGGATCCTGCTCGGCGGCGTGACCCTGGTCACGGCGCGCCACAACTACGGGGTGGGGGAGGCCGTCGCCGGAGGTCTCTACCTCTTGTGCGGCGTCGTGTTCCCGCTCGACACCCTGCCGTCGTGGCTCGAGGTCGTCGGGCGCGGCCTCCCGATCACGTACTGGATCGAGGCCGTGCGACGCGCCCTCCTCGGCGCCGGGACGCCCGCGTTCGACGGCCTCTCCAACGGGGCGCTCCTGGGCGTGGTCGTCGGGTCGACGGTTATCCTCGCGGGACTCGCCGTCGGAACGTTCCGGCTTGCCGAGCGGCGAGCGAGGGCTCGCGGGCTCCTCGACATGCAGACGATGTACTGAAAGGCGGGTACGGACGCGAAGGGAGGTCGTCGTGCGAGTGCAACGGCCGGAGGGCCCTCTCGAGGTGTTCGTCGAACGGACTCCCGACGGCGACGAGCTTGTCCACGCGCCGAGCCTTCCCGGGTTCTCCGTGAAGGTCACCCGCGGAAGCTCGCGGGAACGTCGGATCCGCGCAGGCCTCACCGCCTACGGGCGATGGCTCGCGGCCCACGATCTCGCGACGGCGGACTGCGTCGCGGCCTTTCGCGGGATCGAGTGGCTCGAGGTCGAGACCGTGGCGGGAGCGCCGGTCTGGATCTCCGGGAACGCGGCCGCCCTCTTCTCAATCGATCGGCGGCCCCTCTCCGACCGCGACGCGAACGCACACCTGGACGTGGTGGCAGCCGCTGTCTCGGACATGGCGGCGGCGACGATCGGGCTCACCGCGAAGGAGCGCGCCCACGGGTGCAGGACGGGGGGACGTTCGATGGACGAGGCGCTGACCCACGTCGGCAACTGCATTTGGTGGTACGCGTCGCGAATCGACGACGAGCTTCCTGAGCCGCAGGAGTCTCCCGAGGAGGCGCCGCTCGCTCGCTGCATTCGGCTTCTGGCTGACGTCCGCCCGTTCCTCCTGGGCATCCGGGGAAGAGAACGGACGCGGGTCCACGTGCCGGCTCGGTTCCCGACGAACGATCCGTCGGAGCCCTGGACGTACGCCAAGGTGTGCCGGCGCGAGGCGGAACACGCGTGGGATCACCTCGACGGGGTACGCCGCGCGGCGGCGGCGACCCGGCGTGCCCGATTGCCTCACGGCCCGGACTCCCGCTAGGATCGACGCGGCGAAGCGGCGGGATTGGCTCGATCGAGGAGGTGGAGCATGGCGGGGGTTCGGCTCATCGTCTTTCTGCTCGTCGTGGCTTGCCTGATCGGCGTTGTTGTTCTCCTCGGAAGCGCGGAGTGCGGCGTCGAAGTGGAGTCGAACGATACGACGATCGCGGCGGATGGACTCGGAGCGCTGCCGGGTGTGCACTGCCGAAGCGGCGCCGTGTTTCCGGCGGGGGACGTGGACATGTACTGGTTCGAGGTGCGGGAGCGCTCGAACGTCGTGATTGAAACCCGAACCGACGGGGATACGTTGCTCTCGCTCTACGACAGCGGCGGGAAACTCCTCGCCGAGGACGACGATGGGGGAGACGGGCGCGCGAGTCGCCTCGAGGGATCGATCGAGGCGGGGACGTACTTCCTCATCGTGTCCGCCTACGGGTCGAACGTCGTCCGATCGTACGAGATCTGGATGGAAGGGACCGGCACGTCGTCCACTCCTTCGACCGGCACATGTCCGTACGAGAAGGAATCGAATGACACGATGGCGCAGGCGGATGATCTCACCGGCGTGGGCGCCGTCGCGTGCCGGACCGGATCCGTGGCTCCGGTAGGTGACGTGGACGTGTACTCGTTCCGCCTGGACCTCGCGGCCGCCGTCGAGATCGAGACAAAGACAGACGGAGACACGGTGCTCCGGCTCTACGACTCCGGTGGCCGGTTTCTCGCGGAGGACGATGACGGAGCCGGCGGGAGGGCAAGCCGAATCGCGTCCACGCTCGAAGCGGGGCGGTACTACGCAACTGTGCGGGAGTACGGAGACGACGCGACGGTCTCGTCCTACGAAGTCTCTCTCACAATCCAGGCCTCACCAGGAGGACCTTCCGGGACGACGACGACGCTTCCTCCTCCGCCCGCGAGCGGTGCCGCCGCGGGCGCCGTGCCGCCGTGGGGATGGTCGATTTGGGGCGGCGGGATCGTCCTCTCGGCGTGGGGCGCCATCGATCGCGATTGCCCGAGCGACTACGACTTCAACATGGGTCTCTGCGACAAGAAGACGTACACGTTCACCCTCGGCTCCCCCGGGTTCATCGCTGTCGGCTTGGTGGACCAGTCGGGAGAGTGGATCACGGCCTACGTCTACGATGCGGGACGCCAGCGGGTCGCCTCCAAGCTCGGGGTCTCTCGGCCGATCTACAGCGACTGGTTTGAGGTGCCGGCGGGGACGTACACCGTCGAGGTCGTGCCCGGGAA
>JBFYQP010000114.1:0-4494 GCA_041302745.1 Candidatus Bipolaricaulota bacterium | reverse complement strand
AGCTACGTCGAAACCCTGGACACCAAAGGGACAGACGGCTCGAACATCCACCTCGGCGGACCCGCCACGATCACCGGCTACTTCGGCGGCGTGGGGCAACCGAACGACCACGCTCTGGGTTGGGTCGACGAGTTCCTCGGCTACTACGAGGAGTACGGAATCCGGCAGGTCCTCAACATCAACCCCGGCACCGTTCTCCTCGGCTACTTCCTCCACAAGCTCGGAATCGACATCGAGTTCAAGATCTCGGTGTACATGGGGAACGACAACCCGTACGCGGCGCTGTGGACGCTGATCGGAGCCAAGCTCTTCTCGCGCGGCGACGGGACGACGTCGCTCATCGGATTCAACTGGGCGAACTCGGTCAACAACGCCACGATCGAGCGCGGAGCCGAAGTCCGGCGCGCGCTCGGCTTCGAGAACGTCGTTCGTTTCGAGCACCACATCACGGAGACCCAGAAGTCGATCGTCATTCAGCCGTATGACCGGACGGACGAGCTGGTCGACCTCGCCGACCACGTGGCGAACATCTCCGCCAAGCACGAGGGCGGGAAGCCGGACATCGATGCGCGTCGCGAGCACCCCTCGGACATCCTCGAGTACTTCCTCCCGAAGACCGAGATCGAGGCGCAGGGGCTCATGCCGGCTCTGGAGCGGAACTACCTCGACAAGCACGACGCCGTGAACGAGACGGCGGCCGCGCTGACGAAGCGAGGGCTCTCGTTCATCGCAGCATGGAACCTGCACCGCTGAGGGCGGGCGCTTGCCGGTCCGAGGACGCTCCGGTAAGCTACTCGCCCCGCTTCTCGTGGAACAAGGGAGACCGATGATCGACTACGCATCGCTCAAGCGCCGGATCGAAGAAGACGCGATCGAGTTCGTCGACTTCCGGGTGGCCGACCTGTTCGGCCGATTGCGGCACATCGCGATCCCCGCCGCACGATTCACCGAGACCCTCGTCCAGGAGGGAATCGGCTTCGACGGATCGAACTACGGCTATCGCCACGTCGAGGGAAGCGACATGGTGCTTCTCCCCGATCTTGCGACCGCCTATGTCGAAGAGCGGGGCGGGGAGACGATTCTCTCGATCCTCTCCGATATCTGCGATGCGGCGACGCGCAAGCCCGCGTCGATCGATCCGCGCGGCACGGCGGCGGCGGCCGTAAAGGTCCTGCGTGACCGGAAGATCGCCGACGACGTCCTCGTGAGCCCCGAGTTCGAGTTCTACGTGTTCGACCAGGTGAGCTTCGGGACGGACCCGGGTCGGTGCGGGATCGACATCGCGCCGATCGAGGGCTGCGACCACCGGGACGCCCCGGGACTCGGAACTCCTGCCTACTCGGCGTACCACGCGCCGCTCCCCGAGGACCGGCTGTTCGGCCTGCGCTGCGAGATGGCGCGGCAGATCGGGGCCGCGGGAATCGAGGTCAAGTACCACCATCACGAGGTCGGCGCCTTCGGCCAGCAGGAGATCGAACTCGGCTTCGCGCCCCTCGTGCGGATGGCGGACGCGGCGCTCATCGTCAAGTCGATCGTCCGCAACGTGGCCGACGAGGCGGAGCTGACGGCCACATTCCTTCCCAAACCGATCCACGGCGAGGCGGGGAACGGGATGCACCTGCACCAGTACCTGGTTCGCGGCGGGAAGAACCTGTTCCGCGGGGAAGGCGAGCTTTCCGAGCTCGCCTTGTGCTACGTGGGGGGGCTCCTCAAGCACGGGCGAAGCCTGATGGCTCTGACAAACCCCTCCACCAACTCGTACCGCCGGCTCGTCCCCGGGTTCGAGGCCCCGGTTCATTTCGCCTACGGCTCCGGGAACCGAAGCGCCGCCGTCCGCGTCCCCTCGTACGCTCACGGAGAGAAGATGCGCATGGAGCTGCGCACGATGGACGCGACCTGCAACCCGTATCTCGCGTTCGCCGCGATCCTCCTCGCGGGGCTCGACGGAATCGAACGGAAGATGAACGCCAAGGCCCTCGGCTACGGCCCGGTGGACAAGAACCTGTACGACAAGGGAACTGGGGAGACGGCCCCGGCGTCACTCGGCGAAGCCCTCGACGCGCTCGCGGCCGATCATGAGTACCTGCTCGCGGGCGGTGCATTCACCAAGGCGGGGATCGAGCACTGGATTCGAGTCAAGCGACAGGAGGTCGACGCCGTCGCCCTCCGCCCCCATCCGCACGAGTTCGTCTTGTACTACGACCTGTAATTGCCGGCTCCGCCGTGCAACCATCCGAACCCGGCGCGGCCCTCCGCCGCGCGTCGGTGCACACGGCACGTCGCTCACCCGGAGCTCGCGGGGGCTACTTCCGCTTCTCCTCGCGATCGAGGTACTGGACGATCGCCTCCACAACGAGGTAGTTGATCGAACGATCCAGTTTCTTTGCGAGGCGATCCAGACGCTCGATCGGCCTTCGCTCCAGTTTGCTCTTCGGGATGTAGATCGACAGCGTTGTCACTTCGCTCTTGCGGACCACTCGTCTCACCCCCTTTCCGCAGGAACCTAGAGGTCCTTGTTTGATCGTGTAGCCTACAGTAAACCACTCGCAACAGGCAAATCGCAGAGGCTCCTGACGCAACAAAGAAACGGGGCCCCGAGGAGCCCCGCAGAACCACGTGACGGCCGAAGCCGCCGCTACCGAACGACAAACCGGAACGTGTAGTAGACGATCTCGCGAGCCGAGCAATCGCAGCTCTTCTGCGGCATCAGCATCATCGCCGGGGCCGCTTCGCCGCACGACGGTTCCGGCATCGACTCGACCGCGCACATCGCCGCCTTGTGCGGGCACGACGCCGCCCTCTCGATGGCGAGGACGACCGTGAACGTGCCCTGATCGAGCACGCCCGTCGTCACGTCGTAGCCATCGTCGGAGTCGGTCCACGAGATCTCGCTCACCGGGATCAGCGCGTCGAACAGGTCGCAGGTCGAAGCAATCGAGAGCGCAGTCCCCATTCCGTACTTCAGCCCCTCTTCGGTGAGGACGCCGACCGTGTTGCCGCCCGGCAGCTGAATCGAGCAGCGGTCCCAGAGAATCGTGATCACGTCTCCCGAAATGTTGTGGATCCACAGCGGAATCCGGCTCTCGAACCCCTCCGCGACGAACGAGGCGTTGAACGATGCGCGGATCGTGTCGTCCTGGAACACCGCCTTCTCCGAGTAGACGGGGTCGAGCAGCTCAAGCGACTGCGTGTGAACGACCGTCACATCCTTGACCGTCGTCTGTGGGACTGGTGCGGGTGCGACGACAACCGGCGCGACCACCACAGGCTCCGCCGGCTTGTTCAGCAGCACCCCAAACACCAGAAGCGCCGCCATGATGGCGCCGATCACCGCGAGCTTCACTAGGTCAGTACTCTCCACTCCGAGTCACCCCTTCTTCGCCGACTTGACCGGCGGAATCGCTCCATCCTAGCTTCCCCGAGAGGAACCGATGAGGATTCTGCCCTCCTGGCGCAGGAACCCTGTCCCCTTGCCGGGACACCGGAACCCTGTAGGATAGACCCTCGGGAGGAGCGGTACGATGAACGACCACCCGTGGCTTATCCTCGCCCTGATCGCGTTGCCCGTCCTCATGCTTTTCGTCAGCACCGGACTTTCGCACGCCGTCGCAGCGCCCGGCGAAGCCGCTATCGCAGCGAGCCTTGAGGCGACCAGAGCCGCGAACCCCGGTTGGCCTTGGGACAAGCTCGACGCCGGCGTCGTCGAGCTTGGGATGTCGAAGGATATGGTGCTCGCGGCTCTCGGAACCCCGGACAACGTCATCGAGACCGCCGACGTGTCTGGAAACCACGAAGAGTGGGCCTACAGGAAGTCCAAGTACGGCAGCGTGTGGACCCAGCGACGCGACGGAGTCGACCATCGCTACAAGCATCCCTACGAGTCCGTCCACTTCGACGACGGCATCGTCACAGGCTGGGTTGAGAGGTAACCGAAGCCCCAGCAGCCGGCACGGCTAGCGGCCCCACGGGTGGGCCCCGCCCGGAGATGAGAGGGGATGGGCGAGAGCCTTCAGCCGAGGATGACCCACTCCCGGTGTTCGGCCCGCTTTCCAAGTTGGTCCATCCCTCCAACGGCGACGGCGACCAGCGCCCCAGGGGCGAGCCGGCCGTTGCACCCAGCGTGACGGCAGAACGTCGCAGCGGCCGTCGTGGGGCGTGACATCCCTAGTGCGTTAGAGCACCCCCTTAAGGTGTCCATGGCGCAACGACACACACCACGGCCTCTGCTCTTTTGGGAGGCTGCGCCCATCGCGAGCCTCAAGTCGCTGTAAACTGGCGACGCCAGGCAGTCCCTCGCCACGAACAGGATCGAGGAGGTCCTTATGAGAGCGGCAACGTCCACGCCCGTAGTCATTGTTGCGTTGTGTCTATGTCTTGGGAGTCTGGCGCTCGCTGCGCAGGGCGACTCCCCATTCGCATTGGTCAGGACACTCCACGTGGGCGAGGAAGTGACCGACCTTTGCTTCTCACCAAGTGGAGATTGCCTGGTCGTCG
>JBFYQP010000079.1:0-4989 GCA_041302745.1 Candidatus Bipolaricaulota bacterium | reverse complement strand
TGCGCAGCGAGCGGGACTTCGTGCAAGAGCGGCTGAAGACCCTCGGAGCCTCGTAGTTCCTTGCGCCTGCAAAGCGCCGTTCCTATACTGACCGCGTGATCCGACATGCCGATGGATAGCGTACGCCGAGGGATTGACTTCCTGCTTGGACAGACCAACGTGCAGCAGCTCAAGCGCTTCGATCGTGAGATGCATCGGGTCGGCTCGTTGGCCGACGACACGGCGGCGCTCTCCGACGACGCGCTGCGGGCGAAGACGGCCGAACTGCGCGATCGCTTGCGCAACGGCGAGACGAAGCAGGACGTGCGGCCCGAGGCGTTCGCCGTCGTTCGGGAGGTCGCGACGCGGACCGTCGGACTGCGGCCGTTCGACGTGCAGATCCTCGGCGCGATCGCCCTCGACGAGCACCGGATCGCCGAGATGCAGACCGGAGAGGGCAAAACCCTCGTCGCGACGCTCCCCGCATACCTGAACGCCCTCTGCGGCAAGGTCCACGTGGTCACCGTCAACGACTACCTGGCCCGGCGCGACCGGGAGTGGATGGGGCCGATCTACGAGTTCCTCGGCCTCACCGTCGGCCTCCTGCAGGAGGACTCCACGCCGCAGGAGCGCCAGGCGGCCTACGCGGCCGACATCACGTACGGGACGAACAACCAGTTCGGCTTCGACTACCTGCGCGACAACATGGTTCTGTCGTCCGGCGACAAGGTCCTGGGACCGCTCGACTTCGCGATCGTCGACGAGATCGACAACATCCTGATCGACGAGGCGCGCACCCCGCTGATCATCTCCGGCTCGACGGCCGACTCCTACGACCTCTACAAGAAGTTCGCCTCGCTGGTGCGGCGATTCCGCCGCGACGAGGACTTCGAGATCGACGAGGAATCCAAGCGGCTGACCCTAATGGACGCCGGCATTCACAAGGCGGAGACCGACCTGCGGGTCGAGAACCTGTTCTCTCCCGAGCACGCCGAGACGCTGCACTACATCGAGAACGCGCTGCGCGCGCTCCACATGTTCACCAAAGAGCAGCAGTACATCGTCAAGGACGACCGCGTGATGATCGTCGACGAGTTCACCGGCCGCCTGATGCCGGATCGGCGGTACTCCGACGGCCTTCACCAGGCCATCGAGGCGAAGGAAGGGATCACGATCCAGCGCGAGTCCCAGACCCTGGCGACGATCACGCTGCAGCACTACTTCCAGCTGTACAAGGGCCTGTGCGGCATGACGGGGACGGCGAAGACGGAAGAGGACGAGTTCAAGCAGATCTACGCGCTCCCCGTGCTGGAGATCCCGACGAACCGTCCTCTCTGCCGGGAAGCCAAGCCGGACACGATCTACCGGACGCGGAAGTCGAAGTACGAGGCGATCGCCGACGAGGTCGCTCGGCTGCACGAGCAGGGGAGACCCGTCCTGATCGGCACGAACTCGATCGAGAAATCCGAGGTCGTCTCGCACCTCCTGAAAGCCCGCAAGCTCCCGCACACGGTCCTGAACGCCAAGTACCACGAGAAGGAAGCGGAGATCGTTGCGGACGCCGGGCAGCGAGGGGCGATCACGGTCGCCACGAACATGGCGGGACGCGGGACGGACATCAAGCTCGGCGAAGGGGTCGCGGAGATCGGCGGGCTTCACGTCATCGGATGCCAGCGCCACGAATCCCGCCGCATCGACAACCAGCTGCTCGGGCGCGCCGGGCGGCAAGGGGACCCCGGATCCTCGCAGTTCTACCTGTCGCTCGAGGACGACCTCCTTCGCATCTTCGGCGGCGAGCGGATCGGCCTCATCATGGACCGCATCGGGATGAAGGAGGGCGAGGCGATCGAGCACAACCTCCTCACCGGGGCGATTCGGCGCGCGCAGAAGCGCGTCGAGGGGAGGAACTTCGAGATCCGCAAGCGGCTCCTCGAGTACGACCTCGTCTTGGCAAAGCAGCGCGAGGCCATCTACTCGCTCCGCAACCGCTTCCTCCTCCCGCCGCGTCCGGACGCGGCGCGGTTCCCCGAGGGGGGCGAGGAGGACCTCGCCGAGTACCTCCACGACCTGTTCGAGGAGTTCGCCGAGAACCTCGTCTCGGCCTACGCGCGCAAGGATCGGCCGCCCGACGAATGGAACCTCGAAGGGCTCAGCCGCGAGCTGTCGGCGTTCGGCCCGGTCGACGACGGCGCATGGAGCGACGCCCGCGCGCCTCAGCTGGTCGAGCGGGTCGTGGAGCACCTCGATCAAGCCCTCGCTCGCCAGCGCGAGCGAATCGGCGCGCCGTTCCCGTTTGTCGGCCGCTACCTCATCCTGACGACGCTCGACGAGGCGTGGAGGACCCACCTCTACAACCTGGACGATCTCAAGGGCGGAATCGGCTGGACCGCGTACGCGGGCACGGACCCGCTCGTCGCCTTCAAGCGCGAGTCGTTCGTGCTGTTCCAGGAGATGCTGGGAAGCACGGCGGACAAGATCATCCGGATGCTCTTGAACCCCCGCCTGACCGTCGGGGAGAGCTCCTCGACGACGACGTCGACCGCGCCCCGGCAGCCGGTCCGCTTCGTCCACGGAGGAGAGCGCCCCATTCCGCCGCCGCGCGCGGAGGCTCCGGCCCCGGACGCTCGCCGTCCCGTGCACGTCGCGGCCGAGCCGGGACGAAACGATCCGTGTCCCTGCGGCTCCGGCAAGAAGTACAAGAAGTGCCACGGGGCCGGCCGCTGAGCGGCCCCCGCTAGGCGGGATCGAGGAGGAGCTCGTCGTCGGCCACGTGCCGCCGGGAGAAGAGTAGGACGAGATCGCACACCCGCGCCCGGCGCTTCGCCTCGTCCCGAACCTCGTGGACGAACTGCCCCTTGTGCATCATCGCGAGCCGATTCCCGAGTTCGATCGCCTGGTCCATGTTGTGGGTCACCATGATCGTCGTCAGACAGGACTCCTCGACGAACGCGCGCGTCAACTCGACGATCCTCTCGGCGTTCTTCGGGTCGAGCGCGGCGGTGTGCTCGTCGAGCAGGAGGAGGTCGGGGCGCGACAGGGTGGCCATCGCCACCGCGAGCGCCTGACGCTCGCCTCCTGACAGGGTCGAGACGGGATCGTCCAGTCGCGTCGTGAGGTCGACCCCGAGGTCGGAGAGCCGCCCGACGAAGGCCGCCCGCCGGCGTCGGGAGATCGCAGGCCGCAGCGTCCGTCCGCAGCGCTTCGACGCCAGGGCGAGGTTCTCCGCCACGGTCATCGAGGGCGCCGTACCCTTCATCGGATCCTGAACGATTCGACTGATCCTTCGAGCGCGGCGGTACGCCGGCGTGCACGTCACGTCGACGCCGCCGAGACGGACGCGCCCGGTCGTCGGAAGAAGGACGCCGCAGATCACGTGGAGCAGCGTGCTCTTTCCCGCGCCGTTCGACCCGATCACGGTCAGGAAGTCGCCGCGATCGAGGTGCAGATCGATTCCCGCGAGCGCCAGCACCTCGTCCGCTCCGGACCGGAATCGCTTCTCCACCCCTTGGACGTCTAGCATGATCCCACCTTTCGCATGAGCCGCTCGCGTACGGTCGGGATGACGAGCGCGACGATGACGATGAGGGAGGTGACGAGCTTGAGGTCGCTCGCCTGGAATCCAATCAGGTATCCGTACCGCAGCGCGAACATCACCGCCACGCGGTAGATGAGCGATCCGACGAGGACGCTCGCAGTCATCCACCCGACCCGCCGGGAGCGGATGAGAGACCCGCCCACGATGACGGCGGCGAGCCCCGTGACGATCGTTCCCACGCCCATTCCGACGTCGGCGAAGCCGCTGTACTGCGCCACGAGCGCTCCCGACAGCGCCACGAGGCCGTTCGAGAGCGCGAGCCCGAACACCTTCATCGACTTCGTGTTCACTCCCTGCGACACGATCATCGCCTCGTTGTCGCCCGTCGCTCGCAGCGCAAGCCCGAACTCCGTGCGGAAGAACGCGTCCAGGACGAACTTGATCAGGAGCGTCATCCCGGCCAACACGACGAGGATCGCGACCGCGCCGAGTGGCGACAGCGCCTTCTCGACCACATCCGACAGCGTCGTGACGCGGAGAAGCGAGATGCTCGGCTTTCCCATGATCCGCAGGTTGATCGAGTAGAGCATGATCATCGACAAGACGCCGGCGAGAAGGTCGGTGATCCCCAAGCGCGTGTGGAGGAGCCCCGTGACCGCCCCCGCGACGCAGCCGGCGCCGAAGGCGACGGCGAGCGCCAGGAACGGGTCGATGCCCATCGTGGTCAAGAGGGAGGAGGCGATGGCGGCTCCGGTCACGAAACTGCCGTCCACCGTCAGGTCGGGAAAGCGCAGGATCCGAAACGTGATGAACACGCCAAGCGCTGCGATCCCGTACGCAAACCCTTGTTCCGCCGCATGGATCAGGATCGATCCCATCGCTCTCCTCCCTTCTATGAATCCCTCAGCCGTCCGACCGCAGCCAGGACGCCCCGCCGAAGAAGATCCCCGTCGCGCGATCGATCAGGCTCGCGGGGAACTCAAGGCCGATGCGCGCGGCCGCGTCGAGGTTCAAGTGGATCTCGGCTCCGGTCTGGTACACCACCGGGATCTGGTTCGGCTTCTTCCCGGCGAGGAGCTGGAGCACGATGTCGCCGGCGAGGAGCCCCTGCTTGTAGTAGTCGAACCCGGTCGCCAAGACGGGGCCGAAGCGGAGGCTCGTCGGATCGGCCATGAGGAACGGCACGTTCCCTTCCTCCGCGGCCGCAATGACGGCGTCGATCGCCGAGACGACCGTGTTGTCTGTCGTAACGTAGAACGCATCGACGCGCCCGACGAGCGACTGCGCGGCGGCAGGGACGTTGGCGCTCGTGTCGGCGACCGCCTTGACGATCGACAGGCCCAGCCCTGGTGCTGCCGCTTCCGCGATTGCCGTCAGCTGTGCGGAGTTCGCCTCCCCGGGGTTGTAGACCATGCCGATCCGGCGGACGGCCGACGACAGCTCCTTCAACAGGGCGAGGTCGCCGGCCACGTCAA
>JBFYQP010000064.1:0-14912 GCA_041302745.1 Candidatus Bipolaricaulota bacterium | reverse complement strand
CGCCCATTCTACCCACTGCCGCAACCAGTCCTCCAGAGCGACGGCTCCAGTGCGAAACCTTCCACGTCTCCAGCGTGTATAGTGGGTAGTTCTCGGAGGTGAGTGGCGTGATGAAGAGATCGATTGTGCTGGCCGCTGTTCTCGTCGTTCTCGTGGCCTCGATCGCGGCGTCCGCGTCGCAAAGTTCGCTGTTCGGGACGCGGTTCAAAGTCGGCGCGGAGATCCAATTCCGCATCGAAGACCAGACGACATGGTGGTGGGGCTGCTGTTCGTGTACGCCTTCGCAAGTCCTCGGCTGGCGAGTCACCGCGGCAGCCGGTCAGGTGGTCTACAGCGTGATCCATGACGCGCCGGTCCCGGCCGCCTCGTGGGTCGGGTCGTGGAAACAGCTCGACGCCAACGGCGCCGCAGTCGCCGTCGGGCAGTACGTCCTGTACGTCGACACGACGGCAGGGACTCTGTCCCGCTGCTTCACACTCTACGATCCCTGCGGCTGCAACTCATGCTGGACACCGTGCTGGAGTTGCTCCTGTCAGGAAGTCACCACGATCACAAACTGCTCCTGCCAGACGAGCCTCGTTTTCGTCGACACGTGCACGAGTGGCTGTTTCCCATTCTTCAACCTATTCAGCTGCACGAGTTGCTGCGGTTGCGGGCAACCATAGCAGCCGCTAGTCCATCCTGAAGAATCGCGCTGCAGAGGGGGCCTCGGCCCCCTCTGTCCTTGATTCCACCCCAGCTCGCGGCTAGGCTGACCTCAAGCAAGCTACTCGCGCGGATTGCGGGAGCCGACAGTCTTCGGCCTCAAGCTCCGAGAGAAGGCAGGAGACTTGGTCTTTGAGCGAAGGTGGCGGACGGATGAACCTCGGCCTCCGGCCTCGGTTCCCCTCTTTCCGCCTGGGTCTTTGAGCGAAGGTGGCGGAATGGGCAGACGCCTAGCCTTAGGAGCTAGTGCCTTCGGGCGTGCGGGTTCGAGTCCCGCCCTTCGCAGTTGATGATGCAGAGGCGCGAAGCTATAATGACCGGGCTTCGCGCGGGAATAGCTCAGTGGTAGAGCACTGCCTTGCCAAGGCAGGGGTCGCGGGTTCGAATCCCGTTTCCCGCTCCAGAGGCACAGCCGGGGAGTCATGCGGACGCCGGGATGGCGGAACAGGCAGACGCAAGGGACTTAAAATCCCTTGAGGGATTCCTCGTGCGGGTTCGACTCCCGCTCCCGGCAGAAGATATCGCGGGGTGGAGCAATCAGGAAGCTCGTCGGGCTCATAACCCGGAGGTTGTCGGTTCGAATCCGGCCCCCGCAACCAGCGAGCAGGGCGGCGTAGCTCAACCGGCTTAGAGCGCTCGGCTCATATCCGAGAGGTTCGGGGTTCGAGTCCCTGCGCCGCTATTGTTTGACGGAAGAAGGTCTGGGGGCGTAGCTCTAACCGGGAGAGCGCTGCGTTCGCATCGCAGAGGTTGGCGGTTCGAATCCGCTCGCCTCCAAAGAGAGTGACGGGAAGAGGGTTATCCTTCTTCCCGTCGGTCTTTTTCGGTAGAGCGTTGAGGCGGCTACCAGGCGACACGGAACGACAGGGTCCACTCGCGGAACCCGTCCTTGTCGATGCTGACGCCCGTCGACATGGAGACGTACGGGCCGAGCGCGAACGTGGCTCCCATCGTGCTTTCCGCCCACTCGAACAAGAGGCCGCCCGTCGTGCTGAAGCAGGTCTCGACCGCGAACGACAACCCTGATCCGAACGGCGGAATCTGGGCTTCGAAGGCGAGAACCTCCCAGTACTCCTGCGGGTAGAAGAGATAGCCGTCCTCGAGGGCGTCGGCCAGGGACTCGACGAACCACCCGTACTTCGGCCGGATGATGACGTACTCCGTCGTGTCAAGGTTCGAGATGCTCGTGAGCGTCGCTCCCCCTACGGTCGCCTGGAACTTGATGCCGTACACGTCAATCGCTTCGATCACGGTGTCGGTCGAGACGAGCGTGGTGTATACGAAGAGGCAGCCGTAGTCGGTCTCCAGCGAAGGCGTGAACACATAGCTCGCCGTCTGCGTTTCGTAGATGAGGTCAAGCGTCAGGATGAGCGGGACCCCGAACAGCGGACCCAGGGCAAGTTCGATCTCCTCGCTCTCGAATCCGGTGGCCGAGAACAGCGTGATGCTCTCGAGCCTCGCGCATCCAAAGGCGTTGGCGGTCACGGTGAACTGCTCGCCCGAGAACGCGGTGCCCGGAGGCGTCGCCGAAGGATCCGTAAGGAAGGTCTTCGTGAGCAAGGTTGAGTCGGTCTGGGTCGCGGCAGCCGTGAAGGTAATCTCGTCGAGCGTCGCGCCGAGGTACGTCAGGCTCTGGAACGTCACGAGCCCGTCCAGAAGTTCGCCGTAGACCTCAAACACCCCGCCGTAGTTGAGCGACTCCGACTGCGTCTCGCCGGTGAACGCCCCGTAGAAACGGACCACCATAGGATCGAACTCGAGCGAGAAGATCCCCTGCGCGTAGAGGAAGGACGCCGACTGGGGGTCGAAGAGGACCTCGCCTTCGAAGCACACGGGGCCAATCCCCGCCATGACGTCGAACTCCTGCCACAGCCACCCGTCGAAGATGAAGTCCGAGATGCTCGAGAGTTCGACGAACTCGACGCGGATGCCGACATCCAGCGTCGACTCGAATGAACTGAACGCCTGCGGACCCTGCGGGGAAAAGCCGATCGCGGCCTCCCAGCTGCCGGTGAACCACTCGCCACCGTAGCCCGCCACGGCACCGCCGAGGAACAGGACTGCCCACAGGAACAAGACTCGGCTTTTCACCGTCAACTCCCCCCTCGCGTGTTGCGCGTGAGATGCGCGTTCATTGCGGGCCAATCGCCTCGTTTCGCGTATCACCTCGTCGACCGTACCCGCCGCGGCACCGCCGACCTACGCTGTGCGACCATCGCGTTGGGGAAATGCATCACCCGATGAGCCAGCCAACGTCCCGTTCCAGCGTCCGTCGAGAACGCAGAGCCAAGGCTCTTGGCGTCCTTCCCGAGATCGCGGTAGACTCGCGCCATGAGACGATTCGTCATTCTCGGCCACAAGGTTCCCATCTCCGGCGAGTTCACCCTCAACGACCTCCCCGGGAGCGGGGGGCGGATGGACGTGCTGTGCCGCGCCGTCGGCGCCTCGCTGTTTGTCTCTCACGGCATTCGTCGCGACGTCGAGACGACCCTGCTGATCCAGGATGCCCTCCAGATCCGCATCGTCGGAGACCGAGTCCGGCGCTTGAACCCCGATGAGCGTTCGACGGCGGCGCTTCTCCAGCAAGCCCTTCGTCAGGCGGGGCCTAAGGAAGTGGAAGCGTCGCCCGGGATCTTCGCGTTGCAGGGTTCGCTTCCCGGCGCGCTCGATCGACTGAACCAGCTCGGCGCCCATGCGATCCTTCTTCACGAGGACGGAGATCCCTTCGACCCCGGCGCGTTGCCGGCCGACCCCGCCTTCATCCTCTCCGACCACGCCGATTTCACCGACGACGAACTCGCGGCGATGGCCGAGCTGCCGAAGCTTTCGCTGGGCTCGACGACGCTCCACACAAGTCAATGCATCACGATCGTCCACTACCTCCTGGATCGCGACGCCGAGGATTCCAGCCTGGATCTGGTCTTGTGCCACAAGGTGTGGAGCGAGCCCAAGGCGCAGCTGATCGCGGGCCTTCTCCTCGACTTCGGCATCCCGGCGAACCTGGTTCGCCAGTCGCCGCCGTCGCTGTACCCCGTGACGGTGGACGGTCTCGGCGAGGTTCGGATCATGGTAAGGCCGCGCGACCTGGAGAGGGCCCGTGCCATCGTCGCCGACTACTTCGAGGACCCCGTGGTGGAGTGAACACTCTGGACGATGGGTAGGCGGGTCGACGACGAAGCAGCCTTCACGGCGGAGCGCGCGCGGATGGTCGAACGCGACCTCCGGAAGCGTGGAATCCGCGACGAGCGGGTGCTCGAGGCGATGGGGCGGGTTCCGCGGCATCGCTTCGTTTCTCCGGCTCACGCCGCCATGGCGTACGCGGACGCTCCCCTTCCGACGGCCGAAGGCCAGACGATCTCGCAGCCGTACATCGTGGCGCTCATGACCCAGGCTCTGGTTCTGTCCGGCGGAGAGAAGGTCCTCGAGGTGGGCGCCGGGTCGGGGTACCAAGCGGCGGTTCTCGCGGAATCGGGGGCCGACGTCTGGTCCATCGAGCGCTCCCCGGGGCTCCTCGCGGCCGCTTCGGCCCGCCTTGCGAGCCTCGGCTATCCGCGGATTCACCTCGTCCTCGGGGATGGAACGCTCGGCCTCGCGGCGGAGGCTCCCTTCGACCGCATCCTCGCCACGGGCAGCCTGCCGCGGATTCCCCTCGGGTTGACCTCTCAGCTGCGCCCGGCCGGCGTCTTCGTCGGCCCGATCGGCGATCTCTTCGACCAGCGGCTTGTGCGAATCGAGTATGATCCCCCGCACTCGAGGGAAGAGACCCTGTGCGCGTGCCGCTTCGTTCCCCTTGTCGGCGCCGCCGGGTGGCCCGAGACAACCGCACAGTGTCCGAAGGAGAAGCTGTGAGACGGATCGATCTGCGAAGCGACACGGTGACGCAGCCCACCGATGGGATGCGCCGGGCCATGGCAAGCGCCGTCGTCGGAGACGACGTCTTCGGCGAGGATCCGACGGTCCGGCAGCTCGAGGAGCGGATGGCCGACGTCGTCGGGAAGGAAGCCGGCCTCTTCGTCGCGAGCGGGACCATGGCCAACCTCATCGCCCTCTTGACCCACGCCGGACGCGGAGACGAGGTCATTGTGGGAAACCTCGCTCACACCTTCCTCTACGAGGTCGGAGGAAGCGCCGCCCTGGGAGGCATCCACTCGTGCGTGCTCCCGAATCGGGATGACGGGACTCTCGACCTTGCCGTCGTCGCGGCCGCCGTGCGGAGTCGCGAAGACATCCACGTTCCGCGCACGAAGCTTCTCTGTCTCGAGAACACCCACAACCGCTGCGGCGGCGCCTGCCTGTCCACGAGCTACCTCGACGCCGCGGGAGCGCTCGCCCGCGACAAGGGCTTGGCCGTGCACGTCGACGGGGCAAGGCTCTTCAACGCTTCGCGCGCGCTCGGAGTCTCCCCCGCAGATCTTGCTCGCGTCGCCGACTCCGTGTCCGTCTGTCTTTCCAAGGGGCTCGGCGCCCCCGTGGGTTCCGTTCTGTGCGGCTCCCGGGACTACGTCCGCGCGGCGCGGCGTTGGCGGAAGATGCTCGGCGGCGGCATGCGCCAAGCGGGAATCCTCGCGGCGGCGGGGCTCTACGCCCTCGACCACCACGTCGAGCGGCTCGATGAGGACCACCGCAACGCGAGGCGGCTGGCGGAAGGGATCGCCGCCATCCCCGGACTCACGTCGCCTCAATCCCAACCCGCTCCGACGGCGTGGACGAACCTCGTCTACCTCTCGATCGCCCCCGCCCTCGCCCAAGACCGTGGTGTGGACGCCGCAATCCTCTCCGACCGCCTTCGCCGACGAGGCGTCCTCGCGCTCCCGCTCGGCAAAGACAACCTGCACATGCGGCTCGTGACGCACCTCGATGTGGCGTCCGCGGACATCGATGTCGCTCTGGATGCCCTGCGGTCCGCCGCGTGTGGGACGTAGGTCCGCCCACCCCCTGAACGACGTCGCCCCCCTTCGGAGTCCCTGCCCTGTCCCTATCCCCGCGCCGGTCCTACCCTGGCGATACCGGGTGGTGAGAGGGGCTCTGCCCAGCAGAGGCCCTCAACCCTATGCATCGCACGACCGAAGGGGGAACGATGAAGGGGCTAGCGTCGGTTCTGGGGATCATCCTGCTTGGCGGGTGCGCGGCGCTCGCCGGACCTCTGGAGTTGTCCATCGGCGGGGGACCCTCTGCCATCTCGCTCGGCGCGTGGAACGCGATCACGGAGTCCTGGAACACGCTGATCGGGCACTTCAACGAGTTCGCCGCGGCCCACCCCGACGTCTCCGGCTCCGTCCGAACTCTCGACCTCCTGACGACGGGCCTCGTCGCGCACGCCGCTGAGAGGTACTGGATCCTCGACTGGCTCGCGCTCGGCGCGCGATTCGAATACGAGCACTCGGAGAGCGCAACCTCGGGAACCTACGTCGGCGCCGAAACCTCGACGGTCGACATCGCCCTCGAGTACAGCACAATCGCTCTTCTCGCCGGAGTCCGCTTCCTCTTTCTGGACGCAGGGCTGCGTCTGGCCGGCGACGCCAGCATGGGGTACTACCACGGATCCCTCAATCACTCGGTCGTTTTCGAGATTCCAAGCGAGTACACCGACGCCATCTCCGGGCTTCCGCCGGAGAGCGCCGGCCGCCACTCCGGAGACACCGTAGGGTTTGAGGTGGGCCTCGCCCTCGACGTTCCGTTCGCCGAGGGGGGCTACCTCGGCGCCATGGTCGCGTATCGATCCGCCGCCATCACCGTCCTGACGGACGCGGCGGGCGACGAACTCGACCTGGACGGCGACGGAACTGCGGAAGACGCAAACCTGTCTGCAATCAGCGTTCGCTTTTGCTTCTCCATCGACATCGATCTCTCCCTCGACGGAGAAAAGGAGTAGTCATGAAAGGGGCACGACTCTGTCTGTTGCTCGGCGCGGTGACCCTCCTGGCGGGGTCCCTCGGGGGCTGCCTTGAGTTCGGCGTGACCCAGCCGCAAGCGATGTTCACCGCCTCGCCCGCCGAACACGTCATCCCGTTCACCGCCAGCTTCGATGGGACGCTGTCCCAGAAGGCGGGTAGCGAAATCAGCTCGTACGTCTGGTCGTTCGGCGACGGGAGCGGCGCGACCGGCGCCCTGGTCGATCATACGTACGTCGTGGACGGGGTCTACGAGGTGACGCTGACCGTCGTTGACCAGGCCGGCTCCTCGGACACGGCGTCGCTCCAGGTCGCCGCCGAGAACCCGTTGCCGACGGCCGAGTTCTCGTACTCGCCGAAGAGCAACATGGAGGGTACCTACATCGTAGGCGCCATGGAGTGGCTCTACTTCGACGCCTCGACCTCGACCGACGACAGCGGCATCGCGTCTTACGCCTGGGACTTCGGCGACGGCGATACCGCCACGGGAGTCGAGGTCAAGCACCGGTATGCGGCCTCCGGAGCCTACAACGTGACGTTGACGGTCACGGACGATGACGGAGACGCATCCACCTATGTCCAACTGATCACGGTGACCGGAAACGGCACGTGCGGGTCTGGATCGAGCGGAGGATCGTGCTCATGATTCGACGAATCTGCCTGGCTGCTCTTCTTCTCGCTCCGCTCTTCTTGTCCGGGTGCGTCCTGAACACGATCCTGGACGACGTGGTCAACTCGTACCCCCGGTCGGTCATCGACGCGAAACCGACCGAGGGCACGGCGCCGCTCACCGTGGCCCTCGACGCCCACTACTCGCGCGACGAAGACGGCTCGATTGCGGAGTACCGATGGGAGCTCGGCGACCCGACGTCCGCCACCGGCTCACAGCTCGGCTCAACCTGCACTCACACGTACACCGATCCCGGGACGTACCTCGTCAAGCTGTCGGTGACCGACAACGAAGGCGCCACGGACTCCCAGCAGATCGCGATCGTCGTCAAGAACGCGCCCCCCGTCCCGCAGGCGACGGTCAGCGACTCCACGCCCTATCCGGGGGATACGGTGACGTTCGACGCGTCGGCTTCGTACGACGTGACCGGCACCATCGCGAGCTACGCTTGGGAGTTCGGCGACGGCAGCGCCGGAGACGGCGTCACCGTGACGCACATCTACGCCAAGGGCGGAAGCTACACCGCGAGGCTCACCACGACCGACAACGAGGGCGCCTCGTCCCACACGACCCTGACGATGACCGTCAAGACCGGATCCAGCAACTGCGGCGACGGCGACTGCGGCGACGATGCGGTCCCGATCGCCGTGATCAACGGTCTGCGCAATGGCTGCTCGAACTATCACACGGTCAATGTTCCTGTCACGCTCGACGGCGTCTCCTCACGGTCGGAGGGCGGGAAGATCGTCCGATACGAATGGAACTTCGGCGACGGCACGACCACGACCGGCCCCACGGTGACCCACACGTACTACTCCGCCGGCACGTACCTGGTTACGCTCACCGTGACCGACGAGGCGGGCGGCGTCGGAACGAGCGCCGGCTACGACCGAGTCTTCAGCTCCTCGGGAGGCAGCTGCTCCTAGGACACTCTGCAAGCGAGCGCGATGGGCCCGCCCCTCCCGCCGGGAGCGGGCTCTCTTCTTTCGTTGGGCATGCTAGAAGACGATGTCGACGTCGACGAGCGAGCGCTCGGCGTCGTAGTACTCGAACACAAGGAGGAGCGGAGCGTCCGCCTCGACCGTCACAAGCCCCCAGAACCCTTCGTCCAATCCAACGTCGCTCGCCGTGTTCATGTACCGCGCAACGCGCGGGCCGAGCTCGAATGGAGTCGACCCGGCGATCCCACCCTGCGCGTCGTACAGCACGAGGACTCCGGCGACGGCGCGATCCAGCGGATTGACAAGTCCGATCCCCGTGGTTCGATTCGGCGTGCTGGCGTAGTTCGCCGCTTGCACGACGGGGCCCGGAGCGCCGCTCGCTGCGACGTTCTCCACGACGACCCACTCGTCGGACGCGGAGATCCACAACGCAACCGCCACCTCGGACGGCGACTCAATCCGCAGCAGGCCCCACGTCGTGGCGTCGCGCTCGACCAGAAGTTGGTCGATGAACAGCACTCGGGACGCGTGCGCAGCAAGGGATTGCGATGTCTCGACGATGACCGCACCGTTTGCGTCGTAGACAATGCAGGAGAAGTCGCCCGCCTCGTTCCCCAGGTTGGAGACAACGAGGGCCGTGCTCGTCTGCGCTGTCGAGTCGTGGTACGCCGAGTACGTGTTCGCCAGGACCGCGAACGGCGCTGCAAGCACGAAGAGAAGAGACCAGCAAAGAGCGTTTCGTTTCACGCATCCTCCTTCACGTCATCCCGCCGCGAGTCGAGGACCGCGGCAAGGAAACGACCGGTGTACGACTCCGTGACCCGAGCCACCTCCTCGGGCGTCCCGACGGCGACGATCGCTCCCCCGCCGTCTCCCCCCTCGGGGCCGAGGTCGATGATCCAGTCCGCCGTCTTGACGACATCGAGGTTGTGCTCGATGACGACGACCGTGTTCCCGCCTTCGACGAGCCGGTGGAGAACGTCGAGGAGCCGGTGCACGTCCGCGGCATGAAGCCCCGTCGTCGGCTCATCGAGGATGTAGAGCGTCCTCCCCGTCGAGCGGCGCGACAACTCCTTCGCGAGCTTGATGCGCTGCGCCTCTCCTCCAGACAACTCCGTCGCCGGTTGGCCGAGTTCGATGTACGAAAGCCCCACGTCTTCGAGCGTCTGAAGCCGGCCGGCGATCGCCGGAACGTTTTCGAAGAACTCGCGGGCCACGTCGACCGACATGGCGAGGACGTCGGCGATCGACTTCCCCTTGTACTTCACCTGCAGGGTTTCGCGGTTGTAGCGCGACCCCTTGCAAACGTCGCAGGGCACGTAGATGTCGGGGAGGAAGTGCATCTCGATCTTCTCCTGGCCCTGCCCTTGGCACACCTCGCAGCGTCCTCCCTTCGTGTTGAAACTGAACCGCCCCGCGTTGTAGCCCCGCAGCTTCGCGTCGGGGGTGCGCGCGAACAGCGTACGGATGTCGTCGAACAGCTTCGTGTAGGTTGCCGGGTTCGAGCGGGGCGTCCGCCCAATCGGGGACTGGTCGATCTCGATCACCTTGTCGATCGCCTCGGCGCCCACGATGTCGTCGTGCGCTCCCGGACGGCGGGTGGCAAGGTGGAGCTTGTGCGCGACGCCGTGGTAGAGCACGTCCTCAACCAGCGTGCTTTTCCCGGACCCCGAGACGCCTGTCACGCAGACGAACCGACCGAGAGGGAACGTGACGTCGATGCCGCGCAGGTTGTGGGCCGAGGCTCCGAGCACTTGGAGCGACTTCCCGTTCCCTCGGCGGCGCTGCGCGGGCACCGGGACCCGAAGCCGTCCCGACAGGTACTGGCCGGTCACGGACTCGCGGCACGCGGCAACCTCTTCCGGAGTTCCCGACGCCACGACGTACCCGCCGTGCGCCCCCGCGCCGGGTCCCAGATCGAGGATGAAGTCGCTCTCTCGCATCGTCTCTTCGTCGTGCTCGACGACGATCACGGTGTTGCCGAGGTCGCGCAGCCCCTTGAGCGTCTCGAGCAGCCGCCGATTGTCACGCTGGTGCAAGCCGATGGACGGCTCGTCAAGGACGTAGAGAACGCCGGTGAGCTGGCTCCCCACCTGGGTCGCGAGACGGATCCGCTGCGCCTCCCCGCCGGCCAGGGTTCCTGCCTGGCGATCCAGGGTGAGGTAGTCGAGGCCGACAGCCACCATGAACCCGAGCCTTGCCCGGATCTCCTTCAGAATCTGCTCGGCGATTCGAGCCTCACGCGTCGGCAGCGAAAGTCCCTCGAAGAACGTGAGCGTCGCCCGGATCGACAACGCCGTCACCTGGTGGATGTTCATCCCCTCGATCGTGACGGCGAGAATCTCGGGCTTCAGCCTCGCGCCGCCGCAGACCGGGCAGGGAAGCGTCGCGAAGTACTGCTCCATCTCCGCCCGCCACGACTCGGACGACGTCTCCCGGTACCACCGCTCGAGCGACGGGACGATGCCGCGGAACGGCCGCTTCACCGTGCGCGTCTGGCCGGACGTCGATTCGTAGTCGAACGAGATCGCCTTGTCGCCCGTTCCGAAGAGGATCGCCTCCCGCTTCGCCTTCGGGAGCTTGCCGAGCGGCTCGTAGGGGTCGATCCCGAGGGCCGACGCGAGTCCGAGCATCTGTCCTTCGAACCACCGGCTCTTGGTGTCCGCAAACGGGAGAAGCCCTCCGTCGAGGAGGCCCCGGCGCTCGTCGAGAACCAACTCCGGATCCACCTCTTTGCGTTCGCCGAGGCCGGTGCACTCGGGGCACGCGCCGTAGGGGTTGTTGAACGAGAACATCCGCGGGCTCAATTCCTCGTAGCTCACGCCGCACCGTGTGCAGGCGTAGTGCTCGCTGTACAGCTGCTCCGTGCCGTTCTCGAGGGCGACGTTCACCAACCCGCCCCCGTGTTTCAGCGCCGTCTCGATCGAGTCGGCGATCCGCCCGCGCTTCTTCGCCTCAACCTCGACGCGGTCGACAACGATGTCGATCGTGTGCTTCTGGTTCTTGGCAAGCTCGATCTCCTCGTACAGGGTGCGCGTGACCCCGTCAACGCGCACCCGCGTGAACCCCTCCTGGCGGATCTCTTCGAACGTCTTCTTGTACTCGCCCTTTCTCCCCCGGACCACCGGGGCGAGGAGCTGCACTTTCGAACCCTCCGGAAGCGCCATCACGGCGTCGATGATCTGCTCGGCCGACTGCTGGCGGATCGGATCGCCGCACTGCGGACAGTGAGGGTGTCCGATGCGCGCGTAGAGAAGACGAAGGTAGTCGTAGATCTCCGTCACCGTCCCCACGGTCGACCGTGGGTTGTGGCTGCGCGTCTTCTGGTCGATGGAGATGGCCGGCGACAGACCCTCGATCACGTCCACGTCGGGCTTCTCCATCTGGCCGAGGAACTGACGCGCGTACGCCGACAGCGACTCCACGTAGCGGCGCTGGCCTTCGGCGTAGATCGTGTCGAACGCGAGCGAGCTCTTGCCCGAGCCGGAGATCCCGGTGATGACGACCAAGCGGTCGCGGGGCAGTTCGACATCGATGTTCTTCAGGTTGTGCTCGCGCGCCCCCTTGATGTGGATGACGTTCATAGGTCCTTCCTCAAGCTCCTGAGCTCGTCGCGCAGGCTGGCCGCGAGCTCGAACTCGAGCCGCTCCGCCGCCTTGAGCATCTGAGCCTCGAGCTCCCGCGCGTAGGCAAGGAGCTCGTCGCGCTTCGCGGCCGTCGGCCGCTCGCGCACAACGCCGGCCGCCTCCGGGCGGGACACATGCAGCGCCTGAAGGATGTCGGTGATCTCGCGCTCCACGGTCTTCGGCGTGATCCCGTGCTCTTCGTTGTACGCGACCTGAATCCGGCGTCGGCGGTTGGTCTCGTCGACCGCGTGGCGGATCGAGTCGGTCATCACATCGGCGTAGAGGAGCACGCGGCCGCGGACGTTGCGTGCGGCGCGCCCGATCGTCTGGACGAGGGACGTTCCGGACCGCAGGAACCCCTCCTTGTCGGCGTCGAGCACGGCGACGAGCGCGACTTCGGGCAGGTCGAGGCCCTCGCGAAGCAGGTTGATTCCGACGAGCACGTCGAATTTGCCGAGACGCAGATCGCGCAGGATGTCGACGCGGTCGAGCGTCTCAATCTCCGAGTGCAAGTACCGCGCCCGAACCCCCGCGTCCACCAAGTACTCGGTCAGGTCCTCGGACATCCGCTTCGTCAGGGTGGTCACGAGCACCCGCTCGCCGAGCTCAACCGCCTTGCGGATCTCACCGAGCAGGTGATCGATCTGCCCCTTCACGGGAAGGACGGTGACTTCGGGGTCGATGAGTCCCGTCGGGCGGATCACCTGCTCGACGGTCCGCTGGCTCTTGCGTTCCTCGTACGGCCCGGGGGTCGCCGAGGTGAAGATCACCTGGTTCACGCGCTCCTCGAACTCCGAGAAGGTGAGCGGGCGGTTGTCGAGCGCCGACGGGAGGCGAAAGCCGTAGTCAACCAGCGTCGTCTTCCGCGACCGGTCCCCGTGGTACATCCCCCGGATCTGCGGCACGGTCTGATGCGACTCGTCGATCACGAGGAGGAAGTCGCTCGGGAAGTAGTCGATGAGCACCGACGGCGGCTGCCCGGCGCGACGCCCGTCGAGGTGCCGAGAGTAGTTCTCGATCCCGTTGCAGTAGCCCATCTGCTGCATCATCTCGAGGTCGTAGCGCGTGCGCTGCTCCAGTCGCTGCGCCTCGAGGAGCCGGTTCTCGTTGCGGAGCACCGTCAGCCGCTCCTCCAGCTCCTCCTCGACCGTCGAGGCCGCCCGCTGCACCTGCTCGTCGGGCGTGATGAAATGCGACGCCGGGAAGATGGTGATCGTGGAGACCTCTTCGATCGGGTGCCCACTCACCGAGTCCAAAAGAGCGATCCGCTCGATCTCGTCGCCGAAGAACTCTAGGCGCACGACGCGCTCCTCGTAGGCGGGGATGATCTCGACCGTGTCTCCGCGGACGCGGAACGTCCCGCGGTCGAACCCGATCTCGTTCCGCGTGTACTGCAGGCCGACCATGCGGCGCATCACGTCGTCCCGATCCCAGCTCGTCCCGCGCTCGAGCGTGATGGACATGTCGTAGTAGCTCGACGGCGACCCAAGCCCGTAGATGCACGACACGGACGCCACGATGATCACGTCGCGCCGCTCGAAGAGGGCCGCGGTTGCCGCGTGGCGGAGCCGATCGATCTCGTCGTTGATCGACGAGTCCTTCTCGATGTAGGTATCGGTCTGCGGGATGTACGCCTCGGGCTGGTAGTAGTCGTAGTACGAGACGAAGTAGTGGACGGCGTTTTCGGGGAACAGCTCGCGGAACTCGTTGGCGAGCTGCGCGGTGAGCGTCTTGTTGTGCGCAACGACGAGAGTCGGGCGCTGCACTTCCTGGATGACGTGGGCGATCGTGAACGTCTTTCCGGTTCCTGTCGCACCCCAAAGCATCTGGGACTGCAGCCCCGAGCGTATGCCGTCCGCCAGCCGCTCGATGGCGGCGGGCTGGTCGCCGCACGGTTGCAGTCTCTTCGAGATTTGGAATCCCGCGTCTTCGCCGACTCGTGAAAGTCTCATCCCAAGGTAGGAATGGTACCGAGCGCTCCGGGTCGGAGCAACGCGTTCGGAAGGGAGATCCGTCCTCGCCCGGCGGAGGACGCCCGCCCCCACGCCGCAGAGGACGTGACGAGGGCTACCGTAGGATGCGGAACTCCGCGTAACGGTTCGTCGGGTCGAGCCACGTTATCTCGACCCGATCGACGGCAGCCCGCTCGGGACCCCGATGCAGCCAGTCGAGAAGGACCTCGATCGCGGGCCGCTCGCCTTCCGCGACGACGAAGACGCTCCCGTCGGGATCGTTCTGGACCGTCCCCACAAGGCCGAGGCGTCCCGCCTGCGCAACGGTGCTCTGGCGGAAGAACACTCCCTGGACTCGTCCGTGGACGCGCGCCTCCAGCCGAGCCTTCATGCTGTCACTCTACCGGATCGCTGCGGCAGGGAGAATCCCGACCGGTCTTCCGTGGAAGGCCCCGAACCTGTACGCTCTCCTCCTGGAGGTAAGGATGATCGACAGAACACCCATCATGAGGCCACAGAGCCCCGGGCCGGACCCTCGCCAGAGGCTCCCGGGGGAGACCGACGAAGGCTACGTCGGGCGGATGGCCAGGCTCTTTGAGACCGACCTAGCGAGGCGGCTTATGTCCTTCCTCTTCGCGGGGGGCCTCTTCTTCCTCGGCACCGACCTCGCGATGCTCTTCATCACCGGTCGAGTCGAGGGCATGCCGGACTTCCCGCTCATGCCCCTCTGGGGACCCATCCTCAGCCTCGGCGTTATCATCCTGGGCGTCCGGATTCTGCGCAGGCTAAGCGCCCCCCGCCGGCGCACGGAGCCGCAGAACGGGCCCGACAACCAGCTCATGGGGCCTGAGTAGGAGAACGCTACAGGTACGGCGTGAGGAGCCCGAGGATCCGCTCGAGCGGCTCGGCGTCGTCGGCCGTGAACTGTGCCAGCTCGTTCGAGTCAACGTCGAGGACCGCAACGGCACGACCGTCCTTCAGCAACGGAACCGCGATCTCGCTCCGCGCCCGCCTGTCGCACGCGATGTGCCCCGGGAACGCCGAGACGTCGGGAACGACGACGGCGGCCCGAGTCTCGACGGCGCGCAGGCACACGCCGCCGCCGCGCAGGACTTGGCATGCAACCG
>JBFYQP010000023.1:0-7300 GCA_041302745.1 Candidatus Bipolaricaulota bacterium | reverse complement strand
AGACGGATCACCGAGATCGTCGCGTTCTCTCTGCTCGGCGCGGCGATGCTGGTCGGGCTGTTGGCTCTCGGCGTCATCCTCTACTACATCATCTCGCGCGGAAGCGGAGCCATCTCCTGGGAGTTCCTGACTGCATTCCCACGGAAAGGGATGACCGCGGGGGGCATCTACCCGGCCCTTGTCGGAAGCTTCTACCTGACCCTCGGAGCGCTTGGGGTCGCCCTTCCGCTCGCCCTTGGAGCCGCGATCTTTCTGGTCGAGTACGCTCGAGAAGGGACGTGGGTGCGGGTCATCCGGATCGGCGTGAACACACTGGCCGGGGTTCCGTCGATCGTCTTCGGGCTCTTGGGTCTGGCCCTGTTCGTGAAGGCGCTAGGGATCGGCGTGTCTCTCCTCGCGGGAGCGCTCACCCTCGGAATCCTCATCCTGCCGCTGTTGATTCGGACCACGGAGGAAGCGCTGCGCTCGGTGCCTCGAAGCTTCCGCGAGGGCGGACTCGCCGTGGGGGCGACGCGGTGGCGAACGATTCGGTTGATCGTCCTCCCGGCGGCGGCTCCGGGGATTCTGACGGGGATCGTGCTCTCCCTGTCGCGGGCCATCGGGGAGACGGCGCCGATCATGTTCACGGCGGCCGCGTTCTTCACGCCGCGGCTTCCCCGCTCTCCGCTGGACGAAGTCATGGCTCTCCCGTACCACATCTTCGTCATGGCCACCGAGAGCCCGAATGCGTGGAAGACGCAGGAACTGCAATACGGGGCGGTCCTCGTCTTGGTCAGCCTCGTTCTTGTCCTGAACCTGGGCGCGATCCTCTTGCGCGCACGCGCGCGGCGAAAGAAGGTGTGGTAGGTGGGACGATCATCGGTCTCTCTCGGTTCTCGCTCGACCCTCGAGGCGACGTGCGCGGTCGAGCCCGTGTTGCGTGTCGCGGAGCTCTCCCTCTGGTACGGAAAACAGCAGGCGCTCCGCGACGTAACCCTCGCGTTCCCCGTGTGCCGCGCGACGGCGATCATCGGACCCTCCGGGTGCGGGAAGAGCACGCTGATTCGAGCGCTGAACCGGATGAACGACCTGATCCCGCACTTGCACCTGGAGGGGCAGATCCTCTACCACGGGCAGGACATCTACGGTCGCGACGCCGATCCGGTCGAGATCCGCCGCCGTATCGGGATGGTCTTCCAGAAGCCGAACCCGTTTCCGAAGTCGATCTACGAGAACGTCGCCTTCGGGTTGCGGGTCAACGGCATGGCGGACCGCCTGAATGAGCGTGTAGAGATCGCGCTTCGCCGAGCGGCGCTGTGGGACGAGGTGAAGGACCATCTTCGAAAGAAGAGCGGCTTCGACCTTTCGGGTGGACAGCAGCAGAGGCTGTGCCTTGCGCGCGCCCTTGCCGTCGAGCCCGAGGTCCTCCTGATGGACGAGCCGTGCTCGGCGCTTGACCCGGTGGCCACGGCGAAGATCGAGGATCTTGTCCAGGAGCTGAAGCAGGAGATGACGATCGTTATCGTGACCCACAACATGCAGCAGGCGGCGCGGGTCTCCGACGAGACCGCGTTCCTGTTGCTCGGCGATCTGATCGAGTTCGCGCCGACGGAGCAGCTGTTCACCCGACCGTCGGACCCGCGGACCGAGGCGTACATCACGGGGAAGTTCGGCTAGGATGGAATCCATGACGGGGAAGACAACGCGCGGCGCGTACGTGGATGATCTGCACGCCCTGGAGCGCGAAGTGCTTGCGCTTGGAGAGAGGGTCGCGGCCGCGATCCGCGAGGGACTTCGGGTCCTGCAGGCGCGGGACCAAGCGGGGGCGCGCGCTCTGATCGCCGGCGACGCCGCGATCAACAAGAAGCGGTACGAGATCGAGGAGCACTGCCTGCGCCTTCTCGCCACGCAACAGCCGATGGCCGGCGACCTCCGACGTGTGACGGCAGCGCTTCACGTCGCCTCGGACCTGGAGCGGATGGGCGACCAAGCCGAGGGGATCGGCAAGATCCTGCTTCTCATGGGCGACGCGCCGCTGATCAAGCCGCTCATCGACATCCCGAAGCTTGTGGACGTCGTCTTGGGAATGCTCGCGGACGTGATGGACGCCTATTCGCGCTGGGACGGTGCGCGGGCGCGCGAAATCGCCGTGCGGGACGACGAGGCGGACCGCCTGCACAACCTGATCGACCGCGACCTCTTCCACCTCATGGCCGGGGACTCGTCGAAGATCACGCAGGCGACGTACCTCATGTGGGTCAGCCACAACCTCGAGCGCATTGCCGACCTCGTGACGAACGTCTGCGAGCAGATCGTCTTCGTCTCGAGCGGCAGCATGGAGGAACTGAACGTCTACCGAGCCTCCGACGACAGGCCGACCACGTAGCGTCGAGCGGTTTCCTGCGCGCGTCTAGGGGCGATTGGCCGTTCGTGAGTACGTCGACGCCGGCGCGTCGAGTGCGTTCTCGGCGATGTTGAAGCCGTATTCGCGGATCCTGACCAGGCTGTCCATCACGATGCTGATCGCGGCCGCCGCGTCGGGCTGCTTGTCGGACGCCGTACGGCGGGTGATCGAGAAGAGGCGTTCCTCGTTCGCGCGCTCCCCGAGCACCTGGTTGGCGAGCTCCATGTCTTGTGTCGAAAACGCGGTCACCGCTCGTTCGAGGATCGCCATCGAGGTCTTGGCGCGCGCCTCGATCTCGTGCCCCACGGCGGCGACGATGGGGGACTCAAGCGCGATCGTCGCTTCGGAGATCTTCCCGGCGTGGTCGGCAACCCGCTCGAGCTGATGGGCCACGTCGTTGTAGTGGAAGAACTGGAGGCGCGAGAGGCCGAAGTCCTCCTCGAGCATCAGGTCGCGGAGGAGGAGACTGAACTGGCGCGCGATGAGGAGCGAGAGCCGGTCCACGTCGCTGTCGCGCTCGATGACGTCGCGGGCGAGTTCCTGGTCGTGGTGAGCAAATGCCGAGACGGCGTCGAACACCATCGCGCGGGTGATGTCGAAGACCCGGCGCAGCGTCTTCTCTGCCGGGAAGTCGCGGACGTTCACGAGGGCGTGGAGGACGACGCGGCTCTGCGACTCGTCGAAGATCTCGAGCCCCACCAGGGCTTGCGAGACCTCGCGAATCATCCGCCGCTGGTCGGGACCGATGCGCTCCCCGCGAACCTCGATGATGTCGAAGCCAACGATGTAACGGGAGTAGATCTCGCGGAACACCCGGTCCGCATCCCAGTCCCCAAGTTCGACGACGCACTCGTTGCGCTCCGACAAAGCCTCGGGAACGAGGAGCAACGCGCCCGAGTCGTTGGGCATCAGCGTGACGACGGTCCCCGGTCCGATTCCGACACTCTCGGCCCACTCCTTGGGCAGAGTCACGAAGTACGTCGATCCCCCGGTTTTCTGGACCTTGCGTTTGTACACGGGTGCCTCCTCGAGTACGGTCCGCTCCCCATGGATCTTAGGCGGTGATCTATGGAGAGACAAGCAGACGCTATAGATCGGGGAACCGGTGCATCGAGCACCCGGAGGGTCGGTCGCGTGCCTGTGTCGCTACTTGGCCGCCTTCGGCGCCGGAGGAATGACGCCGCTCTTCATCAGCACTCGGGTTTCCTCCTGCGCGTGCCGGATCCTTGTCTCGGCTTCGAGACGAAGTTCGGCCTCCGTCAGGACGCGGCGCGCGATGCCCTGCTCGATCGCCTTCCGTCCGACGGCGACGGCCTCGTTGATGAACACCTCGGTCTCCATCATCGACGGCACGATGTAGTCGTCGCGCAGACCCTTCTCCTCGGCGGTTTCGGCGACGGCGTAGGCGGCCGCGATCGTCATCTCGTCGGTGATCGTCTTCGCGAACACGTCGAGCGTGCCGCGGAAGATCCCCGGGAAGCCGATCGAGTTGTTGACCTGGTTCGGGAAATCGCTTCGGCCGGTTCCTACGACGCGCAGGCCCGCGGCTTGGGCGTCCCACGGCCAGATCTCCGGGATCGGGTTGGCCATGAAGAAGCCGATTGCGTCTCGGTTCATCCGGGAGAGCCAATCCTGCCGGATGGTGTCCGGGCCGGGCTTGGTGAACGCGATGACGACGTCGGCGCCGTCGAGGGCCTCCGAGACCCCCCCTCGTACGCCGTCGCGGTTCGTTTCGCGCAGCATCGCGCCGCGATGCGGGAAGAGCTGCTCGAGGTCGTGGTCGCGAGTGAGGGTTGTCGAGGCGCCGTCGACGAGCTCGACGACGCGGATGTTGCCTGCAGGAACTCCGGCCTTGATCAGGACGCGGACGGTGGCCGCGCCGGCCGCGCCGATCCCGAGTTGGGCGATCGTGACACGGTCGAGGTTCTTCCCGACGATCTTGAGCGCGTTGATCAGGGCGGCCAGGGCGATCGCCGCCGTGCCCTGCTGATCGTCATGCCAAACGGGGATGTCGAGCTCCGCGCGGAGCCGATCGAGGATCTCGAAGCACTTCGGAGTCGCGAAGTCCTCGAGGTTGATCCCCCCGAAGCCGGGAGCGATCCACTTTACGGCCTGGATGATCTCCTCGGGATCCTGGGTGTCGAGCATGATGGGGAACGCTCCGACTCCGCCCAGGTACTTGAACAGGAGCGCCTTCCCCTCCATGACGGGAAGCCCCGCCAGAGGACCGATGTTGCCGAGTCCGAGGACGCGCGAGCCGTCGGAAACGACGGCGACGGCGTTCGCCTTGTTCGTGTAGTCAAACGCCTTCGCCGGATCGGCCTGGATCTCCTTGCACGGCGCGGCGACGCCGGGCGTGTACCAGACGCCGAGATCCTCGGCGCTCGTGACCGAGCACTTGAGGGCGGTCTCCACCTTGCCGCGGTAGAACGCGTGCCATTCCGGCGCCAAGCGGCCGGGCCGCTTCGCCAGTTCGAGCCGCTCCTCAACGGTCAGCTCCTTGTTGCGCTTCGTCGCCACGGTGCTCTCCTTCCGGTTCCGCGTGCTACTTGGCCCGCCGTGCCGCGGGCGTCAGATCGAACGGCACCCCGATGTCCCTGCCGACCAGCGCCAGCTGCTCGACGGCCGCCTTCAGGACGGGGACTCCTTCGATCGCGCTCCGCTCGGCCCGCTCGAACTCCTTCTCGCCGTGGATGTAGACCCGGTCTTGCCCGGGGACCTTGGCGGCGTCCTTCATCTGGCGAATCAGGCCGTCCATCCCGTCCTGGAACAGGCCGAGGTCGCGAATCGCGTCGACCCGGACGGCGAGGAAGAAGTGGCCGACATTGGCGATCCCGTCGTCCGACGGTCGACCCACCGCCGCGCCGGAGGCCGCGCCGGAGAGAACGCCGGTGAGGATGTCGACGAGAAGCGCCAAGCCGTAGCCCTTGTAGCCGCGAAGGTAGTCGGGACCGCCCAAGGGCTGCAGTGCGCCCTTGTCGAGCACCGCATCGGGGTTCTCCGTCTGTTCGCCGGTCTTGGCGATTCCCCACCCGAGCGGGATCGCCTCCTTGGCCTTGCTGTGCACTTGGATCTTCCCCAAGGAGACAATGCTCGTCGCCATGTCGAGGACGAACGGTCGCTCTTTCCCGGCGGGCACGGCGACCGCGATCGGGTTCGTCCCGAGGATGCCGGTCCGGGAGTAGGTGGGCGCGACGAACGGCTGGGAGTTCGTGAGGGAGACGCCGATCATGTCGTGTCGCAGGGCCATCATGGCGTAGTAGCCGGCGATGCCGAAGTGGTTGCTGTTGCGGACGCTGACGAGGGCAAGCCCGGTCCCCTTCGCCTTCTCGATGCAGCGGGACATCGCGCGGTGGGCGATGACCGGTCCGAGGCCGTTTCCTCCGTCGAGAAGGAGGGTTGTCGGGGTCTCCTTGACGACGCGTGTCGGCGACGAGGGATCGGTCACCTTCCGTTCGAGGCGCCTTCCGTAGTACGTGTACAGACGCGTGACGCCGTGGGAATCGATGCCCCGCTCGTCGGCCGTGACGAGAACGTCGGCCACGATGCGGGCGTCATCCGGTGGGACTTCGAAACGGACGAGAAACCGCTCCGCGTAGCGACGAAGATCCGCCGCGTCGTACAGGACGCTGTCAGCCATGATGCCCCCCTCGTGGCTTCTCTAGAGCGCTTGGGCATCGTACCCCGCCGAAACGGGAGCGCAAGATCCCAAGGCAGTCCCCCAAGGGCCGTGGCGCCCGCTGGACGCGCGAACCTACGCGCCTTGTCATCGGATCCTGCCCCGCACGACCTCGAGGTTGCGGGCGACGTCCGCCCGTCGGTCGCTGTACAGGTCCCCGCCCGCGCTGTCCATCGTAATGAGGAGCGGGCCGAACCGGTCGACGTCGAGGATCCAGACGGCCTCCGTCATCCCCCACTCCTCGAGGCCGTGCACGGCTCGAACGCGGACGATGTGCCGCGCAGCGACCGCTCCCGCACCGCCCGGGAAGTGCGCGTAGGCTGCGCCCTCCTGTGCGAGAGCGGCCTGCGTCCCGTGGCCCATGCCTCCCTTTCCGATCACGAGCCGAGGGTGGAAGGCCCTGAGAAACCGAGGTTCGAAGGGCTCCATGCGCGCGCTCGTCGTGGGGCCTGCGGACAGGACGTGCCAGCCGCCGTTCACGGGTCGCACGACGGGGCCGCAGTGGTAGAGGGCGAGGCCGGTGGCGTCGAACGGCAAGCGCTGCCCTTGGGCGTGCGCCTCGAGCAGGCGGCGATGGGCGAGGTCGCGGGCGGTGAAGACCGTGCCCGAAACGTAGGCGACGTCTCCGACTCGCAGGCTGCGGGCCGTGGACTCGTCGATCGGAAGGCGGAGGTCGTGGGTCACGGTGCGACAACCTCTGCTGAGCCGTCGGCGTGAACGACCACCCTCGCTCGCCGCTCCGCCCAGCAGGAGATGACGATGCCGAGCGGGAAACACGCCGGGTGACGGCAGGCGGCCTCGACGTGGACGTCGAGGCAGGTCGCGGCCCCGCCGAGTCCTGCGGCGCCGACGCCGGTGCGGTTGGCAAGATCGAGGATCTCGTCTTCGAGCGCCGCGATGTTCGGGTCGGGGTGCCGGCTTCCCAGATCGCGCAGGAGTGCCCGCGCGGCGAGAGACAGAGCGCCCTCTGCGGGTCCGCCGATCCCGAGGCCGATGACCATCGGGGGACAAGCCTTGCCCTCGCAGGCGGCGACATGGTCGATGACAGCGCCCGCGATCAGAGCGGGCCCCGCATCGCAAGGGAGGATGACAAGGCGGGACGCCGCGTCGCTGCCGCCCCCCTTCGGCAGGATGGAGATGACGACATCGTCCCCGTCGACGAGGTCCCATCGAATCCAGGGCATGCCTCGGCCGAGGTTGTCGACGGCGCTCACGCCGGTGAGGGGATCGACGGTGTT
>JBFYQP010000007.1:0-7025 GCA_041302745.1 Candidatus Bipolaricaulota bacterium | reverse complement strand
CGCTTTGGATCGACCTTGGCGCCCGTCGACGCGGCGTCGCGCGGCTTGCGCAGCGACAGGGAGATCCTTCGCCGTTCGACGTCGACCTCGAGGACGAACGCGGTCACGCGCTGCCCGACCTTGACGACCTTCGACGGGTGCTCGACGAAGCGGTCGGCGAGTTGGCTGACGTGAACGAGACCGTCCTGGTGAGCGCCGACGTCGACGAACGCGCCGAAGTCGACGACGTTGGTCACGATTCCTGGGAGCTTCATCCCCGGTCGGAGATCGCCGATCTCGTGGACGTCGTCGGAGAAGGCGAACGCCTCGAACGCCTCTCGCGGGTCGCGGCCCGGCTTGGCAAGTTCGGCGAGGATGTCGGTGAGCGTCGGGAGGCCGACGTCGTCGGTGACGTAGCGTTCGAGATCGATCCTCGCGCGCAGGTCCGCGTTGCGGATCAAGTCGGCGACCGTGCACCCGAGGTCGGAGGCCATCCGCCGAACGACGTCGTACCGCTCGGGGTGAACGGCGCTTCCGTCGAGCGGGTCCTCGCCGCCGCGGATCCGCAAGAACCCGGCCGCCTGCTCGAACGCCTTCGGTCCGAGACGGGGTACTTTGCGAAGCTCCGCGCGCCGCTCGAACGCGCCGTGTTCGTTTCGGTACTCGACGACGTTCTCGGCCAGCTTGGGTCCGAGCCCGGACACCTGCGCGAGAAGCGGGACGCTCGCTGTGTTCACCTCAACCCCGACGGCGTTCACGCAGTGCTCGACGACGTCGTTGAGGCTCTGGCGCAACAGGTTCTGGTCGACGTCGTGCTGGTACTGGCCTACGCCGATCGCCTTCGGGTCGATCTTGACAAGCTCGGCGAGCGGGTCGACGAGGCGCCGACCGATCGAAACGGCGCCTCGAACGGTGACGTCCTGGTCCGGCAACTCGGCGCGAGCGACGTCGGACGCCGAGTAGACCGACGCTCCGCTCTCGTTCACAAGAACCACGGGGATCGGGCGGCCGAAGTCGATGGAACGCACGAAGGCTTCGGTCTCGCGGCTGGCGGTTCCGTTTCCTATGGCGATGGCCTCCGCTGCGTAAGCCTTCACCAGCTCGAGGAGCTTCCTGCGGGCCTCCGCCCGCTGGGCGTCGGATCCGGTCGCGTAGATCACGTCGTGCGTCAGGAGCTTCCCTTGGGCGTCGAGGCAGACGACCTTGCCCCCGGTCCGGTAGCCGGGATCGATGGCGAGAACCCGCTTCTGGCCGAGCGGAGGAGAGAGCAGCAACTGCCGGACGTTGTCGGCGAAGACGCGCACGGCCTCGCGGTCCGCCTTCTCTTTCAGCTGTCCGCGCACCTCCGTCTCGATCGACGGCGCCATGAGGCGCTCGTAGCCGTCTTCGACGGCGAGGGCGACCTGCTCCGCACAGGGTCCGCCGCCCCGCACGAACTGCCGCTTCAGGAACCCCAGCGCGGCGCCTTCGTCGGGCCGGGCCGAGAGGCGGACGACGCCCTCCCGCTCGGCGCGCAACAGCGCCAGCACGCGATGGCTCGGGGCGTCGGCGAGCGGCTCCTGCCAGTCGAAGTAGTCGCGGTACGTAGCGCCCTCCGCTTCCTTCCCCGCAATCACCGAGGAGCGCAGGACGCCACGCTTGACGAAGAGGTCTCGTATCTCGCCCCGCGCGTCGGCCGCCTCGCTCACCCGCTCGGCGAGGATGTCGCGAGCGCCGGCGAGGGCGTCGACCTCGTTCTCGACTCCCTTGTCGGGGCTGACGAACGCGTCGGCCGCCCGGGCCGGGACGACGGACGGATCCTGAGCGAAGAGGAGATCGGCGAGCGGCTCGAGCCCCTTCTCCCGCGCGATCATCGCCCGCGTGCGGCGCTTTGGACGGTACGGGAGGTAGACGTCCTCGAGCGCCGCCATCGTCTCCGCGGCTTCGACGGCGTCCGTCAGCTCGGCGGTCAGAAGGTCGCGTTCCTTGAGCGACGCCAGGATGGCCTCCCGCCGGTCGTCGAGCGCTGCGAGCTGCTTCATCCGGTCGCGGATCGTCGCAATCGCGACCTCGTCGAGCGATCCGGTCCTCTCCTTGCGGTAGCGGGAGATGAACGGAACCGTGGCGCCCTCATCCAGGAGGGCCGCGACGGCGCTCACCCGGCCGTGGGAGATGCCGAGTTCGGCGGCAATCGTGCAGGCGTAGTCGTGCGGCATGAACGGCCTCCTCAGGAGCGCGAACCCTGCGTGGGGCGGGTCGCTCCGTCAATCTCGGCTTCGCCCCACAGCAATTAGCGCCTCTTGGTCGCGACCTGCGCCCGTGCATCCCGGCCGGCGCGCTCGTTCACGAGCAGGAGAAGCGCCGTGCCGACCACGAGGAACACGAGGATCGAGAGGATCGCCGCCCGCTGACCGACTTGCTCGGCAAGGAGCGACTCCGTACCGCGGTTCTGAAGGGAGAAGGCAACGCGTGCGGCCACGATTCCGTACACGGTCGGCCCGATGAACGACGACGTTCGCCCGGCCACGGAGAAGAAGCCGTAGAACTCGGCGCTCCGTCCCGCGGGGGCCAGAAGCCCGATCATCGTCCGACTCACCGACTGGACTCCTGTGAGCGCGAATCCGGCGACGCCGCCGATTACGTAGAACGACGCGAGCGAGCGGTTGAAGTACATCCAAACGATGGCGGCGACCATCAGGACCAGGGAGCCGAGGAGCGCCGCGCGCGCCCCCGCGCGGTCGGTGATTCGCCCCAGCACGTAGGCGCCCGGAACGCTCGTGGCCTGGACGAGGATCATGAAGAGGACGAGCTGCATCTGGTTCAAGTTGAAGAGCACCGTCCCGAGGATCGCGGCGAAGCTGAGCGTCATCAGAATCCCGTCGTTGTAGATCAGGAAGGCGATCATGAACTTCCCGAACTCCTTGTAGTGGCGGATCGCCCGGAACGTCTCGGCGATGCGGTGGAACGGCAGTGCAAGGAGTTCACGCCCCTTGGGAAGAGGCTGCGGCGTTCCCCGTTCGTGCAGCCGGACGAAGATCGGAACCGCGAAGGCTGCGTAGAAGACGGCGGTCAGGACGAGCGACGCCTGCGTGACCCATGGGGCCTTCACCAGCTGCGTCAGCGCGATGACGAGGATGAGAACGAGGATGCCTCCTGCAGATCCGATCGCCCACCCGTTTCCCGAGACCCGGCCCATCTCGGCTTCGGTGGCGATCTCCGGAAGGAGGGCGTCGTAGAAGACTTGAGCGCTGCGGTAGCCGATCTCGGCGAGGATGAAGAAGAGCATCCCGGTGACGATGGAGCCCTTCGTCACGAAGAAGAGGGCCGCCGTGAAGACGCACGACATCGTGGTGAAGGCGAAGAGGAACCGCTTCTTCGACCCGGCCGCGTCGGCGAACGCGCCAAGGATGGGCGACAGAATCGCGACGACGAGCGTCGCGAGCCCGACGGAAAGCCCCCACAGGAACGATCCCCTGGCTCCTCCGACCACGGTCTCCTTGAAGTAGGCGGCGTACACCGCGAGGAGGACGACCGACGCGTACGCCGAGTTCCCGAAGTCGTACAGGTACCACGCACGCCGCTCCCGTTGCGCGACGGGAGGATGGGCCGGTTTCTCAGTCATGGGTCTCTCCTTCACTCACTTGGGGTCGCGAGCGCGGCGTCGACCGACGGTTCGCTCGTTCCCACGGATACGCGGCGACTGCCTCGGCCTTCCGTCGTACGTCCGGGTCGGTTGAGTACACGCCCCGTCGATCCTCGGGGATCAGCTCGGCCACCGCGCGCATCACCGCGTCGCCGATGGCCTCGAGCCGGTCCCGGTTGGGCCGGCCCTCATCGCTCGTTCGGAACGGGCCGATCGGAGCGCCGATCCGCACGGTGACGGACTGGCGACGGAGGCGGCGGAGCGATGGGAAGATCCCGTCGGTGCCGTCGATGCCGATGGGAAGGACGCATACCCCCGTGCGCGCGGCAAGGAATGCCGTGCCCGGGCGGGGACGCCGAAGAACGTTCGTCCAACTGCCTCCCTCCGGGAAGATGCCGACGACTCCCCCCGCAAGCAACGTTGTCTCCGCGCTTCGAAGCGCGGCGCGAGCGAATCCCTCTTCCCCACGAGGAACTCGGTAGAGACCCCACAGGCGAGGGAGAAGACGCACGGACGCGGGCGCGAACGGCATCCGAAACCCGCCGATGAAGTCCAAGGGCTGCCGGACGGCGCGAATGACGGCGAGCGGGTCGGCAAAGTGGAAGTGATTTGCGACGACGAGGAATGGGCCTTCCTTGGGGACGTTCTCTTGGCCCTCCACGTGGAACCGCGCGAGGAGCGCGAACGCAACGCGGATGAGCCCGGCGAGGAAGCGACGCATGACCCGGCGCCGTGGACGCCACCCGGTCGAGCTGCTCGTCTCTGTCCCCATGGCGGCCATCTTACCGGAAGAACGGGACGGCGTGCATTCGGACACGCCGCCGATCCTCGCTGTCCTGTCGGTTGATTTCGCGAGTGCGCTCTCGTACCTTCTGGATCCGAGTTCTCGTCAACTCCCCCTTCGTGCGAAGAGACACGGTTTCTGCCGTCTTTGTTGACGGCGCTGCGCGAGATCGCCACAGTAGCTGTGCGGGACTGGAACCGACAGGGTTTGGATCGTCCGCGCCGTGGCGGCGTCGGAGGAGAACGAGCGCGCGCGGAGGCGACGCACGATGAAGGCAACACCAATCGAACGCATACGCAACGTGGGCGTCATGGCCCACATCGATGCCGGCAAGACCACAGTCAGCGAGCGCATTCTCTTCTTCACGGGGAAGCGCCACAAGATCGGCGAAGTCCACGACGGCGAAGCCAAGATGGACTGGATGATCCAGGAGCAAGAGAGAGGGATCACCATTTCCTCCGCGGCGACGACCACGTACTGGCGCGATCATCGCATCAACCTGATCGACACCCCCGGCCACGTCGACTTCACCGCCGAGGTCGAGCGAAGCCTTCGCGTCCTCGACGGCACGGTGGCGCTCTTCTGTGCCGTTGGAGGCGTCCAGCCGCAGGCCGAGACGGTGTGGCGTCAGGCGGAGAAGTACGGCGTGCCCAGAATTGCTTTCGTCAACAAGATGGACCGAACCGGCGCCGACTTCGACCGCGTCGTCCTCGAGATCCGCGAAGAGCTGGGAGCCAACGCCGTCCCTGTCGTGATTCCGATTGGGGCCGAGGCCGAGTTCTGCGGGATTATCGATCTCGTCGAGATGAAGGCCATCTACTTCGACGAAGCGCCGACGGGCGCGACGATCCGCGAAGAGCCGATCCCCGACGAGTGGAAGGCGCGTGCACGCGAAGCGGAAGCCGCGATGATCGAGCGGATCAGCGAACAGGACGATCCCTTGATGGGGAAGTTCATCGAGGGGATCACCCCGGAGAAGGACGAAGTGGTGCGGGCGATCCGTAAAGCAACGATCGACGGCCGGTTCATCCCCGTCCTCTGCGGGGCGGCGTTCAAGAACAAAGGAGTTCGGAAGCTTCTCGACGCGATTGTCGACTACCTTCCGTCTCCCGTCGACCTCCCGCCCGTGATCGGCACGAGCCTCGAGTCGAACCAGGAACTCATCCGCCGCCCGCGCGACGACGCGCCCCTCGCGGCGCTGGCATTCAAGATCCAGAGCGACAAGCACATGGGCAAGCTCACCTACGTCCGCGTCTACTCCGGAACGCTGGGGATGGGCGCTCAGGTGTACAACTCGAGCGTCGAGAAGGTGCAGCGGGTCGGGCGGCTGTTCGAGATGCACGCCAACGACCGCGAACCGATCGAGCTTCTGCACGCCGGGGAAGTCGGCGCCGTGGTCGGGCTCTCGGACACCCTGACCGGGCACACGCTGTGCAGCCGCGAGCACCCGATCCTGCTCGAATCGATCGAGTTCCCGGCGCCCGTCATCGGCGTCGCCGTCTCGCCGGCATCGACCGACGATCGCGACAAACTGGCGCACGCCCTCCACCGGCTTGCCGACGAGGACCCGACGTTCGTCGTTCGCTCCAATCAGGAGACGGGTGAAGTGATCATCTCCGGGATGGGAGAACTCCACCTCGAGATCATCCTCGACCGGCTGAAGCGCGAATTCGGCGTCTCCGTCATCTCCGACCGCCCCCAGGTTGCCTACCGCGAGACGATCCTCGCTCCGATCGATCACGAATACCGGCACATCAAGCAGACCGGCGGCCGCGGGCAGTACGCGCACATGGTCTTCCGGATCGAGCCCACGGAGCCCGGCTCGGGATTCCAGTTCGAGGACGAGGTCACCGGCGGGAAGATCTCCCGCGAGTACCTGTCGGCCATTGAGCGCGGGATCGTCGAAGAGATGACCAAGGGTCCGTACGCCGGGTTCCCCATCGTCGACGTGCTCGTCACCGTTTACGACGGCTCGATGCACGACGTTGACTCTTCGGAGCAGGCGTTCCGCACCTGCGGACGGATGGGGTTCCGCGAAGCCTGTCTCCGGGCCGGGCTTGAGCTTCTCGAGCCGATCATGAGCGTCGAAGTCACGGTGCCGGACGAGCACACCGGGGCCGTCACCGGGAACCTGTGCAGCAAGCGCGGCCGGATCACGGGAATGGAGTCAAGGGCGAACGCGACGATCCTTCAGGCGATGGTGCCGCTCGCGGAGATGTTCGGCTACGCGTCCGAGATCCGGAATCTCACGAGCGGCCGCGGCACGTTCACCATGCAGTTCGAGCACTACGAGTCCGTGCCGTACGCGATCGCCGAGAGGGTCGTCGAAGAGCGCAAGGAGGCCCGCGCGGCGCGCGGCTAGCCCGCGTCGTGCCACCCTACGGCGCCGTCCCTACGCCGACGGATGAGGGGGTCTGGGTTCCGCGCAGCCACGCAAGCGCCGCGTCGAGCACCGGATCCGCCACGAGCTTCACGCCACATCGGGAGAGCACGATGTCCCGCCGGCCGACTACAATAGGGGACATGGAAGCCACACGACGTCACCTACGAGGGCCGGCGGGTCGGCGGGGACGGCTGTCGACGTGGGTCGGGTTCATCCTGGTTCTGATCGCGGCCCTGTCGGCGCACGGGGCCGACGGG
>JBFYQP010000190.1:0-2984 GCA_041302745.1 Candidatus Bipolaricaulota bacterium | reverse complement strand
CGGCTCCGGCAAGCGCGACAGGCCGAAGCCTTGCTCTACGGAAAGCAGCTCGTGGACGGGCTCCCCGCGTTGGCGGCCCTCGAGCTGGACGCGCGCCTGGTGGTGAACGCGCTCGTAGCTCTCCATCGCTCCGCGCTCCGGCTTCGGATCGAGAGGAAAGGCAAGCTCGGCCAACGCTTCGAGCGTCTCGACCGACCGCTCCGTGAGCTCGGCGATCTGCATCTTGCTGATCCCGGCGACTAGCGAGAGGTGGTCATCGTCGTGGCGTTGGCGATCGCATTTCTGCCACCAGCGACAGATGTCGCACTGGTCGCACGGATCCGGGTACGTCGCCGCACCCGTCCAGCGCCCCTCGCCCACCGCCTCTTCCAATCGCCGCCGCACGAGGCGGTAGTAGGCCATGTAGTCGTCGACGCGGAACGTCTCCGGCTGAAAGTCCGTTCCCGGCGGCACGACGTACATCCTTTCCGGCAGCCGGCCCTGGATTCCCGCCAGGAGGTCGGAGTAGAGACAGAGCTGAAGGACCGTCCGCCCGCGCGTCTCCCGCGCCAGCTTCGTGTCGAGCACTTCGTAGGAGTAGTCGCCGAGTTCCGGAGCCGGCGTCGCGACCCGACGCAAGACGTCGGCGCGCCCCATCCAGCCATCGCCCACCAGCGTCGCCTGCACGATCACGTCGTGCCCTTCGCGCATCGCCGCGCACGTTTGGCCAAACGCTTCTTGGGTCGGCAGATCGTCGGGCAGACGAACGATGGACAGCCCCTGCGTCCGAAGGCTCTCGACGTAGGCCGTCTCGTGCGCCAGACCCCGTTCCTGAAGCGCCTCGAGCGCGACGTCGCGGTAGATGGGCGCCTCGATCTCGCCGCGCGCGGCGCCGAGGTCGAGGAACGTCAGATGTCGACAGCCTAAGTGGTTCGCGAGATCGCTCGCGGAGAGCCTAACGCCGCCCTTGTGTGATTTCATGGGGACACCGATGATAGCCTAGGAGGCGCCGCCGCGACCACAATGCCGCAGGGCGGACATAACCGCTGCTGGAATGCAGGGCCGACCCTCGACGCCATAACCGATGCCCGTTTCGTCGACTTGGCATGACGAGTCGCCGAGACTATACTGCACAATTATGGCGACTATTGTGCATCACGAGGTGCCAGATGCCTGCCGCGGGTGAAGCTCTCAGAGACGCCCTGCTTCTCCAGCGCCGCGAGGCCGAAGCGCTGCTCCAGTCGACGTACGTCGAACGCGACATGACCGACCGCCGGCTGCCTCCGAGCCTGATCAAGGTCGTGCTCGGCCCTCGGCGCGCCGGTAAGTCGTTCTTTGCGCTCCATTTCGTGCACGACCTCGGCGCCTACGGCTACGTCAACTTCGACGACGAGCATCTTGCCAACCTCGACGACCACGACGCCCTTCTCTCCGCTCTCGACGCCCTCTACGACCGGCCGAAGCGTCTGCTCCTCGATGAAGTGCAGAACGTCCCGCGCTGGGAGCTCCTCGTGAACCGACTGCAGAGGCAAGGTCGCGACCTCACGATCACCGGCAGCAACGCGCACCTGTTGAGTTCCGAGCTCGCCACGCACCTGACAGGCCGCCACCTGCCAATCGTCCTCTTCCCGTTCAGCTTCCGTGAGGTCGTCCGCGCCCAGGGGCGCGAGCTGACCAACTCCGAGAAGGCGGAGCTTCTGCGCGTCTACGCCGAGTCTGGCGGGTATCCCGAGCCCATGCTCAAGGCCATCTCGTACCGCGACTATCTCACAACCCTCGTACGAGCGATCCTCTACAAAGACATCGTCGTGCGGCACCGCATCCGAGCGCCGCAGAGTCTCGAGGACCTTGCCCACCACCTGATGGCCAACGTTGCCTCGCCGTACTCGTACCACAGCCTCGTCCGCAGCACACGCCTCCAGAGCGTCCACACGGCAGAGAAGTACCTCCAACACCTGGAGGAAGCCTTCCTCTTCTTCTCGCTCCGGCGGTTCTCGTTCAAGGCTCGCGAGCGAGCGACTGGCGATCGGAAGATCTACGCGATCGACAACGGCCTCGTTACTGCGACCGGTTTCCGATCGAGCCCCGACCGCGGGAAGCTATACGAGAACCTCGCCGCCATCGACCTGCACCGCCGCGAGCTTCAGGGCGAGCTCGAGTGCTACAGCTGGAAGAGCGAACAGGGCGACGAGGTCGACTTCGTCATCAAGCAGGGCCTCCGCGTCACGCAGCTTATCCAGGTGTGCTACAGCGTTGAGAGCCCGAGGACGAAAGCTCGCGAGGTCCGCGCCCTGCTCAAGGCATCGCGCGAGCTTGGCTGCGACAGTCTGCTCGTCCTGACCGACTCCGAGGAAGGCGAGGAACGCACATCGTGGTTTGGGATGGATGGGATCGTCCGGTTCATGTCCCTCTGGCGGTGGCTGCTTGAGGGCTTTCCACCGCCTGAGGCGACCAAGGGCAAGCCCCTCGCGCGGAGGAGGCGGTAGGCCCACCGCAGCACGCGCTACCCCGCTCTTGTCATGCGTCACGTTACGCGTTACACTGCGCCCGTGATCAAGACGTTCGCGGACCGGCACACTCAAGAGCTTTACGTGACGGGGCGATCGAGCCGCTTGCCGCCGGAGATCACGCGGCGGGCAAGGCGAAAGGTTGAGTACATCGACCTTGCGAGCCGGATCGGCGACCTGAGGGTCCCGCCGGGAAACCGACTGCACAAGCTTGTGGGGGACCGAGAAGGCCAGTACGGCATCGCGATCAACGACCAGTGGCGCATCTGCTTCCGATTCGAAGATGGAGATGCCTTCGACGTCGAGATCACGGACTACCACTGAGGCGAGGTGAGCTATGAGCATCAAGAGCACGGGCAAGAGGGAAGTGCGGCCGATCCACCCGGGCGAGATGATCCGCGAGGACTTCCTTCCCGACTACGGGCTCACCGTGGCCGGCTTGGCGGACGCGCTCGGCGTGTCGCGGCAGACCGTGAACGAGCTCTTGCGTGAGCGCCG
>JBFYQP010000170.1:0-7701 GCA_041302745.1 Candidatus Bipolaricaulota bacterium | reverse complement strand
GGACGGGTTCATGGCTTCGATGGTCGACTCGCAGATCGCGGTCGATCAGGGAAGCGTCAAGATCCACGCGGTGGGGTACGACGAGGACCCCGCACCCGAGCATGGCCTGACGCCTGAAGCCGTCGCGCAAGCAGAGGCCGCTGTCGCCTCCGCCGGCATCGACGCGTATGCGCCGCGGCTCTCGGTCTACGGGATGGTGAAGTCGGCGTACGGAGCGACGGGCATCGAGATTCGCGGCATCGACCTCGAGCGTGAGCCGAAGGTAACGACCCTGCCGTCTCAGATTGCGGCGGGACGCGGGCTGGCGAACCCGGGCGAGGTCCTATTGAGCGAGGAGATCGCCCGCCGGCTCGACGTCCGCATCGGCGAGCGGGTCGTCGTCTTGGCTCAGGCGGACTCGGGCCCACAGTCCCTGGCCGTCACGGCCGTCGGGTTCTTCGGCTCGGGGATCCCGAACCTCGACAAGGGCGTCGTCCTCATCACCCTCGCCGACGCGCAGCGCCTCGCCGCCTCGTCCGGCGCGACGGAGATTGTGATTTCACTGCCTCGAGCGCAGAAGGCCGAGAACGTCTCTGCGGAGCTCCGCGCCGCGCTCGACGACGCGTTCGTCGTCATGAGCTACTTCGAGGCGAACCCCCTGATCAAGTCGCTGATCGAGGCCGCGCGCATCGAGATGCTCCCGATCATCTTCATCCTCGCCCTCCTCGCCGGGTTCGGCGTCGCGAACACCGTCCTCTTCTCGGTCCTCGAGCGAACGCGCGAGTTCGGCGTGATGATCGCAGTCGGCATGTCGCCGAAGCGACTCGGCCGCATCGTGCAACTCGAGGCGCTCGTTGCGTCGGCGATCGGCTTTCTAGTCGGCGGGTCGGTCGGCTATCTCGCTCTCCTGGTCCTGACCCGCGGAATCGCCATTGGCACCACGTGGGCATCAATGGCCGGCGACATCTCGATGCCGGCCATGCTCTACGCGTCGGCATCGGGCATCTATCTTCTGGGCAGCCTGGCGGTCGTCCTCTCGACGGCCCTCATCGCGGCGTGGTATCCGGCACGGCGTGCCGCCGGACTGCAGCCCGTGGAAGCCATTCGCGAGGCCTGACGGTGCGGCCTTGCGCGATAGACAGAGGTGACACCATGAAAGTCGTACGAAGGATTTCGATGGCCCTCCTCGTCGGGGCGATCCTCGTCCCGGCGCTCGGCGCCCTTGCTCAGGAGTACGAGGCGTTCGAGGTGCTCGACCGCGCCCGCGCCAACTGGCAGGGCGAGACGTTCCACGGCTTCGTCTTCCTGGAGATCGTGCAAGCGGGCAAGACGACCGTCTACCGCGTCGAGGTCTGGTCGCAGGGCGACGACTACGGCCTCGTCCGCTTCCTCCTCCCCGAGGCCGACGCGGGCTCGGGCTACCTGATGGTCAAGGACAAGGTGTGGTACTACGCGCCCGCGGCGGGCAAGGCGGTGCCGCTCCCGGGCATCGCCGCCGCCGACAGCATCTTCGGCAGCGGGCCGGCCCTCGAGGACCTCATCCATGGGACGCTGTCCGACAAGTACGACGCGACGATGACGCGGGACGGAACCGACTACGTGCTGACCCTGACGCCGAAGCCGGACGCCGCCGTCGTCTACGGCAGCCTGGTCGTCCGCGTGCGCGCCGACTTCGCCATCGTGTCGATCGAGTACTACGACCAGCGCGGGGCCGTTCTTCGGACGGCTCGGTTCTCGGACTACGTCGACCTGCCGGGGCGGGTCATCCCGACGACGATCGTGATCGAGGAGAAGAACGGCGACCGGTCGGTCGAGCGCCTGGAGAACGTCGAGTTCGGGATCACCATCGACCCGCAGGTGTTCACCGTCGAGACCCTGGAGGCGGCCAAGTGAAACAGGCGTGGCGTCACCTCTGGCGAAACCGTCGGCGGAGCATCCTCACGCTCGTCGCGGTGTTCATCCCGGTTCTCATCCTCGTTCTCGAGCTCGGCATGCTGAACGGGGAGCAGGAGAGTCTGTTCAGGAACACGGTGACGTTCGAGACCGGCCACTTCCAGGTCCGCAGCTCGACCGAGCGGGCGGACGGCGGCGCGCTCACGCTGATGAAGGATCCGAACGCTGCGCTCGCCGTGGTCGACTCCGTTCCCGGGGTTGCCTGGCGGACGGCTCGCCTCGACCTTCCGGCGATGATCTCGAACGGCGGGCGGTCGCAGGGCGTCCTTCTCCAGGGCGTGGTCCCGGAGGAGGTCGGTCGCGTGAGCCCCATCGGCCGCCTCGTCACGCAGGGCGCCTACCTCGCGACCGGCGACCGCGGGGTCGTGATCGGAACCGAGCTGCGCGATCTTCTCGCGGCGTCGGTGGGCAGCGAGCTCGTTCTCCTCGGCGTGCACCCGGAGACGGGGATCGGTGCGGCCAGCGTGCCGGTGCTCGGCGTCTACGTCGCCCCCGATCCGGCGATGGGACGGGGAGTGGTTCAGGTGGACCTCGGCCTGGCCCAGACGTTGGCCCGGCGGCCGGGCGCCGTCACGTCGATCGTCGGGTTCGTCGAGGGTGTCGAGGGGCCCTGGGACCAGGCAAAGGTCGAGCGGGTCGTGGCCGATCTTCGAGCGAAGCTCCCAAAGGAGTACAAGGTCCTCGACTACAACGAGCTCGCGCCCGAGCTTCGGACCTTCCAGACCGTCGAGAAGCCGTTCCACGTCATGGTGATGGGCATCTTCTTCGTGCTCGGCGGGTTGGTCGTCCTGAACACGCTCTTTCTCTCCGTTGTGGAGCGCACGCACGAGCTCGGCGTCATCCTGGCCCTCGGCTCGTCGCGGCGGCACGTGATGCGGATGGTGATGACCGAGGCCCTCTTGCTTGCTCTACTCGGCGCCGCGGTCGGCCTCGCGGTCGGCGGCGGTCTCGTGGGCTGGGCTCACGCCGCGGGCGGCGTCAAGATGCCCGGCAGCTACAGCGAGGCGATGCGCCAGATGGGTATGGAGCCCGTGCTGCAGCTGCGAGTGGGTGTGTGGGAGTATCTCGGAGCCGGGCTCGCCATGGTCGGCGTAGCCCTGCTCTCGGCGTGGATTCCGTCGCGACGCGCGGCGTCGCTCGAGCCGGTGGAGGCGATGCGGCATGTCGGCTAACGCGATCCTGCGAACCGAAAACCTCGTGAAGACGTACGTGACGGGCACGGTCGAGACGCCCGCCCTGCGCGGCGTTAGTCTTGAGCTGCACAAGGGCGAGTTCACCGCAATCGCCGGCCCGTCGGGCTCCGGCAAGTCGACGCTCCTTCACCTCCTGGGAGGCCTCGATCGGCCGACGTCGGGCGAGATCTACCTTGACGGGACGAAGCTATCGACACTGTCGCGGGACGCGTTGTCCCGGCTCCGCCTCGAGAGAATCGGCTTCGTGTTTCAGGCGTACAACCTAATCCCCGTCCTCACGGTGCTCGAGAACGCGGCCTTCATCCTCGAACTCCAAGGTATCGCGCGCGCCGAGCGCATCGAGAGGGGCCGGCGGATCCTCGCGGAGCTAGGGATCGAGAAGTACGCCGACCAGTTCCCGAATCGGATTTCCGGCGGAGAGCAGCAGCGCGTCGCCGTCGCTCGCGCCGTCGTCTCCGAGCCGTCGATCGTCCTCGCCGACGAGCCGACCGCCAACCTCGACACCGCCACGAGCCTTGAGCTCATCGACCTGATGAAGAAGCTGAACCTGAGCACCGAGCACGCGGGAACGTTCCTCTTCGCCACGCACGACGGCCGCCTGCTCGACCGCGTCAACCGACTCGTCACGCTGGTGGACGGCCGGATTGCGAAAGATGAGACCCGCAATCCGGCTTGAGGTTCGCGTCGCCTCGCCGTGGTCAAGCGACGCGCGTCGGTAGGATCGCAGACGACGTAGCGTCGGAGCTTGCTCCGACGTTCGCGGAAACGTCGCACACAAGGTGCGACGCTACAGCGGACTCCGCCGACGAGATCCGGCGCCTCGCCCGCCCCGCGTCGTCGGCAGGATCGCAGACGACGAGACGCGCAGCCCATCGTAGCGTCGGAGCTTGTCTCCGACGTTGGCGAGAGGACGACGTCGCACGCAAGGTGCGACGCTACACAGAGGACTCCACGAACCACGAACTGCGCACCGCGAACTGCGCACTCCGAACTAGCCCCGCGCTCGTGCCCTCAGAGCTTCCACGACCTCGTACGGCAGACGGACCTGCCCGAGGGACGGCTTCGACGAGCCGGGCCCATGGTCGTCCGAGCCGCCGGAGACGAGGAACCCGTGCTTCGCCGCCTCCGCCGCGAGGCGCTCGGGGGCAATGGACAGGTCCGGCGAGCGCGGGTCGCGATACGGGTAGACGCTCTCGACGGCATCGACCCCCTCCTCCGACAGCAGACGGAAGAGCGTGTCCCATTCCGCAACCCGCATCAGGCATGGGTGGGCCACGGAGATCGCCGCCCCGGCCGCGCGCAGGGCCTTGACCGCCTCGCGAAGGGTCACCTTCTCGAGCGACACGTAGCACGGCTGCCCTCGTCCGATGAACCGTGCGAACGCCTCATCCATCTCGTCGATCGCCCCTTTCTCCAGCAGGGCGCGCGCAAGATGAGGTCGGCCGACGTTCCCTTTGGCGTGGTTACGGACGTCATCCATGTCGAGGTCGACGCCGACCTCGCGGCACTTCTCGACCATCCGCTCCATTCGCTTGTCGCGCGCACGGTTCATCCAATCCAGGATGTCGGCAAGCTCGCGCGCTCCGGGATCGACGAAGTACCCAAGCAGCTCCCCGCTCACCCCGTCGAAGTCGGCCTTGAGCTCGACGCCGGTGATCACTTCGACGCCGCGAATCCGCGTCACGCGTTCCGTCAGATCCGGCGACACGGTGTCGTGATCGGTGATCGCGATGCAGGAGAGCGCCGCGGCCTTGGCGCGCGCCACGAGCTCGTCGACGGTCTGTGTCCCGTCCGACGCGATCGTGTGCAGGTGGAGGTCGGCGTACCCGGACGTCGTGGACTTCCTCTTCATGGTCGGCTCGTTTCGGCGGCCCTGACGACGTTCTCCAGGAGGAGCACGGTCGTCAGCGGCCCGACCCCGCCGGGCACGGGGCTGACCCACGCCGCCACCTCCGCGACCGAAGCGAAATCGACGTCGCCGACGAGGGAGTCGCCGACGACGTTCGTCCCGACGTCAACCACGACGGACCCCGGGCGAACAGCATCCGGCCCGAGGAAGCGCGCCTTGCCGACCGCCACGCAGACGACGTCGGCGGCCTTTGTGTGCGCGGCGAGGTTCTCGGTCTGCGAGTGGCAGGTGGTGACCGTCGCGCCGCGAGCAAGCAGGAGTTGGCCCAGCGGCCGTCCGACGACGAGGCTCCGCCCGACGACAACCGCGTGGGCGCCGCGCAGCGCGATCCCGTGTCCGTCGAGCAGGGCCATCACCGCCGCCGCGGTCGCCGGGACGAACCCCGGCTGCCCGGAGAAGAGCCTGCCGAGCGACAGCGTGCTCGCCCCATCCACGTCCTTCTCGGCCGGGATCGCATCCTGGGCGCCGCGGAGGTCGACGTCGGCAGGGAGAGGCGTCTCGATCATGATGCCGTGCACGGACGGGTCCGCGGCGAGCTCCCGGACCGCGGCGACGATCCGACTCGTGGTGGGGCGCTCGACGCGAACGTCATCGACGCAGACCCCGACCTTCTCGCCGAGGCGCTGCTTCGTGCGGAAGTACGCGAGAGCGGCCTCGTCCGACGTCCCGAGCACTACGACAAGGCGCGGGGCCGAGCCGCGGCTCGCTCTCAAGCTCGCCGCACGGCGCGTCAGAGCGTCGCGCCGTCCCTCGGCAAGGGGCTTACCCAGAAGCGTTCTCGCGCTCACGCTTCTCCTTCCAGATCCGATCGAGGATCCCGTTGATGAATCCGCGCGCCTGCTCCGTCCCGTACGACTTCGCCAGCTCCACCGCCTCGTTGAGGGCGACCTCGGCTGGGACATCCTCCGAGTAGAGGAGCTCGTAGACGCCGATCCGAAGGATGTTGCGGTCGAGGAGGGCCAGCCGCTCGAACCGCCACCCAACCGTACGTTCGCCGATCATTCGATCGATCTCGTCGCGCCGGGCAACGATGCCGTTGTAGACGCTCTCGATGTAGGGCCGCTGGTCGCCGGGGTCCTCGTCCTCACAGATCTCGTCGAGAACCACCGGGAGGAACTCCGCGCGGTACAGGGCGAACAAGACCAACTCACGGGCTCGAGACCGCTGCATCGCTCAGGCCCGCCCGCCGTACATGTTTGCGGCCCGCCCACCGTGCAGGCTTGCGGCAAACACTAGATTTCGCCCGTGTCTTCCCACTCGTCTGCGCTCTCCCGTCCGGTCTCCTCGCCCTGATCCTCACCCTTGACGACCCGCTGAACGTCAACGTTCACGGCGCTGACGCGGAGCCCCGTCATCCGCTCGATCTCGGCCTTGATGCGCGCCTGAACCAGCTTCGCGACCTTGCGGATGGGAACCCCGTAGACGACGGTGATTCGTACGGTCACCGTGACGATGTCGCCGTCAACCGTGGTGTCAACGTACCGCTTCATTCCTTCGCCGCGACGGAAGACGCTGTCTCCGGGGCGTAGGTTGGCAATCCCGCCGATCTCCGAGACGGCGATGCCGGCGATGGCCGTGACGACATCCTTTGAGATGCCTACACTTCCTTTGTCCGCGTCGACCATCCCGGCCTCCTCACTTCTTCCCCGCGTCGTGCGAGTGCGGGGGAACGACCTTCTTCACGTTGACGTCGACGGACGAGACCGAGAGGCCGACCAGCCGCTCGATGTCGCGCTCGACGTTCTGCTGGACGCCGCGGGCGACCGCGTGAACCGGATACCCATACTCGACGGCGATCTTCAGTTCGAGGCGGACCTGCTCGTTGACCAGCTCCGTCTTGATCGTGGGAGCCACGTCCTCGACGCCGAAGATGCTCATCAGGCCTCCGGGCGAGCCGGAGGAGTGGCCGACCCCATCGACCTTCTCCGCGGCGATGCGGGCGATGGAGGCGATGACCTCTTCGGCCATCGTGATCCGCCCGTCGTCATCGACGATCTCGATCCTCCTCTCCGCCATCCCTCCTCCTCGCTGGACCGCTAGACTCGCTCGACGTACACGCCCGTGCGCGTGTCGATCTTCAGGTGGTCGCCTTCCTTCACGAACAGCGGCACCCGAACCACCACTCCCGTCTCGAGCGTGGCCGGCTTGTCGACGTTGGAAACGGTATCTCCGCGAACGCCGGGCTCCGTGCGAACCACCTTGAGGGTCGTGAAGTTCGGAAGGTCGACCTTGACCATGTCCGACTTGTAGTAGTAGCCGATCACGACGGTCCCCTCGACGAGGAACTCGGCCTGCGGCCCGAGCATCTCCTTCGGGATCGGGAACTGGTCGAACGTCGCGACGTTCATGAAGTTGTAGTTGTCGCCGTCGTGGAACAGGTACTGCAGCTCGCGCGAGTCGAGGAAGACGGTCGAGGTGTCCTCGAAGCCCCGGAAGGTTTCGCTCGTGACCTTGCCCGACTTCAAGTGCTTCAGCTTCGTCGACGCGACGGCGCTTCCGCGCCCGCGCTTGTTGTGCTCGTACTCGAACACCTCGTAGAGCTCGCCTTGGTACAGAATGATCATGCCCTTTCGCAGATCGCTGATCGAAAGACCCATGGTGATTGGCTCCCTTCCTTGCAATGGCACGCGCCACCAAGACGCGCTCTTCCTCTATGATATCCCGAGA
>JBFYQP010000139.1:0-6436 GCA_041302745.1 Candidatus Bipolaricaulota bacterium | reverse complement strand
CGCCTGTCTCCCGCAGCCTCGGCCACGGGTTTGGGTGACCCCGCCGCGATTGGCTCACCGACGACGCGAACTCGCCCGTGCAGAGAGCGCGAAGACGCGCCGCCTGCTTCTCGGTCTTTCGCCGGAAGGAGGCGTCCGTGCGTTCTTCGGGACGAGCGCACTGCAGGTTCGCCGCCTGCAGACGTCGAGAGAGGGTGTCTGCTGGATTTCCAAAGACGCCGTCTGCAACCGACGCTGCCTCAGACTCCAAGCCGATCGATCGCGGCTTCGTTCCCGTGAGTTGACAGCCCAGCGAAATGAGCATATGCTCTTTTCATCCGACGAGGAGAAGAGAACCATGCCGAGACCGTTCTGTCAGCGACGAATCGCGTTCATCCCGAGCGTGACCTACTTCAAGCCGGCGGGGATTCCGCTTCATGAGCTGGATGAGGTGGCGCTGACCCTGGACGAACTCGAGGCGCTCCGGCTCGCGGACCTCCTCGGCCTGTACCAGGAGCAGGCGGCCGAGCGCATGGGAATCTCGCGCGCGACGTTCGGAAGGATCGTGGAGTCGGCGCGGCGGAAGACGGCCGACGCCTTGACCGCGGGCAAGGCGCTTCGCCTCGATGGTGGGCCGGTGGTTCACGCCCCCGGCGCCGGCGCGCCCGGACCGGGTTTCGGCCAGGGCCGGCGGGGGCGGGGATGTGGGCGCGGCCCGCGATTTGCGTCCCAGTGAACGAGTGGAGAGAAGGACCACGAGCCAAGGAGGAACAGGATGCCAGGTGGAGATCGAACTGGACCGATGGGCATGGGCCCCCTGACGGGGCGTCGCATGGGGGCCTGCGCAGGCTACCCGCAGCCGGGCTTCGCTTCGTGGCGCGGCTTCGGCGTGGGCGGCGGCCGCGGCTGGAGAAACCGGTTCTACGCGACAGGCGTGCCGGGTTGGGCGGCGTACGCCGGGTACGGCGCCGGCGTCGCACCCGGGTACGCGAAGCTTGACCCCGAGTGGGAGAAGCAGAACCTGAAGGACCAGGCGCAGGCGCTCAGGTCGGAGCTCGACGCGATCGAGCGCAGGCTCTCGGAGTCTGAGGGCTAGGCCTGGAGCTTCCGGACGAAGGCGCGGGTCCGCGAGGTCGTGGGGCCCAGGCTGCGGAACACGAAAGGAGGCATGGGATGGATGAGACGAAGCGGCTGCCGCTGATTGGCGAACGGGCGCCATCGTTCAAGGCGGAGACCACGCAAGGACCGATCAGTTTTCCGGACGACTACCATGGGAAGTGGGTGGTCTTCTTCTCGCACCCGGCGGACTTCACTCCGGTGTGCACGACGGAGTTCATGACGTTCGCCTCCATGCAGCCTGAGTTCGAGAAGCTGAACTGCAAGCTCCTCGGCCTCTCGATCGACAGCACGTACAGCCACATTGCCTGGTTGCGGACGATCAAAGAGAAGATCGAGTACAAGGGCATGAAGGAGATCGAGGTGACCTTCCCGGTCATCAGCGACCTCACGATGGACGTCTCGCGGGCGTTCGGGATGCTGCAGCCGGCGGCCAGCAACACGCAGGCCGTCCGTGCGGTGTTCATCATCGACCCGGAGGCCATCGTCCGCGCCATTCTTTACTACCCCCTGAGCAACGGCCGGAACATGGACGAGGTCAAGCGTCTGCTTATTGCGATGCAGACGTCGGACAAGCACAAGATCGCCACGCCCGCCAACTGGCAGCCAGGGGACGACGTGATCGTGCCTCCTCCCGGTTCGTGCGGCGTCGCGAAGGACCGCATGGCCAAGCCGGGCGAGGACATTCGCTGTCTCGACTGGTTCATGTGCCTGAAGAAGTGCCCCAAGTAGGGCGCAAGGCGGCGCCAAGAGGGAGGCTAGGGTGAAGGTTGCGTTCAGCACGTCGGGAAGCACGGCCGCTGCGCCGTTGGACAGCCGGTTCGGGCGGGCGGCATCGTTCTTGGTCTACGACCTGGACGCGGAGACGTTCGAGATCGCCGACAACCGGCAGGGACAGTCCGCCGCCCAAGGCGCGGGGATCCAAGCCGCGGAAACTGTGGTCAGGACTGGAGCACGCAGCGTCGTGACGGGCCACTGCGGCCCGAAGGCGTTTCGAGTGCTCTCCGCTGCGGGCGTCAAGGTTTATACGACGGACGCTCCCACCGTGGCAGCGGCCTTGGAGCGATACCGCGCCGGCCAGCTCACCGAGATCACGTCGGCGAGCGTGGAGGGTCACTGGGTATGAGCGGATCCTCCATCTCGTACAAGGCCATCGGCGTCATCCGCAGCGAGCACACCGCGGAGGAGGAAACGCCGATCCAGCCCGTCTACGCAATGGGCAGCACCGGGCGCGTCGAGGTTCTTCCGGCCTTCGCAGATGGGTTACGCGACCTGGAAGGCTTCTCCCACATCTACCTCCTCTACCACATGCACAAGGCGTCTCCCGCGAGGCTTGTCGTGCAGCCGTTTCTCGACGACGCCGAACGCGGCGTCTTTGCCACGCGCGCTCCGTGCCGTCCGAACGCGATCGGGCTGAGCATCGTGAGGCTCGTGCGCCGAGACGGAAACGTTCTCCACGTAGACGGTTTGGACGTGTTGGACGGCACGCCTCTCCTCGACATCAAGCCCTACACAGCGCGGTTCGACTGCATCGCGGGAACCCAAAACGGTTGGCAGGATCGCGTCGACGAGACGGCCTCCGAGGAGCGTGGAAGACGCGGGTACCGCGGAGAAGACGGCGACTCATCCTCGCGTGGGAGACTGGATTGCTGAGCCATGTCGCGTTCCGACTCATGGCGATCGAGTATCGACTTCGCGATTTCCGTCGCCCGCCGGAGCGAGTCCTCCGGCGCGTTGGGGTGCACGAAGGGATGACCGTGCTCGACGTCGGCTGCGGTCCGGGCGCCTTCTCGATCGCTGCGGCGCGTTTGGTGGGTCCGCAGGGGCGCGTGATGGCTGTGGACGTACATCCGCTTGCCCTCAAGCGCGTTCGGCGCGCCGCGGAGATGCTCCGCCTCGGTCAACTCCGGGCTCTACACGTCGACGCACTTCGCACGGTGCCGGACGAGTGCGTCGACGCGGCGCTCTTGTTCGACGTCGTGCATGAACTCGGCGATCCTCGACCGGCGCTGGAAGAGATCCGCCGAGTGCTCAAGCAAGGCGGAGCGCTGTTCGTGGCTGACCATCACATGAAGGAAGACGATCTCGTTCGGACCATCACGGACGCCGGACCGTTCCGGCTCGTCGCAGCCGGCGTTCCCCTCCGGTTCGAGCTTGCCGCGTCGAGCGGGACGACGTCATGATTCTTGCGGTGGCGTCAGGCAAGGGAGGCACGGGGAAGACGACGGTGGCCGTGAGCTTGGCTCTCTCTTCCCCGACGCCCGTTCGTCTTCTCGACTGCGACGTCGAGGAGCCGAACTGCCACATCTTCCTTCGCCCTCGACTCGACGCGCCGCAAGCGGTCCATCTGCTCGTTCCTTCGGCCGACGAGGCCAAGTGCACCGGGTGCGGCGAATGCGCAAGAGCCTGTCAATTCCACGCCATCTTGCCCCTGAAGAACTCGGTCATGGTCTTCCCCGAACTCTGCCACGGCTGCGGCGGATGCGCCAAGGTCTGCCCCACCGGAGCGATTCGGGAAGTCGAGCGGGAGATCGGGACCGTTGAGACCGGGTTCGCGGGCGACGTGGCGTTCGTGCAAGGGACACTGGCGATCGGCCAGCCCGCGGCGCCGCCCGTCATCCGCGCCGTCAAACGCCATGCGACGGATGACCGCCTCAACATCGTCGACTGCTCGCCGGGAACGTCATGCCCCGTCGTGACGGCTGTTCGGGGAAGCGACTTCGTTCTGTTGGTCACCGAGCCGACGCCGTTTGGTCTGCATGACCTCCGGCTCGCGGTGGAGACGATTCGTCAGCTTGCGATCCCGTTCGGCGTGGTCATCAACCGGGTCGGAATCGGAGACGACCGCGTCCGGGGCTTCTGCGCTGCGGAAGGGATCGATGTTCTCCTCGAGATCCCGGACGATCGGCACATTGCAGAGGCGTACTCGCGCGGGCAGGCGGCGAGCGCCGCACGGCCGGAACTGCGAAGCGCGTTCGTCGGTCTCCTCCGGACGGTGAGCGGGCGGGTCTCCGGTCGGCAAGAGGAGTGCAGATGACGGCGCAAGCAGGCAGTCGCAGCAACCGACCGCCTCGTCGGAGAGGTCGTGCAGGGATCGCCGCGCCCGGAGCCCTGTCGGCGCGTCCGCGGGACCACATGCCTCGGCAAGGAATGAGGAAGGCGTCATGAACGAGATTGTGATCGTCAGCGGGAAGGGCGGAACGGGCAAGACGAGCCTTGTCGCGTCCCTCGCGACGCTCGCCCCGAACGCCGCGCTCGCCGACTGCGACGTAGACGCGTCCGACCTCCACCTCATTCTCGCCCCAACCGTCCTGCACCGCGAGGCCTTCCACAGCGGCCACGAGGCCGTCATCCGTCGCGCGCGCTGCGTCGGCTGCGGCGCGTGTCTCGCTCACTGCCGATTCGGGGCCGTGCACGAGGAAGGACAGGCGCCGAACGGGCCTGCCTTTGTCGTGGACCCTCTCGCCTGCGAAGGGTGCGGAGTGTGCGTTCGGTTCTGTCCGGCCGGCGCGATCGACTTTCCCGAGCGGTTGAGCGGGGAGTGGTACGTCTCGAGCACGCGCTTCGGCCCCTTGGTCCACGCGCGCCTTGGGATCGGCGCGGAAAACTCGGGGAAGCTGGTGAGCGTGGTCCGCAAGGAGGCTCGCCGAGTCGCGACGGAGGAGAACCGGCCCCTCCTTCTCGTCGACGGCCCCCCGGGGATCGGCTGCGCTGTGATCGCCAGCATCACGGGAGCATCTCTCGTGCTTGCGGTGACCGAGCCGACGCTCTCGGGCGAGCACGACCTGGAACGCGTATTGGGTCTGGCTAAGCACTTCGCAATTCCCACGGCGATCTGCGTCAACAAGTGGGACATCAACACGGAGTTGACCGAGCGGATAGAACAGGCAGCAGCCGCCGCGGGGGCCGCCCTGGTCGGGAGGATCCCCTACGACCCCTCGGTGACCCGTGCGCAGGTGAACGGCAAGTCCGTCATCGAGTTCAGTGAGGGAGCGGCGGCGTGCGCGATACGAAAGGTCTGGGACCAGCTATGTCGAATGATCGCTTGACCCATGGGCGAGTCGTGCCCTCGAATTTCGGCCCGTTGCGTGACCCGAGCGGCAACGCCCGCATCAAGGGACCCTGCGGCGACACGATGGAGTTCTGGGTTCGCGTCGAGGGCGACCGCGTCGTGCAGGCCTCGTTCACGACGGACGGGTGCGGGCACTCCGTCCTATCCGGAAGCGCGTGCGCGCGGCTCGCGGAGGGGAAACCCGTGAAGGAGTCGCTGTCCATCGACCAACAGGATGTCGTGGACGCCGTGGAGAACCTCCCCAAGGAATCCCATCACTGCGCGCTCCTCGCCGCCACGACGCTCAGAGCAGCCCTGTCGAAGTGCGCGCCCCCGCCGGAGAAGGAGACCGGGCACGACGCGAAGGACGGCCCGCCGCGACAGGCGCCGCGCTCCGCGTTGCAGGAGCGTCTGTCGCGCATAGAGCACAAGATCATCGTTCTCTCCGGCAAGGGCGGCGTGGGCAAGAGCACGGTGGCCGTCCATCTCGCCTTGTCGCTCCTGCACTCCGGGCGACGCGTCGGCCTGCTCGATGTAGACCTCCACGGGCCGAGCGTTCCGAAGATGCTCGGGATCGAGAGAGCACACGTGAGGCTTGAGGACGATCTGATCGTGCCCGTCGTCCAGGCAGGGCTGAAGGTCATGTCCGTCGCCTTCCTCCTGTCGGATCGCGACAGCGCGGTCATCTGGCGTGGTCCGATGAAGGCGAACGTGATTGAGCAACTGCTGCGTGACGTGAACTGGGGCGAGCTCGACGACCTCGTGATCGATTGCCCACCGGGCACGGGAGACGAGCCGCTCTCCGTCTGCCAGCTCGTCGGAGACGCGGACGGCGCCGTCATCGTTACAACACCCCAGGACGTCGCGACCGCCAACGTTCGGCGTTCCATCCGGTTCTGCCATGATCTCGACCTACCCGTACTCGGCGTTGTGGAGAACATGAGCGGGTTCGTCTGCCCCGCCTGTGGGAAGACCACCGATGTCTTCGGCAGCGGGGGAGGAGAAAGAATGGCCGCCGAGATGGGGGTGCCGTTCCTGGGTCGGATTCCCCTCGACCCGGCGGTGGGCAAGGCGGGCGACGAAGGGTTCGCGTCCGCAAGGCAGTACGAGCAAACGGAGGCCGGGCTTGCCATGGAGCGCGTCGTCAAGCATCTTCTCGCCGCGCCCGCCGTGCCGCCGGTCAGGAAGGAAGCTCTAGAAAGGAGATCCAAATGAGGATTGCCGTGCCGGTCTCAGGGGGAAAGCTCTCGCCGCACTTCGGTCACTGCGAGGTCTTCTGTCTCATGGACG
>JBFYQP010000124.1:0-3253 GCA_041302745.1 Candidatus Bipolaricaulota bacterium | reverse complement strand
CCGTTGTACGGCAGCTCGACGGCTTGGACGTCGCCGACCTCCGCGTACGCCGCGTCGACGCTCTCGTGCATCATCGGAACGGAGACCGAGGATCCGGAGAGGGTCGCGAACATCTCCGTCTTCGTGTCGTCCTCGTCGAACGGGTAGAGCCACGGCGCCTTGAAGTAGATGGCGTTCGTGAGGACGAGGCGCGTGCCCGCGCTGATGCTCCCTTCCGGCAGGAGGTCGTTGACGCGGTCGTTCGTCTGGTCGCTGACCCAGTCGTTGATCGTCGTTCGCGAGCCTTCGGGGTCGCCCGAGAAGTCGGCGAGACGCAACCCTGCACCGTAGTTCACGGCGAGGACGTCGAGGTAGCTGTCGAGGAACGGGAAGCCGCGCTTGCCCCACACCGCATAGACGATCGACAGCTGGAACCCGTCACCTTCGTAGGGTTCCCCAACCTCGTCGCGGCCGTTGAGCTCAAGATCGATCGCGTTGAACGCGGGATGCAGCGCGTCTTGGGCGAGGTCGAAGCGGAGCGCGTCGGCCATCTGCGCTTCCGTCTCGCCGCCGGCTCCGGCGTACGTCATCGCGAGCGCCGAAGAGATGCTGAACGGCGAGAAGAAGACGTTCTCTTCGCCTGCGACGACCCTGCCGAAGAGGGCGAAGGCGAACGCCCCGTTCCCCGCTGCGAGCGCCGCCGCGTCGTCTTCGCTCACATCAGGGTCGAGGTCCCGCGCCAGGTTCGATTGCGCCACGGCATCGTCCGGAGCGTCCGGCCACAGCCAGTCACAGCCCGAAAGGGCGACGGCCAGCACGCCCACACTCACGACAAGAAGAACCTTGAACCGCATCATCGATCTCATCCCCTCGAACGTTCTGGAGTCTGCATCATGCCTCCGGGAAGCTCCCGCGGAGAGCATAGCTGCTGCCCGGCAGGGCGGAAACCCCAGGCATCCGCGGGCCTCACTCTAGCTCGGCGCGAAGGTCGAGGTGGAACCGCGTGGATCGGCCCTCCTCGCTCTCGACGCTCAGGTCGCCGCCGTGGTCCTGAGCGATTCCGTAGCTGATCGAGAGCCCGAGCCCGGTTCCCATGTCACGAGGCTTCGTGGTAAAGAACGGGTCGAAGATGCGGGCCATGAGGTCGACAGGCACGCCGGAGCCGTGATCCTCGACCGTCGTCCGAACCCATGGCTCGCCCCCCTTCTCGATCGTCCGGATCACGATCTCGACGATCTTGTCGTCGTTCTCTCCGGGGTACTTGCGGTTCAGCGCATCGCGGGCGTTCGTTACGAGGTTGATGATGATCTGCTCGATCTGTTGAGCGTTGCAGCGCACGCGGGGAAGGTCCTCGGCGATTCGCTGCTCGAGGCGGATCCGGTCCTTCTTGAGGATCGACCCGACCAGCGTGAGCGATGCGCGCACGATGTCGGGCATCTGCTCCTTCCGCTTCTCCGCCGTCTCCTGGCGTGCGAACGAGAGGAGGCCCCGGACGATCTCGGCCATCCGGTTCCCCTCGATCTTGATGCCCTCCGCAAACTCGCGCAGCTGCGGGTCCCCGACGCGCCGCTCGATGAGGTCCGCGTAGTTGATGACGCCGGTCAGCGGGTTGTTGATCTCGTGGGCTACTCCGCTTGCGAGCGTGCCGATCGACTCGAGCTTCTGGCTGTGCCTCAGCTGCGCCTCCAGGGCAAGGCGCTCCTGCTCGGCGTGCCTGCGCGCCGTGATGTTTCGAGACATCCCGACAAACCCGCGCACTCGCCCGTCGTCGTCGACCAGAGGGCTGACGACACTCTCCGTCCACACGGTCGAGCCGTCAAGGCAGGTCAGCTCGAGCTCGAGGTGCTCCTGCGGGGGAACCGCCACCCCGCGCACAATCAGGTCCCGAATCGCCGCAAACCGCTCTTGGGCGCCAGCCGCCGACTCCGGGGTCAGCTTCGACATGAACGGGAGCCCTAGGACGCTCGCGACCGTGGCGCCGCGAAGGAGCTTCTCGATCGACGGGCTGGCGTACGTGATGAGTCCCTCCAAGTCCATGGTCCAGATGACATCGCTCGAGTTGTCGGCGAGAAGGCGGTAGCGCGCTTCACTCGCACGGAGTTCTGTATCCGCTCGTGTTCTCTCGGCGACCTCGGTCTGGAGGCTGTCGACCGTTCGCTCGAGCTGCCGAGTCATCGCGTTGAACGACCGAGAGAGGTCCACGACCTCCGCGATGCGGCTCGTTTCCGCCACGACCTGCCGCTCTCCGCCGGCGAGGGCCCGAGCGGAGCGCCCGAGATGGCTCATGGGGAGAGTCACCCACCGCGACGCGACGAGGCCGAACGTCACGGCAATGAGCGCGGCTCCCAGAATCAAGGCAATCGTCGTTCGCGTGTTGGCATCGACGCGGGCCATGAAGGCCCGCTCCGGAATGGCCACGCCGACGAGCCAGTCGATCCCGTAGCCGTCCCGAATCGTCGCCACCTGAAGGAAGTGGCGCTCCCCCTCCATCGCGAACTCCCACTGCCCTCCGACCCCGCCGGCGACGACTCCCGCGTCATCCTCGATCGTGTCGGCGGCGGCTCGGATCATCGGAGAGGAGCTTTCCCGCGCCGCGAGCCTCCGCGGCGCCGGGCCCCCTTCCCCGAACACGATCGGGCTCTCGTCGGCCGAGGACGCGATCAGAAGGCCCGACCGCTCCATGATGAAGCACCGCCCGCTCGTCCCGATCCTGACGTCGCGAAGGAAGTCGCCAACCTGCGACAGGAAGAGGTCGGCGGCCACGACGCCGATCGGCTCCCCTCGGCCGTTCACGACCGGCCGGCTGGCGGAGATCGCCATGTCTTGGCCGGAGAAGAGGAGGTAGATGCTGCTCCACGTGGGTCCCCCCTGGGTTATCGCCCGCGCGTACCAAGACCGTGTCCTCGCATCGAAGCCGGGCACGGCCTGGAGCTGGGACGTGCGGGCGCCCACGTCGTTCGTCGCGTACTTGCGGAACGTGCCTGCCTCGAAGCCGTCGGTCACGATGACGTAGAGAGGGCCGCCCGCTCCTTCTCGTCCCGCGTCCGCGATTCCCCCCCTGGCGTTGCCGAAGTAGGCGCTGCTCACCGTCGGCGCTGCCTGCACCTGCTGCCAGAAGTGGGCCGCGAGCGCCTCGGGGTTGTCGGCGTCCAACACGCCGCGTCCGATCAGCTCGGCGTTGACGTCGTTCAGAACGTGCGGCGTCGCCAGGAACTCCCGCAGGCGCTCCTCGACGCGCACCGTCACCTCACTCCGCAGCTGCTTCGCCACGTCG
>JBFYQP010000122.1:0-3014 GCA_041302745.1 Candidatus Bipolaricaulota bacterium | reverse complement strand
GGCGACGTCCGCCCATCTTGCCCCCGAGGCCTCGGTCCCTACATCCCTCTCTGAGGAGAACCTCGCGACCAAGACGCTTCGCACTCGACAATCCATCATGTTCGGCCGCCCGGAGGAGGCCCCGGAGGCGCGACCGACCAGGACGGGGTTTCGGTCGGGGATCAGCGCCCCGATCGGGAACGTCGGTGTGTTCCAGGTTGCGTCGGAGGAGGCGAACGCGTTCACGGTGGAGGACGTTCGATTCCTCGAACTCCTCCTCGGACACACGGCGCAGGCCATCGCGAGGATCCGTCTCGAAGAAGAACTCGTCGCCCAGGCGAACCGCGACCCGCTGACCGGCGTCTACAACCGCCGCTACTTCAACCAAGTGATCGAACAGGAGCTGGCGCGCTCGAAGCGCTACGCCCACCCAATCGGCTTCCTGATGATTGACGTCGACCGGTTCAAGGAAATCAACGACCGATTCGGCCATCAAGCAGGAGACCGCGTCCTGCAGGCTGTGTCCTCTCTTCTGAAGGATGCGCTGCGGGAGTGCGACCTCGTGGTCCGCTACGGAGGAGACGAGTTCCTCGCGGTCCTCCTCGAAACAGACGGGGAGAGCGAGCTGGTCAAGGACCGCATCCTGGCCGCCGTACGAGCCCGCAACGGAACCGACAAAGTGATTCCTTTCCCCGTCACGTTGTCGATCGGCTGTGCCCACTGGGACCCGGAGAGCGAACGGACGGTCGAGTCCGTGCTGTCGGAGGCCGACGAGCGGATGTACGCTGCGAAGCGTGAGACGGGGCAGCCCTAGGCGGCCGTGGTCCGCCGACGAGAGACAGACTCAGGCCAAGAGCTCCGCCCCCCGTCCAAAGAGAGCCGGAGCTCCGCCCGTGTGCCAGAAGAGGATCGTCTCGTCGCCTTCGAACGCGCCCATCAGAACCAGGTCGATGAGTCCCCCCATCGCCCGCCCGGTGTACACCGGGTCGAGGAGGACTCCCTCCGTCTCTGCGGTGAGCTGGATCGCTCGACGTTCCAGGTCGCCGACGACTCCGTATCCACCGCCGAGGTAGCCGGTACGAACGTCGAAGCGATCCGCCGTGTACCGAGTCGCCATTCCGAGGCGGTCGGACAGCCGGTTCGCCAGCTCGGCAAGCCGCCCTTCGTACGGTCCGGCTCCCGCTTCGCCCTTGTCGATCCCAATCCCGACGATCCGCACGGGAAGGCGAAACAAGTCGGCGCCGACGACCATCCCCGCCTGCGTCCCGCCGGAACTCGAAGCGACAACGACGGTGACCTTCGCGAGCAGGCGCTCCGCGAGCTGCGCCCGCTGCTTCGAGAGCTGCGCCCGCTGCTCCGTTAGCTGCGCTTGGAGCTCGCCCATCGCAGCGACGAACCCCATGGCGCCGACCTCGTCGGACCCGCCGTAGGGAATCATGTACGGGCGGCGACCCGAACGGCGCAGGTCCTCGACCATCGCAGGAACCCTCTCGCCTTTGCGATCCTCACCGCACCACCGGATCGTCGCCCCGAACAGCCGGTCGAGGAGAAGGTTCCCGGTCGGGGCGTCCATCGGCTCCTCGCCGCCGAGGGCGAGCACGCAGCGGAGGCCCGCGGCCGCCGCGGCCGCCGCCGTCTGGCGGCAGTGGTTCGACTGGATGGCGCCGCTCGTGATGAGCGTATCGCATCCCCGCGCACGCGCCTCCCCAACGAGGTACTCGAGCTTCCGCACCTTGTTGCCCCCGAGGCCGAGGCCGGTCTGGTCGTCTCGCTTCATCCAAAGGGAAGGGCCGCCAAGGCGCGCCGACAAGCGGGGAAGCTCCATCACTGGGGTGGGCAGGAACGCAAGGTGGGTCCGCGGAAGCGCCTGAAGCCGCTCGATCGGGTTCACAGAGCGTCCTCCTCGGCCGTCCGCGCCGCCCGGCGTGCCTTCCACTCGATCCTCGCCATCAGCGCGATCAGTGCCGCCGTGCAGAGTAGGTTGCGAACGGAGTAGACGGTGGCAAGCCACCCCTTGCTCGACAGGAGGCCGAACGCCGGGGCGAGGAACATGGCAATCCAGACAACAATGGACTCGGTGTTCCGCGCCGACGTGAGGAGTCGCCGAACCACCGGGAAGTAGCCGATCACGAGGATCGCCTGAATCAGGAGGTGAGAGACGGCGTGTTGTCGCGTCGCGGCCCAGAACCCGACGATTCCGAGCACGGCGATGAGGCACCCGAGGTCGAACCGGGTGAAGCGCGTCGTTCGATCGCCGTAGATCAGGATCAAGACGGTGACGAATCCCACCATGACCACGTCGGTCGTGTTGAGGATGTTGTCGAGCAGGCTGTACGAGCCCTCGGCCAAGTACGTGACGAGGCTTCCCACGACGGCGATCGTGAAGAAGACCCACATCGCGAGGGCGGGCTGGATTCGACGGGCGCGCAGGAGCCGCCAATAGGAGACGCCGATGAAGAGGTTCGTGGCGATGACGGCGGCGATCGAGAAGATCCTCACGCTGCACCCGCAAGAACGTCGTCGAGTGCGGCGAGAAGCCCGTCGATATCGTCCTCCGAGATGACGAGCGGCGGGTAGAAGCGAAGAAGTCTCGCCGCCGGCTTGCATCCGACGAGGAATCCCCTGTCGAGGAGCTTTCGGAAGAGGGGCGTCACGACGTCCCCCTCTCCCGCGCTGTCGACCTCGAGCACGGCCATCAGCCCGCGTCCGCGTACGTCGGCGACGGCGGCGTGGGCCCGGGCGACCGACCGCAGGCCGCCGAGAAGAAGCTCGCCCATCCGGGCGCCGCGTTCGATCAGGCGCTCGCGCCGCAGCGCCTCGATCACCGTCTTCGCGATGACGCAACCCAGCGGGTCGTCCTGGTGCGACTGGGCGTAGTGAAACCGCTCGCTCTCGAGGCGCGCGCCGATCGCTCTCGTCATCGCGACGCAGCTGACGGGGTACCCATTGCCAAGCCCTTTGCCGAGGGCGACCAGGTCGGGGGCGAGGTCGTAGTGCTGGAATCCGTACCAGAGCCCGGTCCGGCCGAGGCCGGT
>JBFYQP010000112.1:0-8450 GCA_041302745.1 Candidatus Bipolaricaulota bacterium | reverse complement strand
GTGGTTCCGTGGAAGCCGCGCCGTGCGAACACGGCGAGCGCCGCCTTGCTGATCTGATCCTTCTTGCCGTCGTCCACGGAGCCTCCCTGGCTGCAACTGACTGACCGGTCAGTCATTCTACCACCATCTGGCCTCCCGTCAAGAGAGCAGAGGTGCGCCGATGCGCTGAGGGTGCCTGCCTCAGACTCGCGAAGGGTCGCTCATCCAGCGAGACGCGAGGACGAGGATGCGCGTCGTCCAGTCGACGGCGCGCGCGTCCTTGCCCCGCCACGTCGCCGAAAGGGGGAGGGCGGATGCGAACGACGCGCGAGGGCCGAGGTCCCACAACCCGTCGGTGCGCCGGTTGGCTTCGAGCGCGTCCAAGATCGGCCCCACGGCGGCGTGCGTCGAGAGGCGCGCCAGGATCTCGTGGGTCCAGATCCACCGCTCGGTGAAACCGCTTGTCGCGCCGCCGGGAGGAGGAACAGCAGGAGGAGCCTCGAAGTAGCCGAGCCCCTTCGGGTGATTCCACAACCAGCGGTAGAGGGCCCCGCGCACGTGGGGATCCATCCGGTCGCCGCGGGAGGCGAGCAGGGTTACGGCGTAGCGGTTCGCGAGCGTGAGGTACGTGCCGCGGACCGCGGCCCCAGTGAGGTCGCGGTGCGCGGCTGCCTCGGCATCCGGATCGTAGATTCCTCCTGCCAGGGTGCGCCGGGCGATCTCGTGCCACAGAGCCCAGACCGGGTCGAGCGCCGGGTGCTCGGAGTCGATGAGAGCGAGCGTGGAGGCCGCGAAGAGCGCTACGCCGGTCGGCCAGCGGTCGTTTCGTTCCGGAGGGTCGCTCGGCTCCACTCGGAGCGTGACCACGCCGGCGAGGTAGTCGACGGCGCCGCGAAGCATCGGGTGGTTCCTGTCGACGCCGAGGGCGACCGCTCGCTCGACGGCCCACTCGGTCGTCGGAACGGACACGGCGGCTTGAGTGTCGCGGGAGTGGAGCCGGCCCCAGCCGCCGTCTTCGTGTTGCTCCGCTGCCAGAAGACGAACGTGCGGCGAGTCCTCGAGCGATGCGCTCGCGGCGCGAAGGCGAGGATCGTCGGGCGACGCATCGAGGACGTCGCGCAGGAGCCGGACCCGCACCGGCGGATCCGGCTCCCGGCGCAGCACGTGCACCGCGACGGCTCGAAGATCGTCTTTCCGCAGTCGGCTACTCATACCGCAGGGCGTCGACCACCGGCATCCGCGACCCGCGGCGAGCCGGCCAGAGTCCCGACATGGCTCCGATCGCGAACGCGCCGAGGAGTGTGACGACAATGAGCCCCGGACTCGCCACAAACGGGAAGCTGACGCCTCCCGGCATGTTGGCAAACGTATTCAGTGCCCAACACACCACCGCACTGAGGCCAAGCCCGAAGACGGTCCCGATAAGGCCGCCGAACAGCCCGATCAGCCCCGACTCGATGAGGAAGACTGCCAGGATGTGGCGGTTCTTCGCGCCGACGGCCTTCATCACCCCGATGTCTTTGGTCCGTTCGAGGACCGAGGTGAACATGGTGTTCATCACGCCGACGCCGCCGACGATGAGCGAGATCGCAGCAAGCCCTCCGAGGAAGATGTTGATGTAGGCGAGCATCTCGTCGATGACATCGGTGATGTCGCCCGACGTGATCGCCGTGACTCGCGATCCTTCCGCCTTCAGCGCCTCCTCGGCTCGATCGGCCACGTCATCCACCTCGTAGCCGGGCAGGATCTTCACCGCGGTCACGAGGAAGTCGTTCCCTTCCGGCCACAACCTGCCCATTGTCGCGTAAGGAATGTAGACCGTATCGCCGCTGGAACTGCTCATGCCGCTCGCAAACCCTTGATCCGCGTCGCTCTCCTCCGAGGCGGCCAGAATCCCGATCACGGTCGCGCGAATCTCGTTCTTCCCTTCTCCCGCGACCAGGAAGGAGTCCCCCAGGCCCACGACGAGGCGCTCGGCTACGTTGGCTCCGAGTACGGCCACTTCGGTGTCGCCCACCTGAATGTTCCGTCCCCCGGGTTCGAGGGCGAGATCGCCCGTGAAGGCCGAGAACTCCGTGAGCAGCTCGGGCGACAGCCCCATGACCGGCATGAACCCCTGCTGGGCCTTGCCTTCCGCGTTGACGCCGCCTTGAACGAACGCCGTCCTCTGCCGGACGGCGGCGACGATCTTGACGCCCTCGACGCCCTGGAGCGTATCCATGTTGAGAGCGAATTCCTTCATGGCTCCGTGTCTCTGTTGATTCATCATGTCCTGATCCATGACGACGAACGTGTCGACACCGAAGACCTTCGAGACTTCGCCCTTCATCATCGCTTGGAGGCTTAGGCCGATCGAGATCAGGCCGACGACGGCTGCAATGCCGATGCAGACGCCGAGCACGGCCAGGAAGCTTCGCAGTTTCCGGTGGAGCACGTTCTGCGCGGCAAGTCGAAGGAACTCCCTAAGCATTCCGCACCTCCTGAACCACGCGGCCGTCGCGCAGACGCACGACGCGATGAGCGATCGCCGCCGCGTCGGGGTCGTGCGTGATGAGGATCATCGTCTTGCCTTGATCGACGCTCAGCCTCTTCAGGAGGTCGAGAATCGTCGCGCCAGTCTCCGAGTCGAGGTTCCCGGTCGGCTCGTCGGCAAGGATGATCTCCGGGTCGTTGGCTAGCGCGCGCGCGATCGCCACGCGCTGACGCTCTCCGCCCGAGAGCTCGTTCGGCCGGTGGGCGACTCGATCCTCAAGCCCCACCTTCTCAAGCAGGTAGCGAGCGCGTTCCAGGCGATCCCGCCTCTTGACTCCGAGGAAGATCATCGGGAGCTCGACGTTCTGCTGCGCCGTCAAGCTTTGGATCAAGTTGAACGTCTGGAAGACAAAGCCCACCTTCCTTCCTCGCAGCGTCACGAGTTCGTTCTCGGACAGCTCACGGAGATCGTGGCCCTCGAGCCGCGCCTCCCCGTCCGTCGGGGCATCGAGCGCGCCGAGGATGTGCATCAGCGTGGACTTCCCCGATCCCGACGGGCCCATGATCGCCACGATCTCCCCCCTCTCGATGGAGAGGTCGAGGCCTCGCAGCGCGTTGACGATCGTACTGCCGAGCGGGTAGTCCTTGGTGACACCCCGAAGATCGAGCAGCGCCATGCCTAGCTCCCGGTCACCGTGTACTCGACAAGCTCAAGCGAGAAGACCTCGACCCACTGGCCGTTGCGCAGTTCTTCGACCCGGATGAGCGGCGAGATGTAGACCGGCTTCGACAGGGCGAACGCCACCGTCGTCCGGACGTCCGGGTCGTTCGGATCGACGAGGGTCCCTTGCAGGCACCACACGCCCGCGATCGTCGCGCCGGCGATGCCCGTGAACGACCCTCCGCCGGGGAGCAGGTACTCCTGGCCCTCCTGGAGCCGGCTGCGCTGGTCCATGAGCGCCTGGAGCGACGTGTAGCTGACGTCTTGGCCGCCGGCGCTGACGGAGGTCATGCCGCCGATGAATCCGAACGACCCAAGCTCGTCTTCCGTGCCGGTTCCCTCGGTCACCATGCGGACTGTGTACGTGCCGTCTCCGTGCACGGTTACGCTGAGCTCGAGCGGCATCGGCTGGGCCATGTCCTCCGTTCGCATCTTGTAGACCATCTTCGTCGTTCCCTTCGGGAACACGCTGAGGTCGGTCTGGGCGAACGCCGTGCCGGCGATCGCAAACACCGCGACTCCACAGAGCAAGCCTGCTATCCTCTTCATGTGACTCCTTTTGCTTCCTGACTTCCAAAACCGATGCTACGCAACCTTCTTGTGCAATCTGTGAAGCCTCCAGGTGCGCTTCATGCCGAGGCGGATGCCTGCCCGCGGAACTGGCTCTTGTAGAGGCGGTAGTAGGCGCCCTGGATCTGCATGAGCTCCTCGTGGGATCCACGCTCCACGATCTCTCCTTGATCGATCATGATCACCTGATCGGCGCCGCGAATTGTCGACAGGCGGTGCGCGATGACGAAACTCGTACGCCCCTTCATCAGTTCGAGCAGGGCTTCCTGGATGCCCACCTCGGTGCGCGTGTCCACGCTCGACGTCGCCTCGTCCAGGATGAGAATGCGCGGGTCGGCGAGGATCGCCCGCGCGATCGCGATCAGCTGACGTTGCCCCTCGGACAGATTCGCGCCGCGCTCCGACAGGACCGTCGAGTAGCCCTTTGGCAGACGGCGGATGAACCCATCGGCGCGCGCGAGGGCGGCGGCGGCGACGACGTCCTCGTCGGTCGCATCCGGGCGTCCGTACCGGATGTTCTCCATCACGCTCTCCGCAAACAGGAACGACTGCTGCAGCACGGTGCCCAGATTCCGGCGCAGGCTGGCGCGGGACGCCCGGCGCACGTCGATTCCGTCGACCTGGATGGCCCCGGAGTCGAGGTCGTAGAAGCGCGACAGGAGATTCACCATGGTCGTCTTGCCCGCGCCGGTAGGGCCGACGAGGGCGATTCGCTCGCCGGGCCGCGCGTGGAGCGAGACATCCCTCAAGACGGGGACGCCCGGCACGTACGAGAAGGTCACGTGGTCGAAGACCACCTCGCCCTCGACGCGCCCCAGTTCGACGGCGTCGTCCGGGTCGGTCTGATCGGGCGCGGTGTCGATGATGCCGAAGATGCGCTCCGCGCCCGCCACCGCCGCCTGGACCTGGTTGTAGAGGTCGCCCAGCATGCGCAACGGCTCGGCGAACCGGTTCGAGTACCCGATGAACGACGCAATCGTGCCGACGGTCGCCATGCCGAGAATCGTCATCCAGCCGCCGAGTCCTGCGACAATCGCGATGTTGACGTTCGAGAGGATCCCCATCAGCGGCATCACCAGGAGGGAATACGTCATGGCGTGGGTCCCCACCTTGCGCACGGCCTCGTTGGCCGCGTCGAACTTGTGCAGGACGGCGTCCTGCTGCCCGTACGCCATGACGACCCGCTGGCCGCTGTACGCCTCTTCGAGGATCCCGTTCAGCGTCCCCAGGTTCGCCTGGTATCCGCGGAACGCCTTGCGCGTCTTGGACCCGACCAATCCGACCAGGCCGACCATCAACGGGAAGGCTACGAGGGTCCCGAGAGCGAGGAGCGGATTGAGGATGAACATGATGACCAGCACGCCGACCAAGGTCAGGACTCCGGAGAAGAGCTGTGTGATGTGCTGCGAGAGGACGCGGCTCACGGCGTCCATGTCGTTCGTGAGGCGGCTCATCAGCTCGCCCGACGCCCGAGAGTCAAAGAAGCGGAGCGACAGGGTCTGGAGATGGTCGAACAGCTCCCCGCGAAGCGTGCGCATGATCTTCTGGGCGACGGCCGCGACGATCCACCCTTGGGCGGCGCTCGCGACCCACGACACGGCGTAGACGCCGATCATGGTGAGGATGATCCGGAACAGGGCGTCCAACCCCGCTTGCCCCATGGCGATCCGGATGATCGCGTCGACGCCCCTCCCGAGGAGGTATGGGCCGGCGAGCCCCGTGCCTGTGCCCACCGCGGCCAGCACGATGACCGCGATGAGAGCCGCGCGGTGCGGTGCAGCGTACTGCACGAGTCTGCTCAGGGTTCCGCGCACGTTCTTGGCGCGTTCGACGGCCATCATCCCGTGGCCGCGAGGCCCGGGGCCCGGTCCCGGCATGCGGGGTCTAGGGGTTTGCTGGGTGCGAGCGTCAGACATGCCGCACCTCCCCCGCCGACCGACTTGCGTCGGCCGCCGACGCGGATCGGCCTGTGTCGGCCGCCGGCCGCCGGCTGTCTCCGAGCTGCGAGGTGTAGATCTCCCGGTACACGGGGCTCGCTTCCATCAACTCGCGATGAGTTCCCGCGGCGGCGATTCGTCCGCCGTCGAGCACGAGGATCTGGTCGGCCAAGAGCACCGTCGAGATCCGCTGCGCGACGATGAACCGAGTCGTCACGTGCTCCGACTCCGCGATGAGGCGATCCAGGGCGTCCTGAAGCTTGACCTCGGTCTCGATGTCGACCGCGCTCGTCGAGTCGTCGAGGATGAGCACCTTGGGTCGCACGACGAGCGCGCGGGCGATGGCCAGGCGCTGTCGCTGCCCGCCGGACAGCGTCGTGCCTCGCTCGCCGATCACCGTGTCGTAGCCGTCCGGCAGAGCGGAGATGAACTCCGCCGCCTGGGCGGCGGAGGCGGCGGCCTCGATCTCCGCCTGCGACGCCTCGGGGCGCCCGTAGCGGATGTTGTCTCGGATCGTGCCGCTGAACAGGACGGCCTCCTGGAGTGCGACGCCGATGTGCGATCGCAGCGCCGCGATCGTCAGGTCGCGGACGTCGACGCCGTCGAACGTCACGCGGCCCGCGGTCACGTCGTAGAAGCGGGGGATCAAGTGGATGAGGGTCGACTTGCCGGACCCCGTGGCGCCGAGAATCGCCACCGTCTCGCCCGGCTCCGCGACGAAGCTGACGTCGCGGAGGACGGGGTCTGCGCCGTTGCCGCCGTACGCGAACGACACGTTCTCGAACGCGATGCGCCCTCGCGGGGACGCGAGCGCCCTCGCTCCGGGCCGTTCCTTGACCTCGGGCTCGCCCTCGAGGACCTCGAGGATCCTGCTGGCCGAGGCGTCGGCGGCGGCCAGCGGAGCCACCATCGCGGCGAGCATGAGGAGCGGGAAAAGGGCCATCGATAGGTAGTTGACGGAGGCGACGACCTGTCCCACCGACATGCGCCCTTCGAGCGTCATCGACCCGCCGAACCACAGGGCCACGATCACGGCGGCGTTCATGACGACCATCATGAGCGGCATGAGGAGGGCGAGCACGCGGAACACGCGAATCGACTGCGCGGTCAGCGCCTCGTTTGCGGACCCGAAACGCTCGATCTCCTGGTCCTCGCGGACGAACGCCTTGACGACGCGGACGCCGGCGAGGTTCTCCTGAAGGACCGTGTTCAGCCGGTCGAGACGCTTCTGGACGACGAGGAACATCTTCGTCGCCGGGCCGGTGAAGACGACCATGAACAGGATGATGACCGGGAAGAAGGCGAGCACGATCCACCCGAGCTCGATGCTCGTGGCGAACAGGAACCCGATCGCGCCGAGCATCCAGATCGGTGCGCGCGTCAGGATGCGCAGGCTCATCTGGACGATCATCTGGACGAAGTTGACGTCGCTCGTCGAGCGGACGACGAGCTGCCCGGTCTGAAGCCGGTCGAGGTTCCCGAACGAGAACGTCTGAACCCTTCGGAGCAGGGCGCTGCGGACGTCGGCGGCGAACCCTTGTCCGACTTGGACGGACAGCGCGTTGTTCACCACCGCGAAGCCGGCGCTCGCGAGCGCCGTGCCGAGCATGATGAGCGCCGTGGTCCAGACGATGTGAAGGTCCTGCCGCGCGATGCCTTGGTCGATGATGCGCTGGGACAGCCGCGGGATGGCGAGATCGGCCGCCACCATGCCGAGCAAGAGGCTGAGCGCGCCGATGGCCTTCCACCGGTAAGGGCCCACGAACCGGTACAGCCGAATGAGTGACTTCACGAGCCTTCCTCCGGGTCGCCGTCGCCGGCGAGCCAACCGAATCGGTGTTGGTGAAGCGGCGCCATGTGCCGTCGGAACTCCGCGTGCACTTTCATCAGGAGCTGCCGAAGAACCGCCTGCTCGTCGGCCGAGAGGGCCCCAGCAACCTCTCCGTCGAGCTCGCGGAAGATGGTTGTGGCCTGTCGGCGGAGCGCCTCCGCCTTCTCCGTCATGTAGACGCGCGAGATGCGTTGGTCGTCCGGGTCCGTACGTCGCTCCACCCACCCGTCGCGTTCCATGCGCTGGAGCATCGGCGTCACGGCCGCCGGCGTGACGTGGATTCTCTTCGCGAGCTCGTTCTGTGCGAGCCCGTCGTGGTGCCACAGGCAGAAGAGGGCGAACGCCTGGGCCCGGTGGAGACCGATCCCTTTCATCTGGATACGGAGGCGGTCGCCGGTCAGGCGGGCCACCTCGGCCAGCAGCTGACCGAGCGTCATCTCTTCCGGTTTCCGCGCGTGGGGGTTCATCCAACTCGCTCCTCAATCGTCAAACACCTAATGATTAAGTAGCGAACGATACGCGAAGGCCGTTGGTCTGTCAAGGGACGCAGAAGCGAGAAGGCGCGTGCGGATTACGGTGTCCTGCGCACGGCCTTCGCGGAGGATGGAGGCCATGGAGAGAGGCGAGCGTCAAACCAAGAGCCGGGCGCGCCGGGGCGTGTGGATCGCCTTGTGCGGGCTCGGCGTTCTCGGATTGGCGCAGAGCGCCGATACGGCCGTCGACCCCGCGACCGTGCGGGCCGACGCCGAGCAGACGATCCGCGCCTACGCCCTCGCCGCGTCCACGGTCGTGGGAGACGTCGGGGCGCTTCCGGAGGTCGTCGTCGAGAACACCCCGCACCTGGCGTACTTCAGCCGGCGGACCCACCGGATTGTGATTCCGTACTGGCCTCCGCAGGAGTCCACAGTGGCCTTCTTCCTGACCCTGACGGCCGGGGACG
>JBFYQP010000111.1:0-2868 GCA_041302745.1 Candidatus Bipolaricaulota bacterium | reverse complement strand
GATCGGGCGCGCTGCCGCGGTCGCGTTGGAGGCCCTCGAACGCGGCGAGGGAGTCCTCGTCCACTGCGTCGGAGGCACCGGCCGGACCGGGACCGTCATCGGTGTGATTCTTCGACGCTTCGGATACTCCGCTCGCGAGGTCGTGGACTACCTAGACGTCGTCCACAAGGCGCGGAGGAAGAGCGGGTGGCCGGAGTCCGCTTGGCAGTCCGACGTCCTCGCGTCCATCGGCGAGTCGCGCTAGCGGAAGCCTACAGCCAGGGTTCAATCTGCCAGGCGCGGATCCGGATGGGATGATCGGCATGGCGGATGACGCCCTGTCGATCGATCAGGAACGTGTGAGGAACTGCATCCACTTCGTAGAGCGCCTTGACGGCCGCCTCGGCGTCGTGAACGACGAGAAACCCCGAAAACCCGCCGTCTTCGATGAACTGCCGCGCGGCGCCCTCTGCCGCGTCGACGTGGACAGCCAGCACGATCAACCCCTCGGCGGCGAACTCCTCGCGCAGGACCTCGAGATGCGGCATCGAGATTCGGCAGGAGGAGCACGTGCTCGTCCAGAAGTCGAGAAGAACGATGTGCCCTCGCAGGCTCGAGAGCTTGATTTTCTCCCCGCCCAACAGGTTCGGCAGGAGGAAGTCCGGGGCAAGGTCGCCGACGGCAGACCCGACCGCCGGAGTCGCGCCTGCAGCGCGCACGTCCACCATCCGGCTCGCGGCGCCCGTCGCTCCGCCGTCGTCCGTGATCGTCAGCACAGCTTCGTATGTGCCGGCGTCCGCGTAGGTGTGCGTCGCCGTGACTCCCGACGCCTCTTTCCCATCGCCAAACACCCATCGGTACTCGACAACCTCTCCGTCGGCGTCGCGAGAGTCCCCGGCGTCGAAGTAGACGGACAGCGGAGCCTCGCCAAAGGGAGGAAGTTGCCGGAACGATGCGATCGGTGGGTTGTTGGCGTGGAAGCATCCCCAAAGAAAGGCAAGAGCAAGAATGGGGAGGCACGACATCAGCATTCGCGGTCGCAAGCAGATCCCCCTACAAAGTGTCGAGGCCCCTTTCGGAGCCTCTCACCGTTCCTCTGGGTCCCCTCTCGTACGCCCGTGAGACTAGGGCCGCGCTGTCAACGCGGCGTGGAGTCCATGTGAAGGAAGTGTGAAGCGCCCACCCCACGTTCGAGCACCCTCCGGAAAGCGAGCGGGCCGTGACTCCTTGCCGGATGCCACGACCCGCTCTTCGGCTCTGCTTCCATCCCCACGCGCTTCGGCCGCGAGGTCGGCTCTACGGCTTGCCCGTGGAGCCCTCGGACTCCGTCTCCGGCTTCGGCGACAGGGCCGTGATCCGCGACTGGATCACCGTGTCGTCGCTGAACGTCTTCAGCGCGATCTCGTAGAACGACACGGCCTTACTTCGCGCCGCCTCAATCTCCGCGGTCAGTGTCGCGACCTGCTCGGCCGCCGCGGGGTCGCTCGACGCCTTGGCTTCGAGCTCCGTCTTCTCGGTCGTCTTCCTCTGCATCATCGTCTCGTAGATCGAGCCGATGATGAACGGGAGATAGGGATCGTCGACCACGTGCTCGTTGTAGAGCCGCTCGAACGCGGCGAGGCCGGCGTCGAGGTCCTGGCTCTTCGTCCATCCGGCGGCAAGCATCGGGTCGCCGATCTGGATCGTCGCGGCCGCTTGCGTAGCCTGGTACCAGGCGGTCGCCTTCTTCGTGATCTCTTCTTTCTCCATGTCGGCGCGCACCTGGTCGCGGACGTCGGCGAACTCGTGCCGAACCGCCGGCTTCTTGTCGACCAAGAGGATGATGTGGAAGCCGTAGTCCGTCTTGACGATTCCGCTCCGCTCACCGACGCCGAGCGCGAACGCGGCCTCCTCAAAGGCAGGCGTCATCTGTCCTCGGCCGAACCACCCGAGGTCTCCGCCCTTCTTCGCGCTCCCGGGATCGGTCGATCGCTCCGTCGCCAGGGCGGCGAAGTCGGCGCCGGCCTCGAGGGCGGCCAGGACGTCCGACGCCGATTGCTCCGTCGTCACGAGGATGTGCGAGGCGCGGATCTCTTCCTCCGTGTCGTAGTTCGCTCGATTCTCAAACCAGTACGCCTGTAGATCGTCATCCGAAAGCGTTATGGGCCCAGCCACGGCGCGCATGAGCGCCTGGTTGATGAGCTGATCACGGATGTTCGCCCGCGCGCCTTCCTTGACCGCCTCGAGCGTCCTTCCCTGTGCAATCACCGCCGCAGCGAAGGTCTCCTCCGTCAAGCCCTGGCTTGCGAGGAAGTCCGTGTACTGCTTGTCGAACTCCGCGGCCACGGCCTCATCCGTAACCGCGATGTTCCGGCGGGCGATCTCATCGTCGACGATGGTGCTCGCTACAAGCGTCGAGAACGCCTCGACCTCCATCTCGAGGTCCATGACCCGACCCCGCGCGCCGCTCAGCATTCCCTTGATGTCGATCCCAAACTGCGAGTACATCTGCTGGTACCGCTCAAGGACGGCCATCGTCGCTTGGTCGAGGCTGCTGGACTCGATCGTGTGCCCGTTGATCACGGCAACGCCTTGATTAAGGGTTGGCACGGACGGCGACGCCGTGGCTTGCGATGACTTGGCGGGTTCGGGGGCCGACACGGCGGGAGTCGCTGCCGGAGCCGGCGCGGCTGGAGTCGCTGTCGGGGCCGACGCGGCTGGAGTCGCTGTCGGGGCCGACGTGGCTGGAGCGGTCGTCGGGGCCGACGTGGCTGGAGCGGTCGTCGGGGTCGACGTGGTTGGAGCGGTTGTCGGGGCCGACGTGGTTGGAGTGGCTGTCGCTGCCGGCGCGGCTGGAGCAGTCGCCGGGGTCGACGCGGCCGGAGCGGTCGTCGGAGTCGACGCGGCTGG
>JBFYQP010000108.1:0-2779 GCA_041302745.1 Candidatus Bipolaricaulota bacterium | reverse complement strand
GAGTTCGTTCCGTCCGACGGCAGCACCGTGGGGATGTACGTCTGTGGCCCCACGGTCTACGACCACCTGCACATCGGCAACGTCCGGCCGGTGCTGGTCTTCAACGCCCTCCGGCGGTACTTGGAGGCGTTCCACGGCTGGCGAGTCGTCTACGTTCAGAACGTGACGGACGTCGACGACAAGCTGATCCACCGAGCGGCCGAGACGGGACAGTCGGTCGAGGCCCTCGCGAAGACGTATACGGACGCGTACTTCGCCCTTCAGGACGCTCTCGGCGTCGAGCGCCCGTCGGCGAGCCCGCGGGCCACGGAGCACATCGGCGAGATGGTGGAGCTGATCGCTCGCATGGTCGACAACGGGTCCGCCTACGCGCGCGACGGAGACGTCTACTTCCGCGTGTCGTCCGTCGAAGACTACGGCCGTCTCTCCGGGAGAAGCCTTGACGAGCAGGAAGCCGGGTCGCGCGTCGAGGTGTCCGATCGGAAGGAGAACGCGCTCGACTTCACGCTCTGGAAGGCGGCGAAGCCGGGCGAACCGGATTGGCCGTCGCCGTGGGGGCGCGGTCGGCCCGGTTGGCACACCGAGTGCGTCGTCATGTCCAGGAAGCATCTTGGGGAGCGTCTCGACATCCACGCCGGCGGGAACGACCTCATCTTCCCGCACCACGAGAACGAGATCGCGCAGGCTCGGGCGACGAGCAACAAGCCGTTCTTCCGATTCTGGATGCACAACGGCATGCTGCACATGGGCGAGCAGGAGATGCACAAGTCGCTCGGCAACTTCCGCTACGCCCACGAGATCCTGGAGAGCCACGAGGCCGAGACGGTCTGGTACTTCTACCTTTCTCGCCACTACCGCAAGCCGCTCGACTTCTCGGAAGAAGGCCTGGGCGCCGCTGCGGCCGCCGTGGCGCGAGTCCGCCGCCTGTTGGACGATGTGGACTCCGAGCTGCGCGGCGAAGACGGCCAGCCGGGGAAGGGTGGACGCGACTTCGTCGACCGCCTTGCGGTGTTTCGCGATCGGTACGTCGAGGCCATGGATGACGACTTCAACACGGTCGGTGGACTCGGGGTCATCCAGGAGCTGGTCAACGAGATCAACCGATTCCGCGCCGAAGCGGCCGGAGAAGACCGCCGGGCCCTGCGCGAGGCCGCGGCGCTCGTGCGCGAGCTCGGCCGTCCCCTCGGCCTCTTCCAGCGACAGACCGTCGCAGACCGCGGCTGCGAGGCGGAACTGATGGACCTCTTGATCGAGCTGCGCGGCGAGCTGCGGCGTCGGAAGGAGTTCGCTCTCGGCGACCGGATCCGCGATCGCCTCGCGGAGATCGGCATCGTGGTTAAGGACTCCCCGCAAGGGACGATCTGGACGAAGAACGCTCCCTAGCGAGACCGACTAGGCCGCTCCGAGATCAGGGACTCGATGATCTCGCGCGCTTGGATGAGATCGGCTGCTTCGCGATACGCCACGTCTGCGGGGATGAGGGCTCGCATCCACTCGGGCACACGGACGAGGAGAATCTCGGCGACTCCCGCCGCGTGGGCGGCGAGCGCGTCGAGGTGCGCGTCGCCGATCGCCAGCGCGTCGCGGGGGCTGACTCCGAGGCGGGCGAGCGGAAGAAGCAGCGCCTTGGGGTCAGGCTTCATCGCGCCGTCGTCGCGCGTCATCACGAGGTCGAAGGGCATCGGATGCTTTGCGAGAACGGTCTCTGTGCTGGCTCGGGAGTTGTTCGTGACCAGGGCGCAGGCGATGCCGAGATCGTGCAGGGCACCGAGGAGCTCGAAGGTCCCGGGGACGATCTCCCCGCGCTCCGCTCCCTCTCGCTCCGCCGCGTGGAGGATCGCGAGGCAGCGCGCCCGCTCGGCCTCCGGCGCACCGTCGAGCTGGACCATGATGGGACGACCGTCGGGGACGAGCCCCATGGAGCGGCGAAGCTCGATCCAGTCGAGGTGGGAATCGAACACCGTTCCGTCCATGTCGAACAGGACTGCGCGGAGACGCATACGGAAGCCTCGCTGCGTGGCGACTAGCGGACGTTGTTCACGTGGAGCTCGACCTGATCCGTGTAGCGAACCCCTTGCGCGTCGGTCAGGGTCATCGTGACCCAAACCTCCTCGCCGCCCGGGAAGTAGGTCGTCGGGGCGAAGTAGATCGGATCGCCGGCGGTTGGATCGAGGAAGTAGCCCTTCGTCGCCGACCACTCGAAGTGCATGGTTCGGCACACGGGTTGCGGAACGGATGCGTGCAGCTGGACGAACGAGCACTCATCGACGCAGAGCGGCATGTTCCGATTGATCTGCGGACGAACTCCGCAGGCGGGCACGCAAGAGGGCGCCGAAGCGCATCCCGTGCTGCAGGTCGGGACTGCCACTCCACAGGAGGGGGTACCGCAGGGGCTCAGCGTGCACGACGGAGTCCCGCAGGAAGGCTTGCGGCACGCAGGCGCGCCGCACGGTTCGATGGGGGTTCCGCACCCGCCAACGAGGGCCGGAGTCGCCGGCGCGAAGACGACGGCGGGCATCGGTGCCGCCGGCCGTGCCGACGAGGCCATGCACGCGGGGCAAGGCCCGTAGGGTTCATAGCCTACGGGGTAAGCCGAGGGGTAGGCCGCAGGAGCCGAGAGCGCGAGGGGCGGCGAAGCCACGACCGGCGACGGAAGCATCGCGGTCGACACCGGTTCCCAGTACGTTCCAGCCGTAGATGTCGCGGCCGTTGAGGAGGCCACGGGTTGCGCCACCGCGGTCTCGTCCGACGGTGCTCCCACGAGGAAGAGAAGGGCCAG
>JBFYQP010000103.1:0-6087 GCA_041302745.1 Candidatus Bipolaricaulota bacterium | reverse complement strand
CACGGCACGGCGGCGGCGAGCGAGACCATCCTGGTCGTGCTTCGCCCGACGCAAACGACGGTCTCGATCGCAGATACGGACGGCGTCTACGTCAACCAGTCGAGCAACTTCACCGTGCACGTGCAGGACGTGGCTCCTGGGAGCGCGCCGTCGGGTGTCACGCCCAACGGCACGCTGACGATTCGGCCGGAGAGCACGACGTATGGCGGCACGCGGGTTGTGGGCGGTCCCACTGGGCAGACGTCCACGAGCACGCTGCACGAGTGGACGTACTCGTTCATCTGGACCTCGCTCGAAGCGGACGGCGTCGACTACGATGTCATTGGGGCTCGGTACGACCCGAACGACGGGATTCACGAGTGGAGCGAGGGGGCGTATGGCACGAGCGTCAGCCGCCGGCCCACCGTCATCACCATCACCTGCGCGGGCGAGACTCCAGATGGGTTCAACGTCCTGGCCCAGGTCGTCGAGGCCGCGGACATCGAGGGCATCGTGACGCCGCCTCTCGGCGACTTTGTCATTCTGTCGGGTGAGGCGCTCGACGAGACGGTGGTCGGCGCGGCGCCCGGCCCCACAGTGATTGCCATTGACACCGACGGCGTGCCGATCGCGTCTCCGACGATCAAATACCGACCGAACGACAAGGTCCACCTCATGACCGTCGGGGGACCCGACTCGCCGTGCACGAAGACGATCGACTCGAGCGGCGGAGGGGATGGCACCGACGGTTCCCACTGCACCGACGGATGCGGCGAAGGCACGACCGACGTACAGGCCGTGATCCTTGCCATGAACCAAGCCGACGTCGCCCTGAAGAGCATAGGCCTGGGCTTGGATGCAGCGAGCATCGTCGTGAGCCTCATTCCGGATCCCGTCTGGGCGGCAGGGATCGTCTTCTCGTCGGGAACGGAAATCCCGCTGAAGGAGATCATCAACGCAGTCATCAACGGCACGAAGATCCTCCTCAACACCACGCAGATCATCCTTGAGTCGGATCTCGATGGGGACGGACTTCCCGACGTGGTCGAGCAGACGATCACCGGGACGAGCGCCACGGATGTTGACAGCGATGACGACGGGATGGGAGACGGAGACGAGATCGGCTACAACAGCGGCATGTTCGGCGGGAACCTCCGCCCGCATCCGACGAACCCCGACAGCGATGCCGACGGCCTCCTGGACGGGTCTGAGTCGGCCATCGGGTACCCGACGAACGTCTGCGTCGCAGACACCGACTGCGACACGGTCTTCGACGGAGCCGAAGTGGCCACCTTCATGCCGCCGACGGCGGACAGCGGGTTCAACTCGGACACGTGGAGTACCCTCGGGTACGCGTACGCGTTCCCGTTCGCGGATGTTCGCGACCAGTCGAGCCCGCTCGAGGGAGACACCGACAGCGACGGGCTCCGCGATGACGCCGAGTTCGGCCCCGGCAGGATCGCTACCTCGATCGCCGACACGGACTACCACTCGTACATCAACGACGACGACTCCGATGATGACGGGCTGCAGGATGGCGTCGAGGACGCGAACGCCAACGGGCTGTGGGACGGCACGGTGGGCGGCACGGGGTCCACGGGAACCGGCGAGACGCACGTCTGCTACGCCGACACGGACGACGACGGCCTCTCCGACGGCGAGGAAGTGACCCTGTTCGGGCCTCTCGCCCGGATTGTCCGGACGCCGTCAGGGACCGTCGTGACGCTTCCGGCCCTCGATGGAGACACGGACGACGACGGCCTCTCCGACGGCGAAGAGGTGAACGTCACCCACACCAATCCCCTCGACTGGGACACGGACGGGGACTCTCTGTCCGACCTGAACGAGCACCTCGCGACGGGCGGAAGCTGGCCGGAGCGGTCGTTTACCCAGGTGTCCGACCCGCTCGATCCCGACTCGGACGATGACGGGTTGCCGGACGCCGTGGAGTACACGGGCACAGGGCTCGGCGTCTCCCACGATCTGGGAGGAACTGCCGACCTCGTCTGCCCGTACGTCGACGACGACGACTCCGACAACGACGGCCTGCAAGACGGCTATGAAGACGCGAACCACGACGGGACGATCGCGAACACGATCGGAGATACCGGAACCGTCGGCACCGGCGAGACGGACTTCTGCCTCGCCGACACCGACGGCGACGGCCTGTTGGATGGAGAAGAGGAAGCGCTCTTCGGACAGGGGACCGTGAGCGCCATGACCCCGAGCGGGGCGGCGACGACGGTGGCCGCGCTCGACACGGACTCGGACGACGACGGGCTCTCCGATGGAGAGGAAGTGAACGTCACGCACACCAATGCCCTGGATTGGGACACCGACGACGACACGCTGTCCGACCTGAACGAACTCCTCGCCACAGGGGGAGCGTGGCCGCAGCGCAGCTTCTCCCAGGTCTCCGACCCGCTCGATCCCGACACCGACGACGACGGCCTCGCCGATGCCACAGAGTACACGGGCACCGGCATGGGCGTGTCGCACGGATTGGGCGGAACCGACGACCTGACGTGCACGTACGTCAACGACGCCGACTCCGACAACGACGGCCTCCAGGACGGGGCCGAGGACGCGAACCACGACGGAGCCTGGTCGGGCATCACGCTCGGCGCGATTGGGACGCAAGCGAGCCGCTCGGGCGACTTCTGGGAGACGTCGGCCTGCAATCCGGACACCGACGGCGACGGCCTCTTGGACGGCGAAGAAGCCTCCCTGCTCGGCGGCGGGCCGATCAGCCAGCGGCCGGCGACGGGTTGGCCGAGCACTGAGACGCCGCCGGGGTTCGAGACCGTAACCGCCGAGGGCGTGTCGACGACCGCGCCTGTGGGGCCCGACTACAGCGAAGGCGCGCATCCTCTCTACACGTTTGCCCCGGCGTCGGGAGCCGCGCTCTCGGCGACCGTGCCGGCGCTCGACAGCGACACGGACGACGACGGCCTCTCCGACTACGAAGAAGTGAACGTGACGGGGACCGACCCGCTCGACGGCGACTCGGACAACGACACGCTGGCCGACGCGGACGAACTCATCGCGACCGGCGGCGCGTGGCCGCAGCGCACGTTCGACCAGGAGTCGGACCCGCTCGACATCAACACCGACGACGACTACCTGTTCGACCCGATCGAAGGGGCGTGCGGCGCCCCCGCCTTCCCAGGGACCGGCCTCCTCGCGTTGGCCGGCGGGCTGGGCGGGCAGCGCGACATCGAGTGTCCGTTCGTGAACAACGCCGACTCCGACGACGACGGCGTGCAAGACGGCGCGGTCGTCCCGATCTCGCGTCAGGGACCGGGGATGGTGTACTCGTACACGTTCTTCGAGGCCATGATCGACGTCGAGGCGGCCGACATCGCGCCTCCCGGCACGGTCCGCATCGTCGTGACGCCGGCGACGGGCGAGCAAGATGACGACGCCCTGTGCAACGTATGCGACCCCGACTCGGACGGCGACGGCCTGAACGACGGAGAGGAGGTCGGACTCGGCACCGATCCGCAGGACTGGGACACGGACGACGACGGCCGCAGCGACTGGCACGAACACACGGGGGGCGGTCCGATTCCGACCGATCCGTTCGATCCGGACACGGACGACGACGGCCTGCTCGACTCGGCGGAGGTGTTCGGGTCGAATACGACCAACCCCGTGAATGCCGATACCGACGGCGACGGGCTGTGCGACGGCGGAGCCGGCACACCGTACATGGTGAGCGGGCACCCGACGGTCACGGTCAACCCGATCTGCAAGTCATGCGCCGTCCCGGGGAACGCCGCATGCGCGGCGCCTCGCTCGGGGAGCGCAGACGGCATCGGCGACCACCCGAACCCGATGGGTCTTGGAGAAGATGAGAACGGAAACGGCTCCTGGGACGCAACCGAGACCGATCCGAACCAATTCGACACAGACGGTGATGCCGATGGAGACGGCATCGAGAAGCTCGGCTTCTCGACGTCGAGGCAGTACATGATCCCGGCTGCCGACCTCTTCGGCCGAGCCATCACTGTCGTCTATCCGGCCTGTGGCTGTCTGGACCCGCTGAACCCTGATACGGACGGCGACACCATCTCCGACGGCATGGAAGACCTGAATCACGACGGCAACTTTGACTTCGCGACGAGCGACTTCGACTGGGATGTCATGCCCCTCCTCGGGCCGCCGCAACCGGACCCCGAAGAGACGAACCCGTGCGATCCCGACACCGACCACGACGACCTCACGGACTACGTGGAGCGGAACCAGCCGAACTGGGCAAGCGTCTTCCCGTTCAACCCAACGAACCCTCTCGATCACGACACCGACAACGACTGGCTGACTGACGGGTTCGAGGTCTTCTTCACATGCACCGTGACGACGTTCTCGACTCTCGACAACGACATCGACGGCTGGATCGACGAGGATCCCGTCGATGGGGCTGACAACGACGGCGACGGACTCATCGACGAGGATCCCGTGGACTACTCGATCCGGTCTGTGCCGGCGCTCAACCCGACCGACCGCGACTCCGACTCCGACGGATTCATCGATGGTCTCGACGAGGATCCCTGTAACTCAGATCTCATACCGAACCTGACGCCGCCGCAGCTCGAACCGATCGATATCGATGGCGACCGCTTCTCAGACGACGACGAATTGGCCGCTCGAACAGGGCCGAATGATCCGGACTCCCATCCGGTGGCTTTCTGGTCTGTGGACTTCGATTTCGACGGTTGCATCGATGATCGCGTCTGGCCCGAGCCCGATGCCTGTTGCGGGCTTACGAGCGCGTTCGCGGTCGACCTCGACAACAACGTGCTCGTCGACCTGCGCATCGCAGTCACAGCTCGTGACGTGAGGCGCGGCGACTTCGACAACGACGGATTCGAGGACGACGTCCGCTACACGATCGAGTATCTCCTCAGCAACTACCGCACCGTGCATGTGCGCGCCATCGCAACCATCGATGACTTGGGCGCTGACCTCATCATCGATTGGGTGGTGGTCGAGCGGAAGAAGTAGCTGCCTCGTGGCAGCGTGAAGCGCCTGGGTGCGTCCCGATTCCGCGACTCGGCACGCTCTGAGGTTGCCGTAGCCGCGTCGCTCGCCCGCGGACACTCAGGGGGTCCGCGGCCGGAGCACGCCCCCGAGCCGATCCGCCTCGTCTTCCGGCCAGCGCTGGGAGTAGCCGACGCCGTACGAGGGGAGGAGCAACGAAAGGCAGGCCTGGGCAAAGGATGTCAGCCCCTCGAACGGGAGGTAGAACGGCCCGTGGATGTAGCCCTGCAACGTGTGACCGTACTCGTGTCGAACCGCGCACTCCGTGAGGTGCTCGCGATCGATGAACAGAAACCGGCCCAGCGAGACGCCAAAAGGCGTTCGAGTCGCAATGACCGTGACCTCGTTCATGGTCCCGGCGGCCTCGACGTTGCCTGTGAGCGCCAACAGCCCGTAATACAGGAGTCCGAGGACGTTCTGTGGCAGACAGAACGTGGCCTGCGCAACGGTGCGGCGAAGCGCCGTCTCCCGCGAGATCGGCTCAATCCGTCCGAGGATCGTCGCAAGGTTCGAGACCTGCGGCTCGAGGTCATGCAAGGTCGAGGCTCCGTTGGCCGTAAGGCCGGCGAGGCCCACGAGCATCGCGAGGAGACAGACTCCACAGCGGTAGCGAACCCCAGCTGACGTCATGGGGTGAGTGTACCACGCGCTGTATGCAAAACGGGGATCCCGCGAACCTGCGGGACTTGTGTCGCTTGCCCAGGCGCAGCATCTGAGGTATGTTACGTTCGTTATGGTTTGGCGAGAAGAGGAGACCGTCGAACGTGCGGACATGTGCGAGCGGCTGGCACGTCTTGCGGCGTTTGAGCCCATCTTCGAGGACCCCGGGTTTCACTTCGAGATGCGGGTCGGCGCCAAACCCGTTCCACACCAACATATCGTCGTGCCAGCGTACGTCTTGTCGAGAGCCGCTGAGGACTTCATCGCCATGCTCCACGAGGACGCCTGGATTGATCCAGACGTCGGAGAGAGGTCCCTGGAAGCGAGTCTCTCGGAAGCGCGGGAACTGGTTGCGAATCCCGACGCCGTGGCTCGTGCGACGCCCGAGCAACTCACGACGCTGCTCAC
>JBFYQP010000098.1:0-6875 GCA_041302745.1 Candidatus Bipolaricaulota bacterium | reverse complement strand
GACGCGGTCGGCGCGCTCGGCGGATCCATCGTTCTGAAGGTCGTGGCGTCGGGAATCTCGCACAAGACGGACGTCGGCGGCGTGATCCTCGACGTCGAGACGAAGACCGCGGCGCGCGACGGCTTCGAGCGGCTGCAGGCCGTCGGCGGGAAGGGGTTCCGCGGCGTTCTTGCGGCGCCGATGGTGCGGGACGGAGTCGAACTCCTCGTTGGGCTGTCGCGCGATCCGCAGTTCGGGCCCGTGGTCGCCGTCGGCCTGGGAGGAGTGCACGCGGAGGTCTTCCGGGACGTGTCGCTCCGCGTCGCGCCCGTCGACGCCGCCGAGGCGCGCGTCATGCTCGGCGAGCTTCGCGGAGCCGCGATTCTGCGAGGGGCACGGGGAGCGGCGCCGCGGGACCTCGACGCCGCGGCGGAACTGGTCGCGGATGTGTCGCGCCTTCCATTCCGGTACGCCGACCTCGCAGAGCTGGACCTGAACCCCGTCTTTCTGCTCGAGGACGGGTTGGTGGTGGGGGACGCGCGCGCCGTGAGGCGCGACGCGGCGGCAACGAGAGAGTGCGGAGGCAGTCGATGACGATCCGTCCACAGCGAGGCCTGGAGAAGATCCAGCCGTACGTTCCGGGGAAGCCGATCTGCGAGGTCGAGCGCGAGTACGGCCTCCACGACGTCGTGAAGCTTGCGTCGAACGAGAACCCGTTCGGCGTCTCGCCCAAGGCGCTCGCGGCAATGCGGGACGCGCTCGCGGACGCGTACCTCTACCCCGACGGTGCGAGCTACGACCTGCGAAGCGCCCTGGCGAAGCACTTCGGCTTTGCCCTCGACCAGGTGGCGGTCGGAAACGGCGCCGACGACGTGATCCTCCACGCGTCGATGGCCTACCTCGACGAGGGGGACGAGGTGATCACGAGCCGCTCGTCGTTCCCGATCTACGACATCTACGCCCACGCCATGCGCGCGACCCTGATCAAGATCCCGCTCGGTTCCGATTACCGGATCGACCTCGACGGGATGGCGCGCGCCGTGACTCCGAAGACGAAGATCCTCTTCGTCTGCAACCCGAACAACCCGACCGGAACGATGTCGACGAAGGGCGAGCTCGATCGGTTCCTTGCCGCCGTCCCCGACCGCGTCCTCGTCATCCTCGACGAGGCGTACGCCGAGATGGCCGACTCACCCGAGTTTCCCGACGGCCTCGCCTACGTGCGCGAGGGGCGGGAGAACGTCCTCGTTCTGCGGACCTTCTCCAAGGTGTACGGCCTGGCCGGGGTCCGCATCGGGTATGCGTTCGGACACGCGAGGACGATCGCGCCGATGTTCAAGGTCAAGCCTGCGTTCACGGTCAACGTCCTGGCGCAGGCGGCGGGGATCGCGGCGCTCGAGGATGACGAGTTCGTGCGTTTCACGGTGAGCGAGAACCTGAAGGGGCGGCTCTTCCTGTCTGAGGCGTTCGAGCGCCTCGGCCTCGAACACGCCGAGAGCCACACGAACTTCATCCTCGTCCGGATCGGCCCGAACGCCGTCGACGTTCAGCACCGGCTTCTGCGCCGCGGAATCATCGTCCGCCCGTGCGTCGCCTACGACCTTCCCGACTTCCTGCGCATCTCGATCGGGACGGCGAAGCAGAACGAACGGCTCGTCGCCGCGCTGACCGAACTCGTCGGCGCGTAGGAGGCCGGCGTGGGGAACACGCGAAGCGGACGGGAGGAGCGCGATCCGGAACCGATCGCCGTCCTCTCGGACATCCACGGCAACTGGAGGGCTTTCGACGCGGTCCTCGCCGACGCCCGGCGCCGAGGGATCAAGCGGCGGGTGAACCTCGGCGACTGCCTCTACGGCCCGTTCGACCCCTGTCCTGTGGCCGACCGCCTCCTCGAGCTCGGCATCCCCACCGTGTCCGGGAACGAAGATCGGGTCCTCATCGAAGGCGCGGCCGGAGCGCCGGTTTCCCGGACCGCGCGGTTCACGATCGACCGCCTCGGCCGCCGACACCTGGACTGGGTGGCCGCTCTTCCGCGAATCGGGCGGCAGGGCGGTTTCGCCTTCTTCCACGGCGCGCCTGCCGACGACTCGGTCTACCTCCTGACGCAGCCGCAGGACGGCCGTCTTGTCGCGCGCCCGGCGGACGCCGTCGCGCGACGGCTTGGCGAGATTCAGGAGCCCGTCGCCCTCTGCGGCCACGATCACACGCCGGCGGTCGTGCGCCTCGGCGATGGGCGAACGATCGTGAACCCGGGGAGCGTCGGGTGTCCCGCGTACGAGGACGGCGTCCCCGAGGCGCACGTCGTCGAAGCGGGGTCGCCGGATGCCCGCTATGCCGTCGTCGCTTGGGACGACGACGGACTCCGCGTCGAACTCGCGTCGGTCCCCTACGACGCCGACGCGGCGGCCGACGAAGCGGCCCGGAACGGCTTTCCCGACTGGGCGCAGTGGGTGCGCACCGGCCGGGTCGGCGCTCGCTCGGGGATGCGCGAACGCCCGTTGCCATCGCAAGAATCGCCTCCGTCTTGACAGCCTCCCGACGCGTCGCTAGACTGGGATAACGTTTTCGGAAAACGTTTTCCTCAAGTACCGCAGATTCTCGGGGAAGGTGCGGCGGATGGAACAACGGATCTCGATTCGCGACGTTGCTGCCCACGCCGGTGTTTCTCCAAGCACGGTGTCCCGCGTTCTCAACGGCCAGGACGCAGACCACATGCGGCCGGAGACGAAAGAGCGGATCCTCGCCACCATCAAGGAGCTCGACTACACGCCGGTCCGTGCAGCGCAGCGGCTGCGCCGTCGGAAGACCCAGGCGCTCGGCGTGCTCATCCCCGACATCTCGAACCTCTATTTCTCCCTCTTGACCCGAGGAGTCGAATCCGTCGCGTTCACGGAGGGGTTCTCGACCCTCGTCTGCGACAGCAATCACGAGACGGAACGCGAGTCGGCGTACCTCGACTTCCTGCTTTCGGAGGGCGTGGACGGGATCGTCTTCGTCCCGGTCGGGCGGCCCGACCTGGACCTTGTGCAGCGCCTGACGGACCGAGGAGTCCGGGTCATCGTCGCCGATCGACGCGTCGACGGGCTGACGACCGTGGATGCCGACAACGTCGGCGGGAGCCGCGACCTGACGGCATACCTGCTCGGCCTTGGGTACCGCGAGATCGCCTACCTCGCCGGACCGGAGGAGGTCAGCACCGCCGAGGATCGGCTGGCCGGGTTCCGCGCGGCGATGAAGAAGGCGGGGCAGACCCCTGCTGCGGTCGTACGGGGTCAGTTCACGTTCCAGTCCGGCTATGACCACGCCGTGGCGATCCTCGAGCGGCGTGCGGTCGACGCGATCATCGCGGCCAACGACCTGATGGCGATCGGAGCGATTCGGGCCGCCGAGGATCGCGGTCTTGCGGTTCCGGACGACCTCGGCGTCGCCGGCTTCGACCACGTTCCGTGGGCGGCCCTCGTCCGGCCGCAGTTGACGACGGTGGAGGTGCCTGCGTACGCGATCGGTCAGGAGGCCGGACGCCGCCTCCTCGACGGAAGCGAGGACTCGCTCCGGCTTCCGACGACACTGATTCCTGGGGGAACGTGCGCGCGGCGAAGGAGGACGAAGTGATCGGAAAGACGGCGCGTCTGGCGCGGCTGTTCCGCGACGACCGGAGGGCGGTCGTGATTGCCCTCGACCACGCCCAGTTCAAGGGCCCGATGGACGGCCTGCGGTCGATGCCCGAGGCGGTCGGGCAGGCGGTGGAAGGGGGCGCGGACGGGATTATCCTGAACCCCGGGGCCCTTCGGGATTGCGTCTCTCACTACGCCGGGCGGTGCGCGCTCATCCTGCGCGTCACGGGCGCGAGCACCGACGCGAATCCGGTCTTCGACTACCACCGGCCGATCGCTTCGGTGGAGCGTGCCGCGACGCTCGGCGCCGACGCCGTGATCGCGATGGGTTTCCTCGGAGGCTCCGGCGAGGCGGCGTCGCTCGCGCTCCTCGCGAAGATCGCCGGCCACTGCGACCGTTGGGGAATGCCGCTCGTCGCCGAAATGCTGATCGCCGACTCCGCCAAGTTCAACGACATCCCGTCGATCGCGCGCGGGGCGCGCGTCGCCTACGAACTCGGAGCGGATGTGATCAAGGTGTACGGCGCGGGCGAACCGGAGTTCGCTCTGGTTCCGAAGAGCTGTCCGCTCCCTGTGCTCGTCGCCGGCGGAGCGGCGGCCGAGGACCCCGTGGGCACGGCGCGCGAGGCGGTCCGCCGGGGCGCGGCGGGGGTTGCCTTCGGGCGGACGGTGTTCGGGGCCAAGGACCCGGCGGCCGTGGTGCGAGCCCTCGTCGCCGCCGTTCACGGGACGAAAGGAGGCTAGCGTGGCCGGGAAGTACGCGGGAGTTCTTGTCGCTCTTCTCCTGGTCGTGGGCGTAGGCGCCTGCGCCGCGGAAGGTTGGGTCTTCCTTGACGCGAACGGGAACGGAACGTTCGACGCGGGGGAGGCGGGCGTTGCCGACGCCGCGGTGAGCGACGGCGTGACCGTGACGCGCACCGACGCGGGGGGACGGTTTGCCCTAACGATCGACGCCGGCGCGCGCTTCGTGTTCCTCTCGACGCCGAGCGGGACGCGGCCGACGCGGCGCTGGTACGTTCCGGTCTCCTCGGGAGCGACGTACGCCTTCCCGCTCGCCTCGATCTCCCAGACGGGACCGCTCGTCCTTGTCCAACTCTCCGATCTCCACTACGCGCCCGACGCGGAGTCGTTCGAGGCGGCGTTCGCCGACCGCCGCATGGCGTTCGAGCCGGCGGCGACTCTGGATCAGGTCGTGAGCGAGGCGAATGCCCTCGCCCCCGACTTCGTGATCCTGACGGGGGACATCGTTGCGAACGCGAAGGGGCCCGAGCTGGCGGACGTCGAGGCGTGGATGAAGTTCGGAGCACAGTCGTTCGCCGCTCGCTTTGCGTCGCCCTTCTTCGCGGCGGTGGGGAACCACGACGTCGTCCGGGATCCCGCCATCAACGAGTCCCTCTACGAGCGGTACTTCGGCCCGACGTACTACTCCTTCAACGTCAAAGGGACGCACTGCGTCGTCCTCAACACGCACCAACTCAGCGCCGACGGGAAGCAGACGTACTCCGTGAGCGCGGCGCAGCTCGAGTGGCTGCGGCGGGACCTCGCCCTCGTGGATCCCAGCGCGGCGATCCTTGTGTTCTGCCACGAGCCGAGCCCCGACTGGGCGCCGACGGCCGAGAGCAAGGCCCTCTACGCCCTGCTCGCCAAGGAGCGGATCACCGCACTCCTCGACGGGCATTGGCACACGAACTTCGTGCTGCAGGAGGAGCCGTTCTTCGAGCTGACGTCCGGCGCGGTGTGCGGCGCGTGGTGGGAAGGGCCCGGGGCCGATGGGTCGAAGTTCGGGTACCGCGTGCTCCAGGTTCGCCGTGGGCAGCTCGACAGCATCTGGCGCAACGCCGGCGAGAACGCGGTCGCCTTCCCGCGGCCGACCGAAGCGGCGCTCGCCTGGACCGATCGGCTCACCGCCCAGGTCTGGGGCGCGGCGTCCTCGGCAACGTACCGATGGGACAACGGCGCGGAGGTCGAGGCGTTCGTGACCTCGAACGGCCTGTGGTCGACGGCGACGGCGAACCTGAACGTCACGCCGCTCGCGGCCGGCTACCACACCCTCACGGTCACGTTCGCCCTGACGGGCGGGGCGGCAGCGCGCGGCGAGCGGTCGTTCCTCGTCCTCGCGCCCGGCGTCTCGCTGGCCGACCTCCTGGCCCACCCACAGGTGTTCCAGGGGCGGATCGTGGGGATCTCGAAGCTCGAGGTCCGCGCGGCGATGGGCGCCGACATCTCGGTGACGGAGGGCGGGAAGACGATCATCGTGAGCAAGTTCCCGTTCGTCGTGGCCAAGGGGGACTTCATCTCCCTTGTCGGGCTCTTCAGCTCGACGAGCGTCAGTCCGATCAAGACGTACGACGGCATCTTCTGCGTGAAGCTCGGCGCGACGCCGCAGTAGCCGCGCCGAAGGAGGAGGTTGTTCGATGAGACGGAGCGTGCAGGTTCTCGGTGGAGTCGCGGCGATCCTGATCCTGGCGGCGGCCGCGACGAGTGCCGTGACTCTTCAGTTCGTAACGCCTGTCTGGCAGTCAGACACAGTGGATGTGATGGACGAGATCGTCGCGGAGTGGAACGCCGCTCACCCCACGATCCAGGTGGAGATCATCTCGATCGCCTGGGAGAACATCGACGACTTCCTCCTGACGAGCTTCCAGGGAGGCGAGGCCCCCGACGTCTTCCACGAGGACTCGGTGGTCTCCTACGAGTACGGCGTCATGGGGTACGCCGAGCCGTTGAACAAGTACCTCGACGCGGCGACGCTCGCCGACACTCCGGAGAAGAGCTGGGCCGGCGTGAAGGACGACGACGGGAACATCTACGGCGTGCCGTTCCTGCAGGAAACGCTCGTGATCTTCTACAACAAGGCGCTGTTCGCCGCGGCCGGCATCGTGCCGCCGGCCGACGGGATGGTGACGTGGACCGAGCTCCGTGACTACGCGATCCGATTGACGACGCGGAACGCAGCGGGGCAGGTCACAACGTGGGGACTGATGGCCCCCTTCGAGCAGCGCCTCTGGTGGTGCCTCGTCGAGCAGAACGAGGGCAACGTCCTCGTCCGCCACGAGGACCGAACGTGGCACGTCGAGATCGACGACGCAGCCCGGGAAGCCATCGAGTTCTACATGAACCTCGCCACCGTCGACGGCGTGATGCCCACCGAAGTGCTGAGCTACGACTTCACGGGTCTCCTTCAGGGGTTCAAGACGGGGAAGTACGCGATGTTCAGCTTCGGCTGCTGGGTGCGGAGCTGGATCAAGCGGCTGACGCAGAACCAGCTGGACTGGGGGATGC
>JBFYQP010000094.1:0-2764 GCA_041302745.1 Candidatus Bipolaricaulota bacterium | reverse complement strand
GCCGTGCTCTGCGGCACGTTCAACCAGGTGGCGTGTCAGGACGCGATCGTCCCCTTCGTCGTCGAGGTCATGCGGAGCCTGCGCAACGCAGGCTGTCTATCCCTTCGAGACGGCGCGGGCTCTGTGCCGCGCTAGAACAACCTCTGCAGTAAGGCGACCGCTTCCTCGGAGATGCCGACGATCTGGTCTGGGCTTGACGATAGAGCTTGGAGTTGAGTTCCGTCTGGAGACGGTCGTCGCTCCAGTCGGAGAGTGGCTTGAGCTCGCTCCGGCCCAGGCGGCGCTTCGCGAGCGCTGTGCGGCGAATGGTGATCGAAACACGCGGCGTCTGCCGCTCGATCCAGGCTTCGAGGAGTCGACTCGGCTGAGATGACAGTGCCGCTCGCGACGAGGCCCGCGACGCGTCTTCCTCTTCATCGGCAGGAGCAAGCTGTGCGACGACCACGACCGCGACCGCACCCTCCACCGGGCGCGCAACCTCACCTCCGCTGCCTTGGCAATCCAGGGGGAGCAAACACCGCGCCAAGACCGGCGTCTGCCACGACTGCGCGCCGCCCGACCGCGTCTGCAGCTGCAGCTCGATCGTCGAGCACTGCACTCCGCCGGGCAGGATCAGCCTCTTCTCCATCAACGAGGATCTCGGGATGTAGGCCCCCGCCTTGACCTCGCGTACGTAGGGGTGAGCTTGAGTGCGGCAGGTCGGCGAGGAAGGCAAAGACGGGTGAGCTGCCCCGGTACCAGGCATCGCAGAACGGGGCTGCATCCTAGACGGCAGCGTCGAACTCGTGGCGGTAGCTGGCGACGCCGGTGACGCCGCGCAACGCTTCCGGGTCGAAGACGAGGAGCATGAACGCCTCGTCAGGAACGCCCGGCCACTGGCACGTGACGCCATGCAGCGATGCGCGCTCGAATCCAAACCGTGGGTAGTAGCTCGGGTGGCCGAGCACGATGACGAACGGGCAGCCGTCGGCTCGCAAGAGCTCGAGTCCTCGCCGCACGAGGGCCGAGCCGATGCCCTGCCGCTGGCGATCCGGGGCCACGGCCAGCGGCGCAAGCCCCATCCCGGCGACGCGTCCCCCGACATGCCGCTCGCCGTCATCAACGATCGCGGGCGTAAACAGGATGTGGCCGACGATCGCGCCGCCGTCCTCCGCGACAAGCGACACGAATGGAACGCTCGCCTGGCGCAGCCGATCGACGACGTCGGCCTCCTCCGGTCGCGCGAACGCCAGCTCGTTGACGCGGTGGATCCCGGTGACATCTCGAGGTTGCTCGACGCGGAGGATCGGCATGAGCACATCGTACCGCGCCGTCGCTCAGCCGTTGTCGATGCGCCACGTCACGATCTGCCCCACTATTCCCCGGCTCTCGGGGGACCTTGGGTGCGTGCAGAGGCGGCATCGGGCACGATGCACTCGCTCATGACACCAGAAGACACACCCGGCGCACCGAGAGTCCGACGCGGACCGATCCCGTGGCTCGCTGCCCCGCTTCGGACCTCTGTCGAAGAAGCCGTCTCCGCCTACGAAGGCCGGCCGTGGAGGATCAGGAGCGAGGCGGATCTGTCGGAATTCGCCTGCCACCGCTGCGCCATCGTGTCGGATGGCTCATCCTCCGTCTTCTTCAAGTACAGCGAGGCGTCGAACGCCCGAGCGCAGTTCGCGATCGAACTCTCCGGCTTGAAGACACTGTCGGCGACGGCCGGCGTCCTCATCCCCGAACCGATCGGCATCGTGCCCGCAGAAGGAGGGACGCTCCTCGTCCTCGAGGCGCTGGAAGCGGTCGAGCGCGGACCGCGCGAGTGGAAAGAGATCGGAGCGACCCTGGCTCGTATCCATCGCGTGCGCGGCGACTCGTACGGCCTCGATTCGAACGGTTTCTGGGGCCCGCTGACTCAGGACAACGCGCCCGCGCCGACGTGGGCGGACTTCTTCGCGCAGCGCAGGCTCTTGCCCTTGCTGAAGACGGCCGTCGATTCGGGCCATCTCCCGCTCGCCGTGTCCCGCGACGTGGAGCGACTGATCCCGCGCCTTCGGGACCTCTGCGGACCCGAGGCGACGCCGCGACTGTTGCACGGGGACGGGCAGCAGAACAACTTCATCAGCACGGCCGCAGGCACGTTCGTGATTGATCCGGCCGTCTACTTCGGCAATCCCGAGATCGACCTCGCCATGCTTGATGCCTTCCAACCGGTGCCCGACTCCGTTTTCGCGGGCTATCGAGACGAAGCGCCGATCGATCCGGGATTCTTCGAGCGCCGCGATCTGTGGCGTCTGCCCCTGTACCTCGCCGCGGTGGACCTCGAGGGTCCTGACCACCTGAGCCGATTGACGAACGCGCTCGAAAAGTACGTGTAGCGCCGCCGCGGGGCCGAGCACCTAGGGCAGCATGGCGCAAGGAATCTCCCTCTCGTGCAGCCGGCGCTCCCGAGAAGTCCCCGCCGCGCCGTCGAAAGAACGCGGCGCGTGGTGGAGGCCCTGACCCACAGCACCCAGCTGCCGCCTCCCAACCCGCGGGACGACTCCGTCGGGTCGAGAGCCGCCTGCGCTAGGAGAACCTCTGCAGTGAGGCGGCCGCTTCGTCGGAGATGCCGACGATCTGGTCTGGGGCTTGACGATAGAGCTTGGAGTTGAGTTCCGTCTTGGGACGGTCGTCGCTCCAGTCGGAGAGTGGCTTGAGCTCGCTCCGGCCTAGGCGGCGCTTCGCGAGCGCCGTGCACCGGACGGCGATTGAGACGCGCGGCGTCTGCCGCTCGATCCCGGGC
>JBFYQP010000092.1:0-13962 GCA_041302745.1 Candidatus Bipolaricaulota bacterium | reverse complement strand
GAGAAGTCCCTCGAGCTCTGGACGGCCTAGTTAGGCCTCGAGCCTAGCCGACAGCGCGAGCCAGCAGGCTCGCCGCATCTGTCCGCTCCCACGCGAGTTCCAGATCGTCGCGGCCGAAGTGACCGTAGGCCGATAGAGGCTCGTAGCGCTGGTCGAGGAGCCGGAGCTCACTGATGATCGGCTGCGGTCGCAGGTCGAAGACCTCGAGCACGGCGAGCCGCAGCCGCTCGTCGGGGACTTCTGCCGTGCCGCGCGTGTCGACGCGCACGGCGAGCGGATCCGGGAGCCCAATGGCGTAGGCGATCTCGACCTCGGCTTCCGTGGCGAGGCCCGCGGCGACGAGGTTCTTGGCCACGTACCGCGCCATGTACGCGCCGGAGCGGTCGACCTTCGTCGGGTCCTTGCCCGAGAACGCGCCCCCGCCGTGCGGCGCGAAGCCGCCGTAGGTGTCGACGATGATCTTGCGTCCGGTCACGCCCGAGTCCGACGCCGGGCCTCCGATGACGAACCGGCCCGACGTGTTGACAAGGAGGCGCGGCTTCCCTTCCATCCACGGGCCGAGCACGGGGCGGACGACGTGCTCCTCGAGGTCACGACGGAGATCGGGCTGCTCCACGCCATCCTCATGCTGCGCCGCGAGAACGACCGTGTGCACGCGAACCGGCTTGCTTCCCTCGTACTCCACGGTGACCTGGGACTTGCCGTCGGGAAGGAGGTAGGGCAGGGTCCCGTCCTGGCGAACCGCGGCGAGCCGCTGCGCGAGGCGGTGGGCGAGGTGGATCGGGAGGGGCATGAGCGTCTCGGTGTCCGAGCGCGCGTAGCCGAACACGATGCCCTGGTCTCCCGCGCCAAGCGAGTCGCCGGCGTCGGTCGCTTCTCCCGCTTGTCGGCGCTTGCCGCGGACAGCTTCGTCGATGTCCTTCGACTGCTCCTTGATCACGGAGAGCACCGCGCAGTCGGCGTAGTGGAAGCCGTGCCCGGGTCGGTCGTAGCCAATCTCGCGCACCACTCGGCGCACGAGCTTGGGAATGTCGACGTAGGTCTCGGTCGTGATCTCACCGCCGACGAGCACAAGGCCGGTCGAGAGGAACACCTCGCAGGCAACGTGCGCCTGGCGATCGCCCGAGAGGACGGCGTCAAGCATCGCGTCGGAGATGCGGTCCGCGACCTTGTCCGGATGCCCTTCGGTGACCGACTCTGATGTGCGCAGGCTCTTCGAGACCGTCATGTCGCTCCTTCACTCCAAGCGTAGTCCGGGACCCAGGCGCGCGCAACGGTTGTCCCGTGCTGCGGTCACCGCTACCATGCGGCGCATCGTCGCAGCGAAGGGGTCTATGGTTCGATTCCATCTCGCGTTGGGCAGGGCGGTCGTGCCGATCGATGTGCCTGACGAGAACCTCATCGGCACGCTCGACGCGCGGCCGATGGAGCGCGTCGATCTACCGCGGGCGTTTGCCGAAGCGTGGGGCCATCCCTTCGGGATGCGTGACCCCCTCGCCGGCTTCCGGCGCGGCGAGTCGATCGTCGTGGTGGTCACGGACCACACGCGCAAGACGCCGACCCGCCTCCTCTTTCCCCTGGTCTGGGAGCAGATGCAGCGCTGCGTGGCGCGCGAGGACGTGACGTTGCTCGTCGCCACGGGCACGCACCGCCCCTCGACGGACGCTGAACTCGACAGGATGTTGGGCGACCTCCGGCGCGAGTTCCGCGTCGCCATACATGACTGCGACCAGGATACGGTCGAGGTGGGCAGGAGCTCGCGCGGCACGCCGATCTGGGTGAACCGCCGGGTTGCCGAGGCCGACCACGTCGTCACACTGGGCCACGTCGGCATGCACTACTACGCCGGCTACTCGGGCGGACGCAAGAACATCCTGCCCGGAGTCGCCGGACGGGCGACGATCGAGGCGAACCACGCGCAGCTCTCCGCCCCACAGTGCGAGGCCTGCGTCTACGACGGAAACCCAATCAGCGAGGAGATGGTGGAGGCGGCGAAGCTCGTCGGCGTCAACTTCCTGGTCGACGTGGTCCTGAACGCAAGGGGCGAGGTCGCGAAGATCGTTGTTGGGGAGCCGGAGTCGGCCCACGCGGAGGCCCGGCGTTTCTGGGACGAGCACGCCATCGTCCCTGTGTCTGAAAAGGCTGACCTGGTCATTGCTTCGGCCGGCGGTCATCCCAAGGACATCGATCTCTATCAGGCGTACAAGGCGCAGTACACGGCGGCGCGCGCGGCGCGCGACGGGGGCATGATCTACCTCCTCGCTGCGTGCCCCGACGGGATCGGCCACAAGGTCTTTCAGGACTGGATCGAGCGCAGCGCCGCGCCGAGCGACGTCCTGAGCATCCTGGCGACGGAAGGCTTCCGCCTCGGAGGGCACAAGGCCGTCTGCCACGCCCAGGACCTCGCGCGCGTTCGGGTCTTTCTTCAGTCCGATCTCGCGCCAGAGACCGCGCGCCGCTTCTTCTACATCCCGGTCGCCGACCCAAGCGACGTTCTGGCCGAGGCGCGACGGCGGTACGGCCCGTCGTACCGCGTGCTCGTCATGCCTCACGCGGGCGAGGCGTTTCCCGTCCCTGTCGGCTGAGCCGAGCGGCCGCAGGGCAGGCCCGGCACGGCGAGCAGGCGCTCCTGCCCCCCGCGCCGTGAACGGCGATCTGCGAAGGACCTCGGACCCACTGCGCGTTCGACGCTGCAGGCTCTTCCCGCGGTCGTGGGCTCCGCTTATCCTGGGATCAACGGAAGGGAGGCGGGCATGGGAGTCATCCACGATGCGGTTCACCTGGAAGAGAAGGCAGAGCGTATGTACCGCGACGCGGCGCGCAAGACGCGCGATCAGAGCGCGCGGCTTTTCCTCGGCCTGCTGGCCGACGCCGAGGCGGGCCACGCCGCCGTGCTGCGCGACCTTGGGCACACGGAGGATCTGACGGGGCCGGACCTCGTCGCTGCGGCGAAGGCGTGGGCACACGGCGCCATCGAGGCCGCGGGGAGCGCTCTGTCGGCCGATGTGCAGTTGATCGAGGTCCTGCGGCGGGCCATGGAGGCCGAGCGCGAGGCCGAAACCTTCTACCACCATCACGCTGAGCGGGCGCCTGACGCCCGGGCCGGCGAGCTGCTCAAGAAGCTGGCTCAGATCGAGCGCGGGCACTACGAGCTCCTGAGTTCGCTCGTCGAGTACTACAGCCGTCCCGAGGAGTGGATCGAGTCGGCCGAGTTCGGTTTGCGCCCGCAGTACTAGGCGGACGCTCGCCGCAGGGTGTTCTGCCTGCGGGTTCCTCGCAGCAGCCTTGGCCGAGAGCAGAGGAAGGCGCCGCCAGGGCGGCGCCTTCCTTCAATCGTGGTGACAAGCGCGCGATCCTCCCTTATGGAGAGCCGCTGCGCGTCTCCCTCTCGGCCCAGGTGCTCTACGGTCGTCGACTCTCAGGCGTACGCCGACAGGCCGATCACGAGGTGCACGAGCGCAAGGACGATTCCCACACCGGCCATCGCGCGGTGAGCGCGCACCGAGACCTTGCGGAAGAGCGGCACCTGCTTCTTCAGGCTGGCCAGCGCGGCGGCGACGATCATGACGAGGATCGCGACGAGGCCGATCCAGACCACGAGCGGCAGCGGGCCCAGGGAGATGCCGTACCCGATATCGCGGAGGGCGCTCATGCTAGTTCCCTCCATCGAGCGTCATGGTGATCGCCGACCGGGCGGTGTGCCGGGCCGAGAAACTGTCCTGCGTCGCGTTCATCGCGAGCAGCGCCGTGACGACCTGACCGGGGGCGAGCGGCTTGTCCTCGGCGTCCCCGCTCGCGAGGGGAATGGCGAACTCGATGGTCGTGACCCCGCCAGCCTCTTGGCCCGCGGCCTGCACGATGTGCGCCACCGCATCGGTGCGGTGCATGACGCCCGACACTCCGAATTCATCCGTGATCGACAAGACGCCGCCGGAGACCGCGCCGAGGATGTAGTTGGCCCCCTGCATCCGTGAGTCGGGGTCGAAGCCGATGCCCACCCATCCAGTGCCCGGCGCGACCAAGGCGACGTAGAGGACGACCGCGTCGTTATGCCAATGCACGCGGATCCCTGTCGCGGCGTCGTTCAGGGAGTTGCGGTACTCGTTGGCGCCCACGACCCCGTCGATGGCCGGCGGCCACCCGATGTCCGTGTGTGCGGTTGCGCGGACCACGCTGACGATGCCCGGTCCCACGATGGACGAGACAAAGAAGCGCCACGCGGCGTCGGTCGGCGGGGCGTCGTACAGCCCGTTCGCGTTTTGGTCGATGAAGTAGTCGATCTGGTAGGTCCGCCCCTCGGAGAACGGCGCAAGATCGAGCTGGAAGGTCTCGCCGGGCACCTCGGGAAGGAGCACGCGCGCGACCTCGACGCGCGTCGCGTCGTCGACGACGCGCAGCGCCAGCGCCTGGCCTGCGTGCGGCGCGAACCCCGCGAACTCAAACGTCAGCGTCACCTCGCCAAGCGCGGCGAACGGCACGGCCAGGGCAACGCCAGCAACCGCTGCAATCCACGCCAGCGTCTTCGTTCCTCTCATCGATGTCCTCCCTTGGATCCACGCCCTCGAGCGTGGGCTCGTCCCCGCGCATTACGCCGGGGCCGGGTCGTTGAACGGGAATGTGTTCCACGCCGCGACGCTGTCCAGCGGGCGGCGATCCCGCGGACCGAGTTCGATCGCGCGATGCTTCTCCGACAGCTGGGCGACGTCTCCCGGGCGGGCGATGACGACCAGCGTGATCACCACGTAGTCGGCCGGGACTCCGAGCGCGGCCTTGACGATCTCCGGCTTGTAGCCGCCGATTGGGTGGGCAATGAGTCCCATTGACGTCGCCTGGGTCATCAGGTTGCCTACGGCCATGCCACAGCCGAACAAGAAGTAGTCGCGCGCGTCGGACAGGGTGCAGTCAAGGTCGCGCCGCGACGCAACCACCAGGATGACGGGCGCTGGCTTGGCCCAGTAGTTGCCGCCAGGCAGCGACTCCTTGACCCGCGCCAGCAGCTCCGGCTCGTCCACGACGACGAACCGCCACGGCTGCGTGTTGTTGCAGGACGGGGCGAGGTGGGCGGCAGCGAGCAACGTCGCAACCTCGGCGCGGTCCACGGGCTGCGCGGACAGCGCGCGCCGGGCGCGGCGGCGTTCGATCTCTGGCAAGACGGGGTTCATCGGCCCTCCCGGGTTCCTAAAGCTTGAGGGAACTCTCCCACAGCCCGTGGAGGTTGCAGTATTCCACGGCCACCAGTTCGCTCAGCCCCTCGAGGTTCGCATGCGTGACGACCGTCGGCTTCCCGAGCGTTGGCCCCAGGTCGAAGGTCGCGATGTGCACGGCGAGCCCGTTCTTGACGCCGAACAGGGCGATCCACTTGATGTGGTGCGCGACTTCGTTCGGATGGGGCACGTCTTTTCCCACCGTGATCTTGACGACAGTCGCGCCGCACTCCTGGCAGTCCTTCAGCTCGATGGTCGGAACGTGCTTCTCTTTGCCCTCTTGAGCTCCACCCTTGATCAGTTCTCCAAGCTTCATCTCGTCCTCCTCCCTAGAATCCTTTGAACGTCTCGCGCTTCGCGCCACAGACCGGGCACATCGCCAGCGCCTCGCCCTCGACCGTGTAGCCGCAGATCGGGCAGATGAGCACGGGTCCAAGCTTGAGGTCCTTGCCGCCGGAGATGACGGTCTTCGCCTTGGCGTACATCGTCTCGTGGATCTTCTCGGCCTCGAGCGCGTAGTACGTCGAGCGGACGGCACCTTTCTCGCCCTGCAGCTCCGCCACAGCGTGGTAGGCGGGATACATCTCGGTCACCTCGAACCGCTCTCCGTCGATGCAGGACTGCAGGTTCGCGGCGGCATCGCCAACCTTGCCGAGTTCGCGGAAGTGGTTCGTCGCGTGGACCTGCTCAGCGTAGGCGATGGCGCGGAACAGGCGCGCCAGGTTCAACAGCCCCTTCTTCTCTGCCTCCTCCGAGAAGATGAGGTACTTCATGTGGGCCTGGCTCTCGCCGGCGAACGCCGCCTGTAGGAACTCCTTCGTCATCGCGTGCATGGAATCCTCCTCGGATCCTCGCTACATGGCTTCGAGAGCGCGAACCTGCTCCTCGATATCCGGGACCTCGGGAATCGCGTAGACCTTGGCAAAGCGGATGATCCCCTTCTCGTCAAGAAGGAGCGCCGCCCGGTCGGAGAAGCCCTCCTTGTCGTGGAAGAGTCCCAGCGACTGCGCCACGGCACCGTGCGGCCAGAAGTCCGACAGGAGCTTCGTCCTCCGGATTCCAAGCGACTCCGCCCACGCCTTCTTCGAGGGTGTCGGGTCGACGCTGATGCCGAACGCGATCGCATTCAGCTTCTCAAGCTCGTCCGCCTTCTGTTCGAGCGCCTGCATCTGGAGCGCGCAGACGCGCGTCCACGCGAGGGGGTGAAACGACAGCAGCACGCGCTTCCCGCGCAACGTCGCGAGATCCACTGTCCCCTTCTCCTGGTCGGGCAAGACGATCTCCGGCACGGCTCTTCCCACGAGCGCTTGCCCTTGCGCCTGTCTCTTCGCGTCCGACATTGCATCCTCCGTATCTAGATCGGGTCGTGCCGCGCCTCACGCCGAGGCGAACGCCGCGACCCCTTCTTCCCCGCTCGTTCTCTCTTCTGTTTCCTGCCCACGCAAATCCACTTTCCTACGTCACAGCGCGCCGAGGGTGCTCGACAACGAACTGCTCGAGTCGCGTCTCGATCTCTCTGCGAGGGATCCACGGCATTCGGGCCATCGGCCCATCTCCGACGCGCGCCCGGTAGGCTTCTGCGAAGAGGGGGCGCGGCTCGGCCTCGTAGAGCACACCCACAGGGAAGGCATCGGCCGCGTCGAGCGCGAGGGCCAGCGCGCGGGTTCGATCGTTCGGATCGTGGTCCTTCGGCACGGGAGCAACTCGCTCTCGGTACCACTCGACCGGATGGCTCCCCCACGTAATGCATGGCTGAATGACGTCGACGAGGGACAGGCCGCGATGTTGGATCGCGCGAACGAGGATCTCGGTCAGTCCGTCGACGTCTCCGGCGAAGCCCCGCGCGACGAACGTGCACCCACTCACGATGGCCGTCGCGAGCATCTGAGCCGGGTCAATCTCGACGCCTCCGAACTGGAGCCGGGTCCGCTCGCCGCGGGGCGTCGTCGGCGACGCCTGGCCCTTGGTCAGCGCGTAGATCCGATTATCGTGCACGATCACGGTGATGTCGGGATTGCGGCGGAACGCGTGCAGGAGATGGTTTCCTCCCTCGCCGTACAGGTCGCCGTCGCCGGACGTCACGAGGATCTTGAGCTTCGGATTCGCGACGCGAATGCCCAGCGCGGCGGGAATCGCTCTGCCGTGGAGGCCGTTGTACACGTTGGCCTGCACGTAGTGGGGCAGCTTGGCCGCCTGCCCGATTCCCGAGACCAGGCAGACCTGATGAGGGGCGAGGTTGAGCTGTGCCAAGCTCTTCTTGACTGCGGCCAAGATCCCGAAGTTGGGGCACCCCGGGCACCACTGGTTCTCGACGGAGTTGCGGTACGCATCGGCTACGCCCATGGCAGCTCCTTCAGGATTGTGACGGCATCGAGAGGCACCCCGTCGTACCGCCCGATGCGGCCTTCGACGTCGAGCCCCGTCTCGGCGCGCAGGAGGCGCGCGAGCTGGCCCGTCGCGTTTCCCTCGACCACCCAGTACTGCGGCCCTTCAGGGAAAGTGAGCTCCGGAAGAGGCCAGAGCTCTGTGAAGTGGATGGCACCCAACTTGTGGCCGGCTGAGCGCGCCCGATCGACGGCCTCGCCGATGGCCCCCTTCGTGGATCCCCAGCCGACGAGCACCAGGTCCGCGTCTTCTGTGCGATTCTGCGATGGCGACCCCATCTCGGCGCGCAGACGGCGCCCTTTCTCAAGACGCTTCTCAACCATTGCCGGACGCATCGAGACAAGATCCTCGGTGATGTGCCCATCCTCGTCGTGTTCGTCGCTGTCGATGCAGACGAGGTGTCGACTCTGCCCGAGGGCAAGGCGGGGCGAGATCCCATCCTCAGTCAGTGCATATCTGCGGTAGGCTCCGGCGATCTTCTCTGGATCCGCTAGACAGGGTCCGGGAATCTCCGCCGGAAGTGCGAGCGGATCCATGGAGAACGACGAGTCTGCCAGGAGCTGGTCCGTCAACAGGATGACGGGGATCTGGTAGCGGTCGGCCAAGTCGAAAGCGCGCACGGTCTTGTCGATTGCATCCTGCGGGTCCGATGGAGCGAGAACGACGCGCGGTGTCTCGCCATGCCCGGCGTACATCGCGAAGAAGAGGTCTTCCTGCGCCGTGCGCGTGGGAAGTCCTGTTGCAGGGCCCGGCCGTTGCCCGACGACGACGACGAGAGGAGTCTCCGTCATGCCGGCGAGGCTCAGCGCCTCCACCATCAGCGCGAAGCCGCCGCCTGACGTGGCCGTCATCGCGCGTACGCCCGCGGCGCTGGCGCCGAGCGCCATGTTGATCGCGGCGATCTCGTCCTCCGCCTGCTCGACGAACACACCCAGTTCGGGCTGACGGGCGAAGGCAGTGATGATGCCCGTCGATGGCGACATCGGATAGGCGGCGATGAGACGGCATCCAGAGGCCGCCGCCGCCAGAGGGATCGTCTCGTGAGCGGAAGCGAACGCGTACCGGTTTGCGCGTGCCGGCAACTCGTGCGGCGCCCGCGAACCCAACGAGCTCCGAGCCGCATCAAACCCGGCCTCCGCCGCACGCACGTTGGACGTCGCCACATCGGGGCCCCGCTTCTCGAATACCTGTTCGAGAATAGCCTGGAGCGCAGCGAAAGGGACGCCTAGGGTCGCGCAGAGTGCGCCCGCCGCAACAGAATTGGCGTAAAGCTTCGACCCGCCGTGACTCACGGCAAGATCCAAGAACGGGACTGCCAAAGACGAGCCGTCGGCCGTGACCGATCCAGCATCTGCCGCCGCCTCCACGAGCAGGAGGCCACTCGGGCGAAGGAGTTCTCGATAATGCTCGCGAGCCCTCCCGTTCAGCGCGAGGAGGATGTCGGCTTCCGGGCGAGGGGCGTTCCGCGGGACGTCGCCGACACGGAGGCGTACGCTCGAGAAGCCGCCGCGGATACGCGACTCGTAATCCTGCGTGACAAACACCGGGTAGCCGTGCGTCAGAAGCGCCCGCGCGATCACATCACCGATCGTCTGGATTCCCTCTCCCGCGGCGCCCGCGACGAACACGCTCCGGTCTTTCATCCTTCTCCTAGGAGAGCCCTCGATGCCGTTCGGCGATCGTGTCGGCGAGGCGGTCGAGCGCCTCGAACGTCTCGTCCGTTGGCAGGCCGCGCGCAAACACCGACGGCAGCCACTCCGCTCCGAGTCCAGCCGCCAGAGCTAGCACAGTCTCCGCCGCCTTGCCCGCCCAGCCGTACGAGCCGATGACCGCGGCATGCTTGAGCTTCGGCCGAAGGGCTGCGGTGAGCGCTGCGGCGAGCACGACGTTCGGATGCGGCCCGACAAGGACCGTGGGCGTGCCGAACACAACCGTCGCTGCGTCGACGAGGTGGATGGCGTAGGCACCGAGGTCGGTGACCGGCAGGTTGAATGGGATCGCCGGCACGCCGCGCGCCGCGAGCGCCTCGACGAGGTGCTCAATCATCTTCCCCGTGGAGCCATGCATCGTGACGTAGGGGATCAGGACCAGGTTCCTCGGCGGTCCGATCACCCACGTCTCGTAGGCCGAGAGAATCTTCTCCGGCTGGTTGTGCACCGGTCCGTGACTTGGTGCGATCACGGCGACATCGAGCTTGCGCACCTTCTCGAGGTGTCCGCGGATCGTCTTCGCGAACGGCATCATGATCTCGGCGTAGTAGCGCTTCGCCGACCCCTCGAGGTGCTCGACCTCGCTCGCGAAGAGGCTGCTCGTCGCAAGATGCGACCCGAACAGGTCGCACGTGAACAGGAGCCTGTCCTCCGGGACGTAGGTCAGCATCGTTTCCGGCCAGTGGACCCAGGGCGCATGGACGAACTGGAGCGTCTTCCCGCCGAGCGGCACGGCCTCCCCGTCGGCGACCGGTGTGACCCGCGCGGCCGGGATCCCGAGGTGGTCGGCGATCATCGTCTGCGCTTTCGGCGTCGAGAGGATGCGAACCTCCGGATAGCGGGCGAGAATGGCCGGCGCGAGCCCGGAGTGATCCTGCTCGACGTGCTGGATCACGAGATCGTCGATCCGCTCGACGTGCTCCAGATGCGCCCACAGGGTGTCCGCCTTCGTCGGATCGACGGTGTCGATCAGCGCCGTCCGGTCGCGGCCTCGGACAAGGTATGCGTTGTAGCTTGTTCCGTCCGGGAGAGGAATCAGGGAGTCGAACAGGCGCCGGTCCCAGTCCACGGCACCGACCGACTCGATCCCGGGCAACAGCTCGCGTCGTTTCACGTCTCGTCCTCCTCGATCCTTGGGGCCGGCGCGCCCCGTGTCCCCGCCGTCTTGTCCCTGGGTTCCTTCCTTGGCGGGGATCGGGTGTCGCGCCGATCCTGTTAGCTCTCGGGCTCGAACATGTCCTTGCCCACGCCGCAGAGCGGGCAGACCCAATCGTCGGGCACGCTCTCGAACGGCGTCCCTGGCTTCACCCCAGACGTCGGATCGCCCTCCGCCGGGTCATAGACGTAGCCACAAACCGTGCACACCATCTTCTTCATCGCTATCCCTTCTTTCTCATTGTCTTGCGGTACTCGTTGTAGGTCAGCGGATCGCCTCCGTCCCGCGTGGCGGCGCGCTCGATCGAGGCCACAAACAGCGAGTGCGTGACGAGATCCACCGTGAGCAACGGAAGGATCGTGGCCTCGAACACGGCGAGCGCCGACGGCAGGTACGGGATGCCGCGGCTCAGCGTCTCGTGAGGGAACCCAGCGAACTTGTCAACGTCCCGGCCCGACTGAAAGCCGAACCGACGGATCACGTCCGCGCAAGCCGGATCGTTGCGGTCAAGTACGCTCACGACCAGATGCTGGGTCTCCAGGATCATCTCGTGCGTCAACGACCGCTTGCCGACGCCGAGCGCAACGCGCGGAGGCGAACTGGTTACCTGCATCAGGGCATCGAGCACCTGGCCATTCATCTTGTCGCCGCGCTTGGCGGTGATGACGTAAAGACCGTGCGTAATGCTGAACAGCGCCTGGTTCAGCGCCGCGGGCTCGGTGACGAACGAGAGCTGCATGGTGGCCTCCTAGTCCGCCTCGTTGGCGGCCTCTCCGCCGGCCGGAGGCGCAACGAACACGCGCGCGCCGAGCTCACGGTCCACCATCAGCAAGCCCTGCCCCGAGGTGCCGACGAGCTTCAAGAGGTCGACCACCTTCATCGCGTTGGCCTCTTCCTCCACCTGCTCGCTGACGAACCACTGCAGCATGATCATTGCCGCGTTGTCGTTCTCCTCGCGGGCGATCTTCACCAGGTCGTCGATGCGCGCCGTGATGAACTGCTCGTGCGCGTAGGCGGCCTCGAAGGCCGCGAGCGGCGATGCCCACTCCTGCTGGGGCGCCGCGAGGGCTTTCAGCTCGACGCGGCCGTTGCGCTCGTCGATGTGTCGGAAGAAGCGCATCGCGTGCGTCATCTCCTCTTGCGCCTGCACCTTCATCCACTGCGCCATGCCGTCGAGGCCCTTCGCGTGAAAGTCGGCGGCCATCGCGAGGTAGAGGTAGGCCGATCCGATCTCGTGGTAGATCTGCTCGTTTGTTGCGTCCTGCATTCGCTTCTTGATCATCGTCTCCGCCTCCCAGCGCAGATTCCATTCATCTAAGCACGTTTCCGTTCGCCTACCAATTCTCAGCGAGGAGCTCGAAGTGGGCCTGCGGGTGCGCGCACGCCGGGCACAGGATCGGCGCCTCGGCGCCCGTGTGGAGGTAGCCGCAGTTGCGGCAGCGCCACACGACAGGAGAGGCCTTCTTGAACACAGCCCCCGCCTCGACGTTCTTCAGGAGCCCGAGGTAGCGGCGCTCGTGCTGCTTCTCGGCGACCGAGACTGCGTCGAACACCGCGGCGATCTCGGCGAACCCTTCCTGAAGGGCGATCTTGGCGAACCCCGGATAAAGCATGCTCCACTCGTGGTGCTCCCCACCTGCGGAAGCGCTCAGGTTCTCGGCGGTCGTCCCGATCATGCCGGCAGGAAACGTCGCCGCGATCTCGACCTCGCCGCCTTGAAGGAACTTGAAGAAGCGCTTCGCGTGTTCCTTCTCCTGATCGGCCGTCTCCAGAAAGATCTCCTGGATCTGGACGTAACCGTCCTTGCCAGCCTGCGACGCGAAGTACGTGTAGCGGTTGCGGGCTTGCGACTCGCCGGCGAACGCCTTCAAGAGGTTCTTCTCTGTCTGCGATCCCTTGAACTGCATCTCTGTCCTCCCTGTTTCTATGTCTGGCACGCCGGGCAGAAGCACGTCGACCGCCCGGCCTGGATGATTCGCTCGATGCCTTCGCCGCACCGCTCGCACGGCTCGCCTTCGCGTCCGTAGACGGCGAGGCGGTTCTGGAACGATCCCGTCTCGGTCGTCGTCGGGTGGTAGTCCGACACGCTGGATCCGAGTGTCGTGCCCAGTTGCTCGACGGCTTCACGGAGCACGGCGACAACGGCCCTGTGGAGCCTTCCGACCTCGGCGCGCGTGAGCGCCTCGGCCGGGCGGCGAGGGTCTATTTGGGCGCGCCACAGCGATTCGGCAGCGTAGATGTTGCCGATCCCTGCGATCCTCTGCTGGTTCAACAGCAACGCCTTGATCGGCGCGCGCGACGCCGCCGTAAGCTTCGCCAACGCGGCTGCCGTGAACTCCGCGTCGAGCGGCTCGACTCCCAGCGATTCGCCGAACCCGCATTCTGAGAGATCGGCGGTGCCCAAACGTCGCGGGTCTACGAAGAAGATCCGCGCCCCGTCGTCGAGCCGAAGGACGAGCCGCGCGTACTTCGCTTCGCCGTCGCGGCACCCCAGTCGCAGTCGTCCCGACATTCGTAGGTGCACGACGAGCGTCGGTCCGTCGGCCAGTTCGATGCCGATGTACTTTCCACGGCGCCGAATCGCCACGATCGTTGAGCCGGCGAGGTCTTCGCCCGCGACCGCAAGCGTCGCGTCGAGAACGTCGGCCGAAGCGATCGTTCGCCCGACGGCGGGAGCCAGCCCGCGCACAAACGTCTCCACCTCGGGCAACTCAGGCACGGCCAGCCTCCTCCCGCTTCTTGCCCTGTCTAGGCTCTCCGGCGTCCGCCGCAGGCAGCCGGCCGTGGCCCTGCGGCACCTGTTCCCGCTCGCATTGGCACGAAGAGCACACGCCGAAGGCGTACGTGCGAACGGCCTCGACGTGGTGGCCTTCAACCTGTCGGCTGAGGCAGTTTGTCGTCTCGATGTCGAGGTCGATCACGCGCCCGCAAAGCCGGCAGCGGAAGTGCACGTGCGGCCCCAGGTCGGCGTCGTAGCGCGCGGCGGACGGGTCGACGGACAGGCGAAGAATCGCCCCGGCGCGCGTCAGCGCGTCCAGCGTGTTGTAGACCGTCGCTCGGGCAATCGTCGGATGCTCTTTGTGGACGGCCACGTACACCTCGTCAGCCGTCGGGTGCAGCTTCGTGCTCTCGAGGAACTCAAGGATGGCAAGGCGCTGCATGGTGGGCGTAACGCCCGCTTCTCGGAGACGTTCCATCCTCTTCTCGGGAGCCATTATGGAGTAAGTATAGGACGAGACGAAGTCTAAATCAAGAGCAAGGCTACAGCTTCGTGCGCGAGCGGATCGCTCGGAGAGGGACAGCAGAAGTTAGTCTCTTCTGTGGATCAGCGGTCCGGCTCCCGTCGGCCTCATTCCCTGCATCCGGAGAGATGGCGAAGGCTGCACGTCGCTCGTGCGGTGCGCCTTCTAGGTTCGAGTCCACGGCGGCGTACCGAACGCGACGGTCGAAGCCGCAAGCACTCGTTGCCGGGCCACGCGCTATTCAAACTTCGGGGCGGAAGTCTTAA
>JBFYQP010000066.1:0-6295 GCA_041302745.1 Candidatus Bipolaricaulota bacterium | reverse complement strand
CCGACGCTCGACGTTCTGGCCGGCGACACGATCGTCGCCTTCTACCAGGACCCGACGAACCACTCCGACTCGGCGATGATTTCGTCGAAGGTGGCAGTGGGCGGCGGCAGCTCGACGACGACGGGGTCGCAGGTTGTGTTCACCAACGTCGGTGGCACGACGGTGTCGCAGTACACGGACGTCGACACGGTGTACGTGAAGGTCACGGACTCGTCGCACGCCGGAGCCACGTCGCTCCAGGACGCGATTGAGATCGATGGCGTTGCGTACGACCTGACGGCGTCGGGCACGACGGGGACGTTTGTGAGTGGCGCGCTCGACCTCGACCTGACGGCCGGGGAAACGATCACGGTCACCTACACGGACCCGAACGACTCGGCGGACACGGACACCGCGACCGCGACGATCATCGCGAGCGAGCTGGACGTGACGACGTTCTACGCTGGGCCGAACCCGTTCGACGACGAAGTAGCATTCGCGTACGAGGGCTCGGGCATTGCGACGACGTTCTCGGTGGAGATCTACGATCTCGCCGGGCACCTGGTGTGGGCGAAGACGCAGGCGAACACCGCGGAAGTGCTGTGGACGGGTGTCGACAGCAGCGGTGACACGCTGGCGAACGGCGGCTACATCTACGTCGTTACGGCTACGGACGGGACGAACACCTTCGACGGCAAGGGCCTGGTGTTCATTAACCGATAAAGACGGAGACGGGTTGCCGGGCGCAAGTCCGGCAACCCTGACCCTCTACCCGCATAAGGGGGGAACAAGCGACGATGAAAAGAGTAACGATCGTGAGTCTAGCTCTCCTCATGGTCCTGTCCGCGGTCGTATGGGCCGACGGAATCGGAGCGTTCAGCGCGTTCAAGAACGGAGTAGGCGCGCGAGCTCTGGCCATGGGTGGAGCATTTGTGGCGGTCGCGAATGACGCGACGGCTGCGGTGTGGAACCCTGCTGGGTTGGCGTCGCTCGGCGACACCCGCCTGACGGGGATGTCGACGGACCTCTTCGGTCTCGGGGTCACGCACCAGTACATCGGTGCGACGACCTCGTTCTCGATGATTGGGGTCGGCTTGGCGTGGGAGCGAGCCTCCATCGCCGGGCAGCAGAACGACGAGGAAGGCGCAGAGGGCACAGCGTTCAGCTGGGTCGAGCAGTCGATCGGCGCGTCGTTGGCGACGAACGTGCTTGACGTAGCGATGGTCGGAGCGAACGTGAAGTACTACATGGCGGACAACGGTCTTGGGGCGACGGCCAGCGGCTTTGGCTTCGACCTTGGGTTGCTCGTCAGCCTGGGCGACATGTTCGTGATCGGCGTGAACGCGAAGGACCTTGCGGGGTCTTCGTTGGCGTGGGACGGCGGAGCGACGGACACGATCAGCGGTGTGTACACGGCTGGTCTTGCGATGAAGCTCGTCGACTCGAAGCTGATTCTCGCGACGGACGTGGACTTTGACGGGGCGAGCCTTGGCGACACGCATGTCGGTGTCGAGTTCAAGGTCATCGACGAGCTGGCGCTGCGCGGCGGTGTGGTTCTGAAGAACGACTTCCAGGACTACTACTTCAGCGTTGGCGCGGGGATCAACGTAGCGGGTCTGTACGTGGACGCTGCGTATGTCCTCGAGGAGAACCTCGGCAACACGCTGGTGTTGTCGGCGGAGTTCTCGCTCGGCGGTCTGCTCGGCGGCGAGGAAGAGCCCGTGGGCGAAGAGGCCCCGGCTCCGGCGCCGATGCCTGCTCCGGCTGCCCCCGGCGGATCCTAGCCTAGGCAGTCTGAGTTCGAACCATGCGGGGAGCGCGGCACGCCGCGCTCCCCGTTTTCCTACCCTGCGGCCTTCGGACCTCTCGCTCCTAAACCGACCTCTCAAGCTTCGTGTGGATTGCGTCCAGCGTCGCTCGGTGTTTGCTCCCCGGCTTGGCGAACCCCTCGATCTTCGGGCAGGCGTACTCCTCGCAGTGAGCGCAGTTCTCGACGAGATTTTCGACGCCGCACGCCCGGATCGCGCACTGCGCGCAATAGCCGATCTGCCGTCCGGTTGTCGCTAGGCAGCCGTCGCACATGGCGTCGTCGACCGTCATGGGGGTTCCGAACTCCTCCGACGCCCGCTTCGCCATCTGCCCGAGGGCCTCGCGATCTCCCGCCTGCGTCGCGGTGAACGCGTCGCACTCGGTGCAGACGATGCCGCAGTACGCCACCATTCGCTTCTTGTCCATCCGTCCTCCTCCGGTCCGGAACCCGCCCTGTTCCGGGCGCACCTTCGTAGCCGGTCGGTCGTCGGAAGTCAACCTGCCGGCTTCTGCCCGCGCTTCCGGCCTGCAGGGCTGCGCCGAGCCCGCCGCAAACCGCCCGTGGATCGAGCCGGAATCCCTTCCGCTCGCTCGGCGCGGTTCTGCTGTTCAAGGCTCCGACGCGACCCCGTCACGCTCACTCCAACCGCTCTGGGTTGACTCTTCGTAGAGAAGAAGGGGGGAGATTCCTGTGTCTCACCCGTACTACGGCTACGGCCCGTGGCTGATGCTGCTTGTCGGGGTGCTCTTCTCGGGAAGCGTCGTCGCGCTGATCGTGTAGGCGATCCACCGGATCACGAGTCACGGGGGAGCCGATTCGACGACTCCGCCGAGGCGGACGCCCGTGGAGTGCCTCTAGGAACGCTATCCCAAGGGGGGACCGCGAAGGAGCGGTTCGACCAGATGAAGCGCGACCTTCTCGACGGAGCGGACGGAGGGTGATTCGGCTGGTTCAGCGAATCCAGGTCAGCCGCGAGGCCTTCAGGCGCAGGGCGATCGAGGCGAGACGGGCGTCGTCGCTCGACATGAGCTCCGCATAGATGAGGGCCGGGTGGGCGATCTTGATCGCAAGGCCCGTCGACGGGCGCCCGAGGTCGCCGGCGAACGCCTCACACAGGACGACGCTTCCTTCTTGGGGCGATGGCGCAAGCTGGAACGCCCGCTGCACACGGCCTCGCTCTTCCTCCGGCACGTAGAGCCGCACGGATCCCGCGCGGAGGTGGCCGACCAGCAGTTCGGCTGCGTATTCGCCGCCGAGCGTGATGTGCTCGATGTCCATCTCGTCGCGTGCCGCCTCGATCATCGCCGCGAATCCTCCGCGCATGGTCGGGCGATACCGGCCGAGAACGATCTTCGGCTCCAGCTTTGCCGCAAACGCGGACAACCACATCTCCAAGAGGCGAGCTCCCTCGACGATTTCGTAGGTTCCTCGCCCCGATCGCCGGAGCGAGCCGTCCTTGACCCAGGACGAGACGAGCTTCGAGATCAGGCCGAGGGAGACGCCGGTGGACTCTTCGATGTCTCGGTAGGTGGCTTCGACGAGGGGGCCGCAGGCGAGAAGCTCATACAGGACCTTGGCTCCCTGCTCCGTCATCCAGTGTGCAGCGCTCGGTTGGGATCGAGCCGGGCGGCGGCCGACGACGTAGACCAGGAAGCCTTGCGCGACCTCCACGTACGCATTTCCGGCCGCGTCGACGAACCAGATCCCGCGTCGACGCAGCTTCTGTGCGAGCGACTCCGAGACATGCGACGCGACAAGGAGGACAGCCGCGCACCCGGTCTGCTCCCGCCACCAGCTTGCCTGGGCCTCGACCGAGGGAAGGAGAGCCGGACGGAGAGCCGCTTTGATGCCGACGCACACGTCGATCGGAGCTCCTCCGGTCGGCGTCAGACGGTAGACGGCGTCCGGGCCCTCCGCCTCGTCCCGTCGCCGGACCTTCGCAAGGGACGCCTGGCGACCGAGGTGGCCGCGGAGCTTGACGAGGCACTCGTTCAGCAGGGCATCATGTTGACTCATGTTCACGGTATCCGTCCGTTCACGTCTCGTGAACATACGATATCCGTGAACAAACAGATTGTCAATCCCGACAGGAACGGGAAAGGTGGATGCCGCATCGCAGCAGGCAAGTTGACGGATCGCTGGCATGCTGTCTGCCACAGGCGGAACGCGCCTTCGATCGCTGCGTTGCGTGCAGCGACGGGGCGTGCGGCTGGTCGCCCGCCGCTGCCGGGGCTTGCGAGGCGCCTGTGTGGGCCGAGGGTTGCTGAGCCCTCGGCTATCCTAGGTACGGCGGGCGGCGTGGAGCCCGTTCAGGCGGGGCCTCGTGGACATCTACCACTCCGTACCGAATGAGCACCCAGAGGAGTGCTTGGGCGAGTTCGCGTTCCGTGGATCCCACAGGGCCGAGAGAGAAGCGACGAAATGCTCGGGCTTGCGCCAGTGTGCTGCTCGGGAAAAGTTGTCCGCGCTGCCACTGCTCCGCTATTCTCGGAGTTCAGGAGGCCGCGAATGACCGCGCAACGTGAGAAGTACTCCTACGACGGCAAGGCAACTCTGCAACGCGTGACCAACGACACCAACCAGCCGATGATCGAAGGGCGGGCATTCGTGAGCGGCATGATTCACAAGAGCGCCATCGGGGTGGATGGAGCGCGGCCCGTTCCCGGGATGATCGCCGCGATCTCTCTCAGCGGGGACTTCTCCACCGCCGACCCCATTGCCGAGGAGTTCATTCCCCGCGCGGCGGGGCTTTGCGTCGACAACGGGTATCGGCTGTCACTCACGGAAGACAGGAGACTCCGTCCCGTCCTGTTGTGCACAGTAGAGCGAGCAAAGGGCGAAAGGCGCATCAGGATCATCCACGCTGGCTACTGACTTAGCTCCCGGGGCGCCTTCAAGCACTGCCTGACAGATACGCTGCGGCGCGTCGCTTTGGTTCGACAACGGGATCGCGATGTCGCCAATTCCCTGCACCGGCGAATTGCGCCTCTTGACAGCAGCCAGTGTGCTAGTATACTAAGACACTATGACCATCGAGCGAACGTGGCCACTCGACATGAACGCGGGCCCGATCTTCGTTCAGATCGCGAATCACGTCCGGCAGATGCTGGCACGCGGGGAGATCGTTCCGGGGGACAAGCTCCCCAGCGCCCGCGATCTGGCCGCCGGGCTCGGCGTGAATCCGAACACGGTCGTGCACGCTTTCGCTGAACTGGAAAGGACGAGTGTGATCGAAACAAGACGAGGACTGGGGACCTTCGTTCGCGAGGACGCCCCGGTGGCGGCGATGCGCCGCGGCATGCTGCGAGCGGCGGCAGCGGCATTTGCGGCCGAGGCGGCGGCGCTCGGCGCGTCGGCTCCCGAGGCGCTCGCGGCCCTGAAGGAGGCACTGAATGGTGGCTAGTTTCAACCGCGCGACCAAGCAGTACGGTCGGACGGAGGGGGTGCGCGATCTTACGCTGGACTTCCCTCCGGGCGAGGTGGTCGGCGTGCTCGGGCTCAACGGCTCGGGAAAGTCGACCATGCTCAAGCTCCTCGCAGGGCTCCTCTTCCCCACCTCGGGGGACGTGGAGGTCTTCGGCGGGCCGGCCCGCGCTCAGCGAGCGCACGTTGTGTACCTGGGGGAGACCGACGCCTTGTGGAGTTGGATGACCCCCGACGACGCGGCGAAGCTGATGACGGGGCTCTACGACGACTTCGACGTGCCGCGCTACCGTGAGCTGCTCGCGAGTCTCGCAGTCCCAAGACGGCGGACGAAGGCGATGTCCAAAGGGGAACGTGGGCGACTGCGCCTCGCCATGGCTCTTGCCCGCGACGCGAAGCTCTACTTGCTCGACGAGCCGCTTGGCGGGATCGACCTCTTGTCACGGGAGAAGATCCTTCAGTCGATCGTACGGGAGTGGCACACCGACGAGACGGTTCTTCTCTCGACCCACGAGATCGCGGAGGCCGAGGGGCTTTTTGAGCGAGTCGTCTACCTGCGCGAGGGGCGGATCGCTCTCGATGCGACGGCGGAGACCCTGCGGGAGCGCGGGAAGAGCGTCGTGCAGACGTACCGGGAGGTGCTTGGATGAAGGGGCTCAAGGCTCTTCTCTGGCTCGAGTTCCGGCGCAGCGGCGTCTGGGCCGCGATCCTGGTCGGGTCGCTCGCGTTCTGGGCGTGGGGCCTCTTCCAGGTTCGCCTCGTCGAGACGGCCGAACAGCTCGAGGTTCGCGCCATCCTCTTGGTGCTGGCGTCGGCGATCGGGGCGGTCGTCCTCGCGTTGATGATCGGGCGCATCCGTTCGGAGACGCGGGGTGGGCAGTTCCAGGTCCTCCTTCTAAAGCCCCCGTCCGGGTACGTGCACATCGCGGCTCTCTAGGGGTTTGCCCTGGCGAGGGCGGCAGTCTACTTCGTGGCCATCGGCGGGCTGGCCTGGTGGACGATCGCGATGGCGGGGATCCCGCTCGGCGCGGGAAGCGTTGCTCAGTTGACCCTTGCCATGCCGTTGTACGGACTCGGAGTGAC
>JBFYQP010000052.1:0-3274 GCA_041302745.1 Candidatus Bipolaricaulota bacterium | reverse complement strand
CGTCGTTCCCACATACCCAAAGGCTGGAGGCTCATTCATCGTCCGCAGGAACCAACCGAGGCCGACAGAAGAGCCACCAGGCAACCGGATTGGATCGCTCGTCAGCAGAGAGAAGGTCTCCGGGGCGAGGACTCTGGCTTCCTGGAACTGACCCTGATAGAGGTGTGCGCTCGCCCATCTCCCGAGGTCGAGAACGTTCGTGTACAGACCTCCCACCGGGGCATAGGCGCGGCGCAGCTTCTCCCTCTTCAGCGCCCGCGGTTTCCCAACGACAAGGGCCGTGCGCATGTGCCCCACCGTGAGAAGGTCTGGGGGCGCCTCGCCAGGAACGTAGGTGCTGTCGTCCATTCCCAGCGGCCGGAGGATGTGATCCGCAACGTAGTCCTCAAAGGACTGTCCCGACGCCCTGGCAACAAGGTCACCAGCAACCATGAAGCCGAGATTGCTGTACGAGTAACGGGTTCCCGGCGCGCTCCGCACACGGCGCGATGCCACTCGGCGCACAGCGCGTTCCACAGCTCCGTCGTCGCCTCTCTCATCTCCCCGGAACACTCGCCCGTGAGACAGGCCCGACGTGTGCTGAAGGAGGTGTCTCACCGAGATGTCCTCGGCTCCGTGGATGTGAAAGTACGGCACGTGGTCGCGCACCGGAGCATCCAAATCGACGAGCCCGCGCTCCACGAGCTGCAGCACGGCGACAGCGACAAACGGCTTCGACAGCGACGCGACGCAGAAGAGCGATCGCTCTGTCACGGGCCGGCCCGTGGTAAGGCTCGCGACACCCAGAGCCTTTGTGTAGACAACTTCATCTCCGTCAACGATCGCCGCCGTCATACCCGGGACACGCGACTCCGCCCACCGCAATTCGAGGTCCCGGGTAACCTCGGCCCACTCGCTCTGCCGTGGCTCGGTCATCGTCTCCCCTGTTCTTGCCGCGGCCTGCCCGCGGAGCAGCACCGGCATCATAACACACTGTTATCATACGCATTCACCCGACGCCTGCTGGATCCTTGACGCCATCAGCTCCACATCAGTCTCGCGCCGCCGCTATGATGCCGATAGCGCCCGCAAGGCGCGGACGCTCCCGGTTCGCGAGCCGGCGCAGACTGCGCTGCCACTCTCGCCTCGCCGTGCCGGCCCGAGTGACAGCCAGGTTGACTGGCACAGTGCATTGTTACATACTCGCCAGACAGGCGCAGACGCTAGCCTGCCTGCGCAGAGTCTCCGTCTGGGAGGTTCAGATGGTTGTCGCTCTCATTGCTGTTGGAGCCTCAGTCGGCGGTCTAGTCACGGTGACGTGGGTTGCTCTCGTGTTCTCGAAGAGGCAGTTTATGCGGCGGCTTCGTGCATACGCCACGTTTTCCGGACGCGCTGCGTCGGCCCCGATCCCGCCCATCACCTATGCGGCGCCAGACCATGCCAAGCTGCGCGAACTGCGCGAGGAGATCCCCCTGGAGGAGATCGCGGGCACAGGCTCCGACGCCGCGCGAGCGATCGCCTGCATGCGCTGGGTCCACTCGCTTGCGAAGCACTCGCCCAATCCGCCCCGGCCAAAGCAGCTCGATGCCGTGCATCTGATCCACCTTTGCCGCGAGAGGGGGAAACGCTTGAACTGCTGGCTGTTCGCCACGATCCTGAACGATGTCTACCTCGCTCTCGGATTCGCGTCCCGGATCATCCACCTCAACCCATTTGCCGAGAAGCCGCGAGAGAGCCACGTCGTTACGTGCGTCTATCTGCGGGACATCGGGCGCTGGGTGCTCATGGATCCTGACATGCGAGGCTACATTGTGGACGAGCAAGGAACGCCGATCGGGGTTCGCGAGGTGCGCGCGCGGCTGTCTTCCCATCTCCCCCTGCACATCAACGACGATGTCGGCATGCCGGGCGCGAAGTGGCTTCCCCGTCCTCTGCGCAAGGCGCTCTACCGCTGGTACCTGTCGAAGAACTGCTTCCGCTACGACTGCCCAACACGCAGCGAGCCGGGGTATGAGTCGATCCAGAGCGGCCGCGTCTATGTCCAGGCCATTCCGGACGGATACTACGAGGAGTGGCTCAACGCGCCCCGTGTCACGCCCCGCGGCAACACAGTGATCTGCACGACAGACGAGAGCGCTTTCTGGGCTTCCCCATGACGAACTACGGCCTGAGGTCGGTCGCACGTGCGTGTGGATGAGTTGGCAGTGTCTGCATGAACGCGGGCGACGCGTCTGGTACCTTGGCCTGAACCGCAGGACCGGTCCGCGTAGCGGGCGAACTCCCACGTGCTCGAGATGCCCGTGGCTGGACGCATTCCGGCGTTCAAGACCGAGTGCAGGGTCTATCGCAGAAGATACATGGAGACCGATCTCGCAGCGCTTCTGCGCCCGGAGGGACTTGATGATCCCGGCCATCCTTCGGATGGCTTGTGAGTTCGCCGGCTCGGCGATTGCGAACTCCAGAAGGCTCAGGAGCATCCAGGCGTAGAAACGCCGTGGGGCAAACCCATCTGACCCACTGCGTTTCTACCCTCGGAGGGACTACTCTTGAACTCCGCGCCGCTCGACGGAGGAAGACCCGCTCGGACCGGCCATGCTCTTATGCCTGCCTCTTCAAGGAATTCGGTCTCCGGCAATCCCGGGGCGGTCAATGAGCAATGCTCGCACTCGCTGCGTCGTCAGAGCCGTCAAGCTGGTCTGGATACATTGCTGCCTGGAGGTGCGGGCGATTCCGCGATTGATTCGCTCAATGCGGGCGCATACCAACTCCTTGCCCATGGCCCCGTGTCAACGAGACGCATCGAGAAGGTGCTAGAGTCTCTCCAGGTGTGGACCGGAAGGTGGAGGCGGGTCGAGCGCCCGCTGGGCCAGAGGAACAGGGAGGTGTCTCCCATGCGTGTTTGGCTCCACGAGATGGCAGGCAATGAGACCGGGTGGATGGCCTGGTGTCTTGATCTTCACGGCTTCGCGACATGGGCGAGCAGCGAGGCTGAGGTTCTGGGCAGAGTGCCAACCAAGCTCGTGGAGTATCAGAGCTGGCTGGCCGAGCACGGGCTGGCGTGTCCCAAGGTGGAAGGCGATGTTCAAGTCGTCGAGCGCGTTCGGGGCAACGAGATCCTGTTCTCGTGGGACTACGCGCCCTGCGGGGCGGACGAGATCGATCTCACCCTGCGCCTGCTGTCTGCATCTCGCAGCGATCTTGTGAAGACGATTGAGGTTCTTCCAGAAGCAGCCCTAGACTGGGATCCGCCCTATCGTGCCTTCGCAGAGTGGGCCTCGTGGAGAAGCATCCGGGC
>JBFYQP010000209.1:0-15037 GCA_041302745.1 Candidatus Bipolaricaulota bacterium | reverse complement strand
GGCTCGATGTCCAGGTCGCACCGCTCCGCCCGGCCAAGGCCCGCAATCCGAACGCTCGTCCCGGCCTCCGCCGCGTAGCCGCGGCCCGCGAGGGCAGCGTCCAAGCCGGCAGGCTGGCTTGCTTGCGTCATCTTGAAGGTCGAGGGCAGGTCGTGCGCCCGATAGAGCCGCTCGGCCTCCGCGATCTTCTCCGCGAGATCGCGACTCCCGGCACCCAACGGATGAACGGAGTTCGCTCGGCGCGTGTATCCCTCGGAGAAGCGGAAGACCCAGCCATCACTCCTCACGGATTCGAGCGCGGGCCAGGCGTTCATTGAGAGCTCTTCGATTGTTCGAATCACGCGAAGAGGGTACCCCGTGCCTCCGAGCTCGCTCAACCCGACGCGCTCACGAGGCCCAGAACCCTCTCCTGCGCAGCGCCTTCCCGACGTACACAAGAGAGAGCATGATCGGCACTTCCCAGAAGAGACCCATCGTCGTCCCGAGCGCCGCGTACGAGCCGACGCCGTACATCGCAACGGCCGAGGCGATGGCAATCTCGAAGTGGCTTGACGAGCCGATGATGGTCGTGATGATCGCCTCGCGGTATCGGAATCTGAGCGCGCGCGTCGCGAGCAGGTTGAACGCGACGATCACCGCAAAGCCGAGAAGGAGCGGAACGGAGACGAGGAGAAGCTGGTCGAAGTGGTGCAGGAGCACCTCTCCGTTCAGCGCGAAGAGGACGACGAGCGTCAGCAGCAGGGCAACGATCGCGACCTTGCCAACCACCGGCCGGTAGACTCCGCCGAACCACTCCTCGCCCTTCGCGCGGATGACCAGCCACTTCGTGACGACGCCGAGGACGAGAGGCGCCCCAATGAAGATCCCCGCCGAGATCGCGAGAAGCGCGCGGTCGAGCGGGATGTTCTGGATCCCGGTCAGAAGCGACACAACGGGCACGTAGAGCACCATGATCGTGATCGTGTTTAGGCTGGTGTTGACGACGTTCTGCTCCTGATTGCCGTCGGCGAGCTTTCCCCACACGAGCACCATCGCCGTGCACGGGCTCGCGCCCAGCAGGATGACGGCAACCATCAGTTCAGGATTTCCACGCAGAAAGAGGGCGGCCAGCCCGGCCGCAAGGAGCGGCGCGAGGATCCAGTTCGAGAAGAGCGTCAGCAGGATCGGCTTCGGGTTGGCGCGCAGCTTACGTAGCTCGCCCCACTGCAGATTGAGCATTGCTGGGTACATCATGAGGAAGAGGCAGACGCCGATCGGGATCGACACTCCGTGAACCTGGAGCGCGTTGATCGCCTCGCCGACGCTCGGCGCCGTCTGCGACAGGAGCAGGCCCAGTCCCATGCACAGCGCTACCCACAGTGCCAGGTACTTCTCGAATCCACGCATCGTCCCTCCTCGTCAGGAGACGGCACCAAGAACGGGAAGGATTGTACCCATGGCTCTCCACGCGGCGACCCGCATCTACGGGCTGCGTTGCGTACCGTAGATGAGCAACGCTTGCGCGGCGATGTCGACCGGTGCGAGCCGAAGCACCGATCACCCTTTGCGGGAACGTTGCGCCGGGCGGCGCCTTCGGCGAGAGTCTCACGGATCCCGAGGCGTCGAGTACCCCAAGGGCAAGGAGACCATGTTCGCGATCGTCGACCTCACACGGCCGCTGTCCTGCCGAAGCCTGTCCTACCCTGGCAACCAGGTCGGCGTCGCTCTCGCGCGGGGCGACGGGGCCGACCCGGAAACCCAGGCCACGCACGTCACCCTCCTCGACATGCATCTGGGGACGCACATGGATGCCCCTCTGCACTTCATCCCCGGCGCAGCCGACATTGGCTCCCTCACCCTCATGCTCAGGCCGGCGGTCGTTGTCCGAACCCGGGAACGCACGATCCCTGCCAGCGTCCTTCCGAGAGCCTTGCCCCGGGGCTGCGCCGTTCTCTTCGACACCGGCTGGACCGCAGACCTCGAGTCTCGGTCCTACTTCGAGGGGTTCCCGCACCTTTCGCCGGAGCTCGCCGAAGCTCTCGTCTCGCGCGGCGCCGGACTGGTTGGCATCGACACGCCGAGCGTGGACGCCATCGACCCGACCTCTCGCTTCCCCGCGCATCGGATTCTGCTCGGAGCCGGCATCCCGATCGTCGAGGGGCTCTGCAACCTGGACCGGCTGCCCGATGGAGTCCGAACGTTCTGGTTCGCCGCGTTCCCGCTCAAGGTCGAAGGCGCCGACGGGGCACCGGCTCGCGCCGTCGCTCTTCTCCCTGCGCAGGACGAGGCGGGGCAGTGACGCTACGCTGCACTCCAAAGGAGTACCGCCCACGGACCAAGTAGACTGCCTTCGACCGAGGCGTCAGAAGGAGGTCTATGATCATCCGATTCCAGCACGTCGACGCGTTCACCGACCGTCCCTTCGCGGGGAACCCCGCCGGGGTGTGTCTCTTGACCGAGGAGGTCACCGCGGAGTGGATGCAGCACGTTGCCGCGGAGCTCGGCTTCTCGGAGACCGCATTCCCGCGGCGGCGAGCAGATGGCGGCTACGACCTCCGCTGGTTCGCGCCGGCCGCCGAGGTCGCCCTGTGCGGTCACGCCACCTTGGCAACCGCTCATACCCTCTGGGAGCTTGGTGAGCTTTCTCCAACCGAGCCGGCGAGGTTCCACACGAAGAGCGGCCTCCTCATCGCGACGCGGCGCGGCGACTGGATCGAGCTCGACTTCCCGGCCAATCCTCCCACGGAGATGCCGGCGCCCGCCGGACTCCTCGAGGCGCTCGGCCTCGCCGCGGTCTATGTGGGACGAACCCGATTCGACTACCTGGTGGAGGTCGAGAGCGAGGACGTGGTGCGAGCGGCGGCTCCTGATTACTTGGCCTTGAAGAGAGCCCCCGTCCGCGGGGCGATCGTCACCGCTCGCGGTCAGAGCGGCGGCGCCGACTTCGTCTCACGCTTCTTCGCACCCAGCATCGGCGTGAACGAGGATCCCGTGACCGGATCCTCCCACACCGCCCTCGCCCCGTATTGGGCGGCGAAACTCCGGAAGAAGGAGTTGGTTGGACACCAAGTGTCGGCTCGCGGAGGCGTGGTGCGCTGTCTCGTCGACGGCGACCGAGTGCGCATGAGCGGACAGGCCGTCACCGTCGTGCGGGGAGACTGGGTGGCCGACTAGCCGGCTCGCGGGGGGGGGCGGTGGGCCGCTAGCGAACGATCCGCAGGCTCCCGTCGTTCAGCGTGCGCTCGACCTCGTCGAGCGTCGCCCAGCACAGGTCGCCCGGATTCGTCTGCTTGAGCGCGGATACGGCAACCCCGTAGCGCACTCCCATCGCCGGTCCGCCCTTCAAGTACCCGAAGACAAACCCTCCGGCAAAGGAGTCTCCAGCCCCGACGCGGTCCACCAATTCGAGATCCAGAATCGGACTGCGGTGTATCTCCCCGCCCGCGTAGACGATGGCGCCCCACGTGTTCCGCCAGACCGACGGGGTCTCGCGAAGCGTGATGGTCACAGCTTCAAGGCCGAACCGCTTCGCCAGCGTGCGCGCCACATCCTCGTAGTCCTTGCCGGTGATCCCGAAAACCCGCTCCGTGTCCTCCTCGGTGGTGATCAGGACGTCGGTATCGCTCATGATCTCGGTCATCACAGCACGGGCCTGGTCCTGGGACCACAGTCGTGCGCGGTAGTTGAGGTCAATCGAGACCTTGAGTCCGGCCCTCTTCGCGGCCTTCACGGCCTCGCTCGTCGCCGCGGCTGCCGATGCCGAGAGGGCCGGGGTGATCCCCGACGTGTGGAACCACCGTGCCTCAGCGAAGACCGCCCGCCAGTCGATCATCCCCGGCGCGATGCGGGCGATGGCCGCGTCGCGGCGGTCATAGAGCACGGTGTTCGGCCGCGGCGAGGCTCCGAATTCGGTGAAGTAGAGGCCAACCCGATCATCCTTCGTCCACAGCACGTGCGACGTGTCGACGCCGTGCTCCCGCGCCTTGTTGACGACCATCCGACCGAGCGGGTTCTCCGTGAGGCGAGTGACGTACGCGGTCTGCAGCCCGAGGCGTTGCGCGGTCACAGCCACGTTCAGCTCTGCGCCGCCGACCTTCACATCCAGGCTCGTGGTCTGTTCGAGTCGCTGGAAGCTCGGGGGAGACAGCCGGACCATTGCCTCGCCGAACGTGACCAGCTCGTTAGGCATGACTCCTCTCCTCTCGCGCCTTGCGGATCGCCGCGACCAGCTGCCGCGCACGCTGGGTCAGAACATCATACCGGCCCTCGGTCACCGTCTTGGAATCCACCAGCCAGCCTCCCGCACACACGAGCTCCGCTCCCGCGCAGATGTACTGACCGGCCGTTTCTGCGGTGACACCCCCTGTGGGAACGAGCGGAATCTGCGGGAGGGGGCCCCGGATCGCCTTCAGGTACCCCGGCCCCAGCGCGTCCGCCGGGAACACTTTCACGAGGTCCGCTCCCGCCTCCCACGCGCCCAGGATCTCGGTGGGGGTCATGGCCCCGCAGATGACCGGCACATCATAGCGGTGGCCCATCTCAATCACGTCTCTCTCGACTGTCGGCGTCACGAGGAACCGCGCGCCGGCGAGGATCGCCGTGCGCGCCGTCACGGCGTCGAGGATGGTTCCCGCGCCCAGGAGCACACCCTCCAGTCTCTGCGAGGCCGCGCTGAGAGCATCCAATGCTCCCGGAGTCGTCATGGTGATCTCGACCGAGGAGATTCCCCCGTCGCGCACCGCCTCCGCGACGCGCACGAGGTTCACGACACAGTCGGCGCGAACAATCGCCAGCCCCCCATCCTTCTTGAGCCGCTCCACGACGTCGTACCTATTCACAGGCTTCTCCTTTCCTCGATCGATCCCGTCCCCCGTGCGGCCCCGCAATGAAGGCGCATGACGGCCTACGTTCCTCTCCCCCTGCTCCGCCACATGTGCGATCCTCCGCAGGAGGAGCAGCCCGGGCTACGTCACACTCGGTGCCCTCGACTTCCCCCTCGACGAGGTTCGCGTGCGTCTCGCGGCGCCGAGCAAGCTCGGCCCTCCCCAGAAGCACAACGACCTCCGCGGGGCGCGGCTGCGAGTTGTACTGCGATGCCATCGAAAACCCGTAGGCGCCTGCGTCGAGAACAGCCAGGAGGTCGCCTCGCTCGAGCGGAGGAACCCAGCAATCTCGAGCGAGGAAGTCGGCGTTCTCGCAGACCGGGCCGACAACATCGACCACGTGGGCACTTCCGGCACTGCGTCCAACAGCTCGGATCCGATGCTGCGCTCCATACAAGGCGGGACGAACGAGCGCATTCATCCCCGCGTCGACGACTACGAACTCCTTCGCGCCGCACGTCTTGCCGTACAAGACGCGAACCAGGAGCACACCGGCGTCGCCGACCAACAGACGCCCCGGCTCAATCCGGAGCTCGAGCTGCTCGGGCCAGCCCGCTCCAATCGTCTCGGCGAGATCCGCGAGCGGGAACGGACGCTCCCCGTCTCCGTAGGGGATCGCAAATCCACCTCCCAGGTCCACGAAGCGGAGCGGGTGCCCGCGCTCCCGCGCCGCTCTCTCCGCATCGAGCAACGCTCGGAGCGCCGCCGCATACGGGGCGACCGACGTGATCTGCGACCCGATATGCACGTGGAGGCCCACGAGATCCAGTGTTTTCGACCGCTCCAGCAACTCCAGGGCGGTGCGGAATCCCCTTTCCTCAAGTCCGAACTTCGTCTCGCGTTCGCCCGTCGCGAGGTACGGGTGCGTCCCCGCGCTGACGCTGGGGTGGAGTCGCAGCGCGACCGACACCCTACGCCCCTCTCTGCGGGCCAGGGCCTCCACGACGGAGACCTCCTCCACCGACTCGAGGATCAGCGTGCCGACGCCGACACGAAGAGCCGCCTCAATCTCCGCGTCGGTCTTTCCCACTCCGGAGAACGCGACGCGCTCCGCGGCGAATCCCGCGCGCAGAGCCCGGAACAGCTCGCCTCCCGAGACGACCTCCGCTCCCAGCCCCATCCCAGCCAGCAACCTCAGGACAGCTCCGTTCGCGTTCGCCTTGACGGCGTACAGGATGCTGGCGGGGAGCTTGGAGAACGCAAATCGCAGCCGCCGGACGTTCTCCAGAATCCGCTCGGCGCTGTAGACGTAGGTGGGGGTACCGACGGCGCCGGCAATCTCGACCAGCGGGATCCCGTCCGCCGCAAGGCCGGCACCCTCATACGTCAGCCAGGGAGGGAGGGCGCCCGGCTGCCCGGCGCGTGCGGACGACGCCTCGGCGCGGACATTCCGGCGGTCCGTCATGGGGACTCCCGTTGCTCTCGAGATGGTCGTCTCGAGCGAGACGACACCGCCTCGGCCGGATGGTGGCACGCAATGGATCGATCGGCGCTGGTGCTTGCCATCGAAGGGCGCTCCCTCTGACAGACCTCGTCAGCAAGGCGGCAACGCGGATGGAATCGGCATCCATCCGGAGTCAAGAGGAGGCTTGGAACCTCTCCCTTCAGCGTGCCTAGGGCGGAGCCGCGCGGCGCGAAGTCCGGGACCGCGTCAATGAGGCCTTGGGTGTACGGGTGGTGAGGATTCGTCACGATGTCCTGCACGGGACCGTCCTCGACGACCGTGCCGGCGTACATGACGATCACGCGATCGCACAGGTTCGAGACAACGCCAAGGTTGTGGGAGATCACCAGGATGGCCATGGCCGTGCGCCGCCGGACCTCCTCGAGAAGCTTCAGAATCTGGAGCTGCACCGAAACATCGAGCGCCGTCGTCGGTTCGTCCGCAACCAGAAGCTTCGCGCGACAGCCGAGGGCCATGGCGATCAACACGCGCTGCTGCATCCCTCCGGAGAGCTCGTGTGGGTACATGCGGAGGATCTCAGTCGGGGCCGGCAGCGCCACGGCGGCAAGGTTCTCGATGGCCATCGCCCTGGCCTGGTCGCGCTTGACGTGATGGTGCAGACGCAGAACGCTCGTGAATTGCTGACCCACGGAGAAGACCGGGTTGAGGGACGACATCGGCTTCTGAAAGACCATGGCGATCCCGCGTCCTCGAACGTCGTCCCGCACTTCCCGCTCGGTCATCGCGAGGACATCGCGACCGTCGAAGACCACTCGGCCGCTCACAATCCGGCCCGGAGGGGGCACGAGGCGCAGGATCGAGCGGGTCGCCACGCTCTTCCCGCACCCCGTCTCGCCAACCAAGCCGACCGTGTCCGACCGCCGAAGACTGAAAGAGATCCCGTCCACGGCGCGCACGATGCCGAGGTAGGTGAAGAAGTACGTCCGCAGGTCCTCGACCTCGAGAAGGGGTTGCGCTCCCACAGGGGTCTCGTTGTTCATTGGATGTCCCTCGATACCACGTCGCGAATCGTGTCGCCGAGAAGGATGAACCCCATGACGAGGAGGAAGATCATCAGGCCGGGGAACGTGATCATCCACCAACTTGCCGGCAGGTACTGCCGGCCGACGCTGACCATGAGACCCCACTCCGGGGTGGGAGGCTGTGCGCCCAGTCCGAGGAACGAGAGCCCCGCCGCCGTGAGGACTGCGAACCCGAGCTGCAGCGTCGTCTGCACGGCGATCGGTCCCACGCAGTTCGGGAGGAGATGGCGGAAGAGGATCCTCGGGGTCCTCGCGCCCATGGACCGCAGCGAGACCATGAACTCCGTGCCCCGAAGCTTCAGGACCTCTCCGCGCACGATGCGCGCGTGCCACGTCCACCAGACGATCGACAGCGCGAGCATCACGTTGACGATGGACGGCCCGAGCGCGGCCGCACTGATCATCGCCAGAACGAAGGACGGGACCGCCAGAAAGGCGTCCACGACCCTCATGATGACCATGTCGACAACCCCTCCGAAGAAGCCGCTGATGAGGCCGATCAGGGTCCCCACGGTCGCGGCGATGCCGACGACAACGAAAGCCACCATCAGAGACACGCGCGATCCGTAGACAATCCGGCTGAAGATGTCTTGTCCCATGTCGTCGGTCCCGCAGATGTGGCTCGCCGAGGGCGGCTGGAAGGCCTGCGAGAGGTTGACGCGCACGGCATCGTACGGCGCGATCCAGGGAGCGAAGATCGCCATCACGGCAATCAGCAGGATGAGAGCGATCCCAACGATGGCGAGGGGCGAGCGCCGAACGATGTAGAGGACGCGTCTCCAGAGAGAGTCCCGTCGCGGTCCGTCGTGTCGTTCCATTCGTCTTCCCCTCCTCTAGTAGCGGATCCTGGGGTCCAGGGCTCCGTACAGCAGATCGGTGATCAGGTTCACGACGGCGTACACCGCCGCGATGACGAGCGCGACGCCGATGACGGGTGCGTAGTCAACGTGCAGGATCGATCGCGCAGCGTACAGCCCGATCCCCGGCCAATCGAAGACGGTCTCCACCAGGACGTCGCCCCCCAGGAGGTACCCCGTCGTCAGGCCAATCACGGACACCGCCGAGATGAGGGAGTTCTTGAGCGCGTAGATGTAGTGGACGCGGAATGGACGGTGTCCGTAGGCCTTGGCCATCAGTGTGAAGTCCTCGTTCAGCGTGCGGAGCATGGAGGAACGCACCATGGCCGTTGTGGTGGAGAGGTTCGTCAGGGCCATGACGAGCACGGGCAGGGCGAGGTGGTGCAACGCGTCCAAGAGAGCCGCCCAGTTCCCGGTGAACAGGCTGTCGAAGACGTACATGCCCGTGAGTCGCGTGGGCGGCGCAATGGTCATCTCCATCCGCCCGCCCATGGGGAACCACCGTAAGTAGTACGAGAACAGGAGGATGAACATCAGGCCGAGCCAGAATTGCGGCAACGCGACCCCACCTACGGCAACTCCGCGCGCCAGAATATCGAGCGGGCTGTTTCGATGCACGGCCGCGACGACGCCGAGCACGACACCCACAACGACGATCAGCACCAGGCTGAAGAACGTCAGCTCGAGGGTGGCAGGCAAATACGTCGCGAGTTCCGTCGCCACGGGACGCCGCGTGACGATCGATCGCCCGAGATCGCCGCGCAGCAGGTGCCCCATGTAGATGAAATACTGGGTGAGCAAGGGTTTGTCGAGCCCGTACTCCGCGGTCGCCTTCTGGAGCTGGGCTTCTCCGACGTGCGGGCCGAGCAGGACGCGGATCGCGCTCCCCGGAACCATGTGAGTCAGGAAGAAGACCAGGGTGACGACGAGGAGGAGCACGAGAGGCATCCACAAGAGCCTCTTGATCACGTACTTCAGCATCGGTCTCCTTCTCCCTTCCCGACCATCTCCGCTCGGAACGTCTCTCGCTGGCGACAGCGCGGGCAAAGAAGAAGCCGTCCGCCTTCGGCCGCCTCGGCGGCGATCCCTTCGTACAACCGTCGCGGGCCTGCGCCGAACCGTGCGCCGCATTGCGGGCACACCCACGCCGACAGCCGCACGAGGACACGGGGCTCGGCCGGCGCACCCGCCTCCCCCCCCTCGAGCGGCGCGCGGCCGGCCGCCTCCTTCGGGCAGACCGCCTCACACCGACGACAGAAGAGACACCGTCCGGCATTCCACGTGATCTCCGCCGCCCGCCCGGCGCTGCGCGCCTCCAGAGCCGCCGACGGGCAGCTCCGGATGCAGGCCCAGCACCCGTCGCAGAGCTTCTGGTCGATCGTCACTCCCTGCGTGCTCACGTTCCTCCGAAGCAACTCATGCACAGGTCGAACGACGAGACGACGAGCCGCGCGTCGGCCTCGGGGACGCCGACGAGGGCCGCCGCTACGCCCACGATGCTGTCCTCGGTCGGGACCCGGATCGTGAACGCTCTGATCTCGCCTTCCCGCGAGAGTGCGACGGTGTGGCGGTCCTCGCCTCGTGGCGCCTCCACGCTCATCGCGGCCGTAAGGGTCGCGCCAGGCGCCGCGTCAACGTTCTCCGCTTGAATCGCGCCCGCCGGGATGGACTTGAGGATCTCCTCCGCCATCGTGCACGACTGGAGCAGTTCCTCGAGCCGTACGGACACCCGCGCGAGGCTGTCCCCCTCCTCGCGGGCCGGCACATCGAAGGGCAACTCCGCGTACAGGAGGTAGGGCCGATCCTTTCGTACGTCACGACGCGAGCCGGAGGCTCGCTGGTTGGGCCCGGTCCCGGGCAACTCCTCGCCTTGCGACGACCACACGCCGAGGCCCGCCAGGCGCTCCCCGAGCGTCCGGTCGAACTCACCGCGAAGGGCCTGAATCGATGCCTGAAGCGTGGCAAGCATCGTTCTTGCCTTGCGGAGCGCGGCAGGCGGGACGTCACGCGTCAGTCCCCCGATGCCGTTCAGGCCGTAGTGGACTCGGCTTTCGCTCACCTCAACCAGGATCGCCGTGACTCCCTGCCACACGCCCCACAGCGACCGCTCCAGTTCGTGGCAGCCTGCCGCCGTCGCGATCTCGCTCAAGCTGAACGCGTGGCTCTGTATTCGTTCGAGCTCCGCTCCCAGGGTGCGGATCGCCAGAGCGCGCAGCGGGACCTCAATACCGAGCGCCTTCTCGACGGCCGAGGCGAACGCCAGGGTGTGGGCATGGGAGCAGGCGCCGCAGAGCCGCTCGACGACGTAGATGGCTTTGTGGGGATCGGCGTAATGCGTCTTCACGAGGGTTCCGATCTGCCGCGACACGAACTCCCCTACGACGCGCGCCTCGCGGATGACCCCGTCGCCGTCTGCCTGCACGACGAGGCGGTACACCTCCGGCACTTCGAAGCGCAGGGTCACCTCACGTGGGCTCATTCGGCGCCCCCTCCGCAAAGGCTCCGAAGCGCCGCGGCGATCTCCGAGGAAGCCGGCGGGCACCCGACGACGACGCGCGCGGCACTTCGGCCGAGATCCGGCACGCGGTCGAGGGCGCCATCCGGCGGCAGGAACAAGCCCTGCGAGATTCCGCACGATCCGATCCGCAGGACCGGCACGCCGGGGCGCAGCTTCACGCGCTCGGCGCGGGCACGATTGGCCTCCGTCAGCACGCCCGTCACGAGGACAACCTCCGCCTCATCGTCGCGGTCGCACAGACGCAGTCCGGGCTCGAGGTGAAGAAGGTCCAGCAGCTCGAGTTCGCAGCCGTTGCAGGATCCCAGGTTCACCACCCTCACATTCACCGTCGCCGCCTCCGCATCGCCTCACCCACCGCTGATCCCGTGGATGAACGAAAGGTTGTCTCCCTCGGACAAGCGGGTCTCTAGCCCCTCCGGGGAGTGCAGCACGTTGACTCCGTTCTTCAGCAGAGCCAGACCCGGACGCACAGAGAGACCCGGGCCCGGAACCAAGACAGGACCGATCACGTCCCGCTCGCGCACGACCAGTTCGCGCAGGACGTCCGTGACGGTGGCCGAGGCCCCTACGTCGAGGTCGAACGTCCGTCCCCGGACGATCTGCTCCCGAGTCACCATCAGCCGCACGTGGACTCTCATCGGGCTCCGATCGCGTCCTTGACCGTCGAGTCCAGCCCCAGCCGCTCGAGCGTTTCCCGACGGGGAATTCCCGTCTTCGGGTCCCACTTTCGCAGGGCGTAGTACTCCCGCAGCATACCGTCCAGCTTCTCCGGGGTGAGGGTTCGCTCGCCGTTGCGGAGGGTCGGTGACCCTTCCGACACCATTCGGCGGGGGAGGACGTCCAGTTCCTCGCGCGTCAGTCCCTCGCGCAGGTTGAACGCCCGCTCCAACGTGATGATCCGCTCGCCGATCCGGCGCGCCTCGTCCGCAGAGAGTGGGATCCCCGTGGCGGCCGTGAACATCGCGGCCATGTTCTCGAAGTTGATGCGGGTGTAGGACCACGTGTCCGTGAACACGCAGATGCCCAGGCAGTCGGTCACGGCGTAGATCTCCTCGTGCCACGCGACCATCCGCGGCTTCCCCTCGGGCGAGATGGAATCCGTCGCCTTCGGCGTCCCCGTGATCTCCTCCGCCAGTCGCTTCACCTCCGGGGTGTACCCAAACTCGGCGAGGCACTCGGTCGTTAGGTGATCGGGGCCCCGCGGATTCAGGGCGAAAGCGAGGGCGTACGACATCGTCCCCCGCACGTCGACCATCGACTGCTCCAAGCCCTTGGCCTGGATGGCCCACGCCTCCGACCCGTGCCCCAGGGTCTTGGCCGCGGCGCGGCTTCCGTTCGCAAGGAGATCCCCAAGTCCCTCCCGCCGGGCCATCTTCTCAAGCAGGATCATCATCGCCTCGGTGTTGCCCCACGAGAGGTCGAGCCCATCCGTGGTCTTCGCGGTGAGAACACCGCGCTCGTAGCACTCCATGGCAAAGGAGATGAGGGACCCGGCCGAGATCGTGTCCATGCCCAGGATGTTGCACAGCTCGCCCGCCTTGATGACCGCGGCGGTGTCCGTCGTCCCGCACTTCGAACCGAGGGACGCGAGAGTCTCGTACTCGGGTCCTGCCGTGAACGTGCCGGCATACGGGCCTGACTTGACGCGAGAGAACCGTCCGCAGTGGAGGACACACGAAGAGCAGGCCTCGGGATGCGCGAACTTCTCCGACACGTACTCGCCCGACAGCTTGTACCCGTCGGCGATGTGCCCGTCCTGGAAGTTCCGGTGCGGGAGGGTGCCCGCCTCGTTCCCTCCGATGATTCCTTGGGCTGTCCCGAACTCGAACGAGCGTGTCCAGCAGTACTCGTCCTCGCGGATCGCTCGCCGCGCCGCGAGCGCGACGTTCATGAACCCTTCGGGATCCGCCACGGTCACGTCCCCGGTGCCCCGCACGGCGATCCCTTTCAGGTTTTTCGACCCCATGACAGCGCCGGAGCCGCCGCGACCGGCCGCACGGTAGATCGACGCCATGATGCTGGCGAAGACCACGAGGTTCTCGCCCGCCGGTCCGATGAGCACGGTCCGGATCTGATCGTCGCCGAGCTCCTCCTTGATCCGGCGGTCCGCCGTCCGTGTGTCCAGTCCCCACAGGCCGCGTGCGTCGCGCAACGAGACCTCGCCGTCATCGATCCAAAGGTAGACCGGGTGCGGCGCCTTCCCCTGGAAAATGAGGTAGTCGTACCCGGCGAACCGCAGCTCCGGAGCCGCGTGAGACCCGACGTTCGTCTTCAGGTAGAGGCCGGTGGCCGGCGACTTGCAGGTGACCGTCATTCGACCGGAGTTCGGGGCGAACGTGCCGGCGAGGGTTCCGGTGCCGAAGAGAAGAGGCGCCTCGGGGCTCAGGGGGTCCATTCCCTTCCGGCTCAGGTCCCAGAGGAGTCGCGCGTTGATCCCGCGCCCTCCCAAGTAGTCGCGGAGCAGACCCCGACCCACCGGGCGGCGCTCGATCGACCCGTCCGTGAGGTTGACGAACAGCATCGTCCCTAGCATGGCGTCACGCTCCCTTTCCGGCCGGCTTCGACTCCGCCCAGCGGGCGGCCGCCGCGTGGGTCTTCTCGCGGGCCGCGAGCCGCGCCGGAATCCATCGGAGCGCACCTGCCGTGCAGTACTCCGCGCAGTAGGGCGACGTTCCCAGGCTCGCACAGCGGTCGCACTTCATCCAGCCGGCGGGGCCGAAGCTGATCGCACCCATGGGGCACACATTCACGCACTCGTTGCACCCGATGCAGCGGACCGCGTTGCGGACCACAATTCCCTGACCGTCGCGCCCCAGGGCGCCGGTGGGGCAGACCGTCACGCACGGCGCATCCTCGCACTGCTCGCACGCAATCGGCACGAAGATCCCGCGGTTGTCGTCTCGCCACACGCGGATTCGCGACCGCTCGTAGCTGAAGGCGCCGTCGTGAACGAACGAGCAGACGAGGGCGCACGTGAGGCAGCCCGAGCAACGGCTCGAGTCAACGCTGAGCGTCATGCTTTGCTGATCCGCCGCCATGCTCACCTCCCGTCTTCCCTGTCCCGCCCGCTGCCGACTTCGCCTTCAGGTACGTAGCGCAGCCCCGACAGCACGCGACCTCGCCCTCCTCCGTCGACACCGTCACGACGTGGTCCGTGCACAACGGCAACGAGCACCAATGGCACTTCGTCGAGACGACGTTGGCACACCCCGTCACCCCGCACAGTCCGGTCATCGCTTCCCCTTCAACAAGTCCTCGACGGGCTGGTACGCCACCTTCTCTCCGTACCGCTCCGATGAGAAGGCCTGCGCTCCGATCTCCGTGCGGATCGCTGCGCGGAGGCGAGGATGGCTTGGCACCCCGACGATCATCAGCTCCCGGCCTTTCTTCAGGTCCGGCGTGAGAACGCCCTGGTTCGTCTTCGGGTCGACAAGGTAGATGGGGTCGGGGAAGACTACTGCGGGCCTTCCGTTCAGGCGGGCGAGCATCGCCTCGTTCTTGATCGTCAACTCGACCGACTCGCCTTGGTGTTTCCCGAGTCCCTCGACCCTCACGCGGGCATGGTAGAACCCGCCGGAGTTCTCACCCTTCACGTCCGTCACACTGCCCCAGAGCAACTCGAATCCCTTCACGAATCGTGCCAACTCGGCCAGCTTCGCATCCGGTTCCCCAGTCAGCTTCTCCATGAAGCGGCCGAGTTCGATCGACTTCGTGATCATGTTCGGAATCACGCAGCGCTTTAGATCCGCGCCGCTCATCGGGTAGTGGGAGTTGGCCATCAGTCCGCGGCGCGTCGATACGAGAAACCGCCCGATCTCATCCGGAAGGAAGATGCTCTCGCTCTCCTTCACGATGACGACCGTTCCCATCGCGTCGACGAGCGGCATGGGACAGAGGGAGATCCCGTGTCCGATGAAGCTCGTCATGTGGGTCTCGGGCGCGGACCGCCCGACGGCGTCGCCGTCGACGACGGGGATGCCGAGCCGCGCTCCGGCCGACAGGATGACCGGGGTGTTTCCCCCGCCCACCTCGAACGGCACGAGGTAGTCGACGCGCCGGCCGAGCAGTGTCTCCATCTCCCGGATCGCCCTCTCCAGTTCGAACTTCGTTTCCCACTCGTCGACGACGCGGTCGAGCGCCCGGTCCTCGGCGACCGAGCCGAGGTATCCTCCGCTGACGATGAGGGCATCGTCGGGGACCTCCTCCGGGTCGATCAGCTGATAGACGCGCTTCCGGTCGAGGTCGGCCTTGACGAGGCTCCCCCCCCACGCGTGCGGGTCGCCTCCGCCGCCTGTTCCCATGATCCCGAGACC
>JBFYQP010000204.1:0-2497 GCA_041302745.1 Candidatus Bipolaricaulota bacterium | reverse complement strand
GCAGCTACCGTCCGCGTGCGAGGAAGGACCGGACCAGGATCAGAACCGGGATGATCTCGAGTCGCCCGACCCACATGTTGAAGCAGAGGGCCATCTTGCCGGCCAGCGCCATCTGGGGGCCGGTGATCCCCGTGGAGAGGCCCGAGTTTCCTTGGGCGCTCGCGACCTCGAGGACGATGTCCGCGAGCGTGAATTGGGGCGGCGTGCAGTGGAGGAGCACCACCACGCCGATCCCGATGAACGCGATCCACAGGAACATGATCAGGGCCGCGTCTTCGAGGCGCTCTCCCACATCCGCGGAGTTGAAAGCCGTCTCGCCAATTCGGAACGGGATGACGGCCCGCCGCGGCGACAGAACCTGACGGAACCGCCAGGAGAGTCCCTTGAGCAGCACGACCAGCCGGATGATCTTGATGCCTCCGGCCGTCGACCCCGCGGCGCCGCCGATGAACATTCCCGCGGCGAGAATAAGCTTGGCCGTCTCGCTCCAGGCTGCGAAGCCCGTCGCCTGGAATCCCGTCGTCGTCTCGGCGGAGACGAAGTGGAACGCGCTCGACCGGAGCGCTTCGGCGATGCCCATCCGAGGCAGGTTCTCCAGCGTGAGGAACGCGGTTCCGACCAGAACGATGAGAAGGAACATCCGGGTCTGGTAGTCGGAGAAGAGCCTCCGCCAGCCGGCGCCGAGCGCGGCGTAGTGGACGGAGAAGCTGATCGCGCCGGCGAGCATCGAGAGCATCAGGACGATCATAACCCCGACATTCGGGTACGGCGCTACATTCGGGGCGGTCACCGCGAACCCCCCTGTGGCGAGAGCGGTCATGGCGTGGTTGGCCGCCTGCCAGATCGGCGTGCCGAGCCGCCACTGCAGGGCCATGCTCACCGCCGTGAAGGCGATCAGAATCCACCACAGCGTGCGAACCGTCGAGCGAATGGTGGGAAGAATCCTGTCCGACCGCGCCTCGGCGTAGTACATGCTGTATGTCGCGGACCCCGGCCGCGGCCCCGCGAGGATGGACAGAACGACCACGATCACGCCCAAGCTGCCGATCCATTGGGCAAAGCTTCGCCACCACTGCAGCGTGTGCGGCAAGAGGTCCGGTCGGGGAGCGACCGACAGGCCTGTCGTCGTGAACCCCGACAGAGATTCGAAGAACGCGTTGGCTGGATCGCGAAACGCCGTCAGGTTGACTGCCGTCGGTCCCGCGTCGGCCCACACGGCGCAGAAGAGGAATGGGAGGGCTCCGATGGCGGGGACGACCAGCCAACCGAGGGCGGCGGTGATCATCGCGTGGCGCAGCTGCGGCTCCGGAGCGTGGCGAAGGGGCAGGTACAGGGCCAGGCCCAGGGCGGCGGCGATCACTGCGGTCCAGACGAGGGGCGCGATCGCGTACCCTTCGTGGTAGACGATAGGAACGAAGAGCGAAACCAGCGCCATCACCGAAACGACCGGCATCAGACGGCCCACGTCGCGGAGGACAATGGCCAGGTCGTCGCGCGAACCGAAGAACGAGGGTCTCATCCGATGAGCTTTGAGAACAGCCCGTCGGGGACTCCGTTCAGAGAGAAGAACGTCACGAGGTCCCCTTCTTTCAGCTTCGTGTCTGCTTCCGCCAGGAGCTTCTTCTCTCCACGCAGGACGGAGACGATGCGCATCGTCTCCGGGATCCGGCCTTCGTCCGTGCACTGCGCGACGGTCCGCCCGGCCAGGGGGGATTTCCCGCGCAACTCGAGCCGGAACAGCTGCGACTCCTCAGGGAGGGCGACGAAGTCCTGAACGCGGGGTCGCCTCGCGACGTTGTACAGGTGGGCGGCGACGACCTCCTCGGGGTTCTGCATGACGGTTGCGCCGAGCCGCCGGAAGAACGCCGCGTGGTCCTTCTCGTTGACCACGGAGACGACCGAGTTGATGTGGAACTCGACGGCCATGGAGACGACCATCAGGTTCACGGCGTCGTCGCTCGTCGTGACGATCAGAGCGTCGGTGCGCTCCGCGCCGGCCTCGCGCAGCGTCTCGCCGGTTGTGGCGTCCGCGTCCAGCACGACAACGTCGAACTCGCGGCTCACTTCCCGCGCACGCTCCGGGTCGGACTCGATGACGACAACCTCGTTCTTCTCAGCCGTCGCTAGGGCGATGACGCCGGTGCCCACGCCGCCGGCTCCGACGACGATCATGTACATCCGATAGGCCCCCTTGGTGCGATGAATCGTAGCGATGCCGCACGGCGGGGTCAACCGCGATAGGCTTTCCCTGCCTGCTCCCTTGGGCCTTCTTCGCCCTCGCGGGTGGCGGCGCCGTGGCGCAGCACGACAGCGGGCGGACTAGTCGAAACAGCCGAGCGGACACCGACAAACCCTGACGCCGACTGTCTCGGCAGCCGATCCCATGAGGAGGCGAGGCAGTCCGCGTTCGTCGGCGAGGCGCCAGGCCGCGGCGCACGTCAGGCGGCCGCCGTCGGCCGTCTCGTCGAGGGCGCGGCGCAACTCCGGAGGAACGTCG
>JBFYQP010000192.1:0-5562 GCA_041302745.1 Candidatus Bipolaricaulota bacterium | reverse complement strand
TGGCGAGTATAGGTTCGACCCAGAAAGCAAGGCGAGAACCGCGTCCGCGGCGTCTCGCATCTCTGTCGCCCGGAAAGAGGACGCGTGTCCGTGGCCGACGACGCGGCGCCCAAGCGTGCGCCGACGCTTGCTTCGACGCCGCGCGGCCGGTAGCCTTGCGCATCATGTCGACCGCCGTCGCCACGAACCGCAAAGCCAGGCACGAGTACTCGATCGAGGACACGATCGAGGCCGGCCTCGTGTTGACCGGCCCGGAGGTCAAGAGCCTCCGCGCCGGCCACTGCTCGTTGCAGGAGGGCTACGCGGTCGTTCGGGACGGCGAAGCGATCCTCAGGGGAGTGCACATCGCCCCCTACAAGGAGGGGTCGTTCGCCAACCTCGACGCCGTCCGCGACCGGCGGCTTCTCCTCCACCGACAAGAGCTGCGGAAGCTGACGATCAAGCTCAAAGAGCGCGGGTACACCCTCGTCCCGCTCAAGCTCTACTTCCAGCGAGGCTTCGCCAAGGTCGAGCTTGGGCTCGCGCGCGGCCGCACGAAGATCGACAAGCGCCAGAAGCTGCGCGACGACCAGGCCAAGCGGGACGCCCAAGAAGCCATGAAGCGCTTCTCCCGCGGCGAGCGGGTGTAGGTCACGCATTCGGGAAAGGCAGTCCGTAGTCCGTAGTCCATGGTCCGGGGTCTGTAGTCGTCGCCGGTAGCCGTGGGGTCGACGATTCGTAATCCCGTCCGCGGCCGCTTGGGTTCATTGCGTGGGGACAGGCACAGCCCGCTCTCCGGAGCCCAACAGGCTCAGCGAGCTCCATCCGCAACCACGGACTACGGACCGCGGACTACGGACGCAGGTCTCACCTACGGAGACCGGCCTACGGACTGACGCTACGACCGGAACAGCACCGCTTCTCGTTTGAACAGCCTGACCGCGAGCGCGATCAGGATCCCGCCGCAGGCCACGTTCGCGATGAGCGTGTAGAGAAGGTCGGCCAACGCGACGTCGCCGACGATGATGTCCTGGAGCGCGTAGAGCGCGTTCGCCACCGGGATGAGGAACTCCGCCCCGCGGAACGTCGCACCCCCGGTCATCGACACCATGCCGACGAGGACGATGACCATGTAGATGGGGAGGAGGTACGTGCTCGCCTCCTTCTGGCTCCGTGCGTAGCTCCCAATGATGATCACGAGCGCCGCCAGGATGACGGCGAGCGGCACGAGGACGACGAGCATCCATCCGAACGACGCCGCACTGAGGCTCAGGACCGCGCCCGACGCCATCCCCGCCGTCAGCCCTCCCCCGAAGTAGCGGATCCCGATGAGAAGGCCGATCGCCGAAAGGAACGACGACACGAGCGAGATCGTGAGGACCGTGAGGAACTTGCCGAGCACGATCTCCGTGCGCGACAGCTGGCTCACGAGGAGCGTGGCGATCGTGCTTCGCTCCTTCTCTCCCGCCGTGATCTCCGCGCCGAGGCCCATGGCGCCGGCAAGGATCGCGAGCACCATGAAGTACGGGAGGAGGCGGCTCAACAGGAGCCGGCCGACCGACTCGCCGGTCGCGACGTCGACGGCCTTGACGGAGAGCGGCGGGGACAGCTCGTCGTAGTCCATTCCGAGAGCATCGAGCTTCCCGCGCACGACGGTCTCGAGGTATCCCTCGAGGAATCGCCGCACGCTCCCTGCGGCGAGGACCGACATCTGGTTCGATTGGTCGTAGTAGAGGGTGATCGAGAGCCCCAGCCCTTCTCCGCCGCTCGGCTTGGTCGCGGTCAGGAGGACCTGACCCTCCTCGTCGTGGAGCGCGGCGAGGCCTTGTTCGACCGTCTCGTGCTCGGAGACGTAGAACTCCTTCGCCTGCCCGAGACGCTCGGAGAAGACGCCGTCCTCGGCGGCGTCGACGACGAGGACGACGGGAACGAGGGTCTCAAGCCGCACCCGCTCGCTCTCCGCAAAGTGGGACATCACGGACATGACCATCGGGTAGAAAATGAGGGGGAAGAAGACGGTCAGGAACAGGGTGCGGCGGTCGCGAACCGCACCCAGCATCTCCTTGGCGAAGAGCAGGCGGACGTTCTTCAGCATGCCGGAGCCGCGCTCAGAACTGCGTACTCGACTGGGTCTGCACTTCGGTCGGACTCGTCGTCGTGGAGGCGGTCTGAACCGGCGCTGCGGGAGCGGGCGCGACGGCGACCGCCGCCGGCTTGGCCGGGGCGGTCGTCGCGACGGTTACTCCGACGGACGATGTCGGCGCCGACTGGGATCCCTGCGTGGTCGGCGGCGCGTCGTCCTTGTAGAGGACCACGGTCTGGATTGCCTCGGCGACGCCCGACGCGTTCCGGCTGTAGAAGCCGATCTCGTGTGCGCCGTCCGACATCGCGAGGGTGAACGGCGACGAGTAGACCCGCCAATTCCCTCCGTCGATGCGGTAGTACGTCTGCGTGCGTCCGTACGACGACTCCTGCGTTCGCCGCAACGAGAGCGGCGTCGCCGACGTCACCCACGTCCCCCGTGCGTCTTTGTGCTTCGGGTCGCCGATCTCGAGCACGGTCTTCGGGGTGTGGTTGTCGAGGAGGAACGGCGCCATTCTCTTCAGCTCGGCGTTCCCAAGGTAGTCGATCCCGTAGTACGTCACCTTGCGCGGGCCGTCGTCGCCGGTCAGAAAGATCGGTCCCGAGTAGGTCTTCCACTCGCCGCCGTCGATCGAGTACTTGATCTCGGCGAGTCCGCTTCCCGGATCCTTCGACTGGAGCGTGATCGGCGTCTGGGACGTCACGACGAGCGAGCCGTCCGGGGCGACGAGGTTCCCCGCGTAGCTTGGGCCGGCCGTGCGGACCTCGGTCCGCTCCACGGGCGACGTCATCAGGGGCTTCGCGTCCCACAGGGGGTAGTACGGCTCGTCGCCGAGCCCGTCCTTGTTCTTGTCCTGCCCCTTGTAGTCGCTCCAGTAGTTGCCGCCCTTCGCGTCGTACCATTGGTTCCACCGCTCGGGGTCGGAGCCGGAGATGCCGTTCTGGAAGAAGCTGTTCCCCGCGATCACGTTGTCGCGGGAGTCGGCGGCCATCACGATGCCGTACTGGCACTCGGAGATCGCGCACCCACGGATCTCGTTCCCCTTCGAATTGAGGAAGCAGATGGCGGTGTCCGACAGCGAGATCTGGCAGGCCTGGATGCGCCCGTTCGTCACGGAGTTCAGGTACACGCCGGCGATCCGCGCCCGCTCCATCACGCAGTTGCGGACGATGAAGTGCCGCGTCGTGTGGTCGACGTAAACCCCGTAGTCTGCGTTCGGCGCTTCGATCCGCCATCCCTCGATCACGTACGGGTCCGCCTCGGTGCCGGTCCCCGACAGGACGCCGTTCGCAAACGTGAAGTCCGCGTCGCCGTAGATGTAGATTGGCTCATGGCTTCCCCACCAGAGGAACCCTCCGCCGACCTGCCCCCCGGCCAGACCGGCAGACAGGATGGCGATCGTAACAACGGCGACCGCCAATGCGACCTTCCTGCCCATCTTCGCCTCCTTAGGCTGTCCGTTTTCTCTGTTCAGAATAACACATTCGCGCGCCGAAGGAAACCCCTACGCGGTGGCTTCTCGCTCCACGGCGGCGAAGAAGACGTCCTCGAGGTCGGTGCTCCCGTACTGCGCCGCCAACTCGGCCTGCGTGCCAAAAGCGTGCAGCCGCCCGCGGTAGAGGATCGCCACGCGATCGCACAGCTTCTCCGCCTCGCGCATGATGTGCGTCGAGACCAGGATCGTCCGCCCTTGCTCGCGGAAGAGCTTGATCGTCTCCACCACCGTTCGCGCCGCCATCACGTCGAGGCCGAACGTCGGCTCGTCGAGGATCAGGACCGGCGGGTCGTGAAGGATGCTCCGGGCGAGCGAAAGCTTCTGCTTCTCGCCCGTGGAGAAGGTGCCCACCCGGCGGTCGGCCAGCGACTCCATCGCCAACGTCACGAAGATCTCGCTCGTTCGCTTCGCGATCTCGTCGTTCGAGAGGCCGCTGATGCTTCCGAAGAAGCGCAGGGTTTCGCGCGCCGTGAACCGGTCGTACAGCCCGGTCTCCGTCGCGAGGAATCCGATCTTCTCCCGCACGCGGTCCGGGGCGACGCGCGTGTCGAACCCGGCGATCGTCGCCGTTCCCGACGTAGGAGTCAGGATCGTCGCCAGCATGCGCAGGATCGTCGTCTTCCCGGCGCCGTTCGGGCCGAGCAAGCCGAAGACTTCGCCCGCCGCGCAGGCGAACGAGACGTCGTCCGCGGCGCGAACCTCGCCCTTCCGCGTTCGGAAGACCTTCGTCAGATGACTCGCGACGACGAGCGCCTCGCTCATAGCGTGTCCGCCCCAACCGCCGACTGCAGCACCTCGGGGATTCGGATGCGCCCGTCGGCCGTCTGGTTGTTCTCGAAGATCGCCGCCATGAGCCGTGACGTCGCCAACCCGGAGCCGTTCAGCGTGTGGACGAACGTCGGCTTCTCGGCCGCGCCCGGGCGGTAGCGGATGTTCCCGCGCCGCGCCTGGAAGGCCTCGCAGTTCGAGCACGACGAGACCTCGTAGTAGCGCCCCTGCCCCGGCAGGTACACCTCGAGGTCGACCGTCTTCGACGCTTGCTGGGCCATGTCCTGAGTCGGCAAGAGCGCTACGCGGTAGTGGACGTGAAGCGCCTGCAGCACAGATTCCGCGTCGGCGATCAGCAGATCGAGTTCGTCGTACGAGCTTTCGGGCGTCGTGAACTTGAACAGCTCGACCTTGTTGAACTGGTGGATTCGGATGAGCCCTCGTTCCTCCTCGCCGTAGGTCCCCGCCTCTCGGCGGAAGCACGGCGTGTAGGCCACATACTTCTTCGGGAGGTCCGACGCCGCCAGCGTCTCGCCGCGGTGCAGGTTGACGAGCAGGCTCTCCGCGGTCGGGTTGAGGTACAGGCCGTCCTTCTCGATGTGGTAGATCTCGTCGGCGAACTTCGGCAGCTGCGACGAGACGTAGAAGCTCTCTTCGTTCGCGACGAACGGCGGAAGCACCGGCGTGTACCCTCGGCGCGCGTGGTGGGAGAGCATGAACTGCAGGAGCGCGAACTCGAGCAGCGCTGCGGGCCCTACATACATCGGGAACCGAGCCCCCGCGATCGCCGCCGCCCGCTTGAAGTCGAGGAGCCCCTTCTCCTCGGCGATGTCGAGGTGGTGCCGCACGGCGAACCCCTGCTTCGGGGCCTCCCCGTACGTCCGGAGGATGACCTTCGCGTCCTTCGCTCCGACCGGAACCGAGGCGTGCGGGACGTTCGGGAGCCGCTCGACGATCCCGTCGATCTCTGCGTCGACGACGCGCAGCTCGGCGTCGAGTTCGGAGATTCGCGACGAGACCTGCGAGAGCCGCGCGAGAAGCGAGTCGACGTTCTCCGACGACTTCTTCTTCCGCGCCACGTCCTGCGATCCTCGGTTGCGCTCGGCCTTCAACTCCTCCACCTCGCCGATCAGACGCCGCCGACGCTCGTCAAGACGGAGGATCGGGCCGAGGTCGATCGATGCGTCCCGCGTCCTCAGCCGCGCCTCCAGCTCCGCCGGTTTCTCTCGAAGCTCTC
>JBFYQP010000187.1:0-2985 GCA_041302745.1 Candidatus Bipolaricaulota bacterium | reverse complement strand
GGCTCGCTCGACGGGGGACGTCCCGATGGACGATCCGTCGAGCCGAACGGCCGCTCCGGCCGGGGTCGTCACGACGCGCAACGTTCCCCCGGAAGGGGGTGCCGCGACGACCGAGAACGCCTGAGAAGCGAAGGCTCGGTCGGCGCTCGGAACGAGCGACTGCATCGTGGCAAGGACGTTGTTGCGGAACGCATCGGGCGACGTGCTGAGGACCGGGAAGTCCGATCCGAACGACGTCGGGAACCCCGGGATCGGCACCGTCGCCGCGAACAGGTAGAAGGTCTCGTTGCCCACCGGCGCCGCCGCGCGCAGCGAGTAGCCGGAGCCGGGGAGCGTCTGGGTCCCCGCGCCTTTGAGGTTGTTCGGCTGGAAGCGGTTCGGGTAGACGAGGAGGACACGCTGGTCGGCGCGGACCTCACAGAGGTAGACGTACGCCGTGCGGTTCGTCGTGATCGACACCGAGATGGATTCGCCGATCTGGTACGTAGACTTGGAGACCCCCACGCTCGCGGCAAGGGCGGGCTGTGCGGCGGCGACCGAAACGTTGGCCGAGTCCGACGATTGCCCTCCCGGGCCATAGGCCGTCAGGGTTGCCGTATAGGTTCCGGGAGCGGCGTAGGCGTGGCTCGGAGCGACGCCTTGGGCCGTGGTCCCGTCGCCGAACGACCACGAGTAGGTGGTGATGGATCCGCTCGACGCGGAGCCGTTGAGGGCGATCGGGACTCCGACCGTCCCCGCGTACGGGCCTCCGGCCTCGGCGGTTGGAGGCGGCGTGATTGCGCTAACGGACACGGGGGCCGAGTCCGACGACTGGCCTCCGGGGCCATAGGCCGTCAGGGTTGCCGTATAGGTTCCGGGAGCGGCATAGGCGTGGCTCGGAGCGACGCCCTGGGCCGTGGTCCCGTCGCCGAACGACCACGAGTAGGTGGTGATGGATCCGCTCGACGCGGAGCCGTTGAACGCGATGGGCGTTCCCGTATTCCCTGCGTAGGGGCCTCCGGCTTCGGCGACCGGGGGCGGCGTCACGGCGCTGATCGTGACGGCGCGCGTGTTGTTCGACTCGTTCGACTCACCGATTTGGCCGAGATCGTCCGCGCGGGCGGTGAACGTTTGCGGGCTCGAGCCGAGCGGCAGGGAGAACGTAAGGGACGTGGTGGCTCCGGCAGCGAGCTGTGCCACGTAGGCCGAACCGGAGGACAGCCCGCCGTCGAGGAGGACGCGGAACTGCCCGGCGGCTGCGGCGCCCTGATTGGCTACGCTCACAGCGAACGAGATCTGCTGACCGGTCGTCGGGTTCGTGGGCGCGTAGGAGAGCGCCGTGACGATCAGGTCCGGCATCGCCGGAGTCTGAACCGAGACGGTGCGGGTCGTCGAGTTCGTTGCACCGTCGTCATCTTGGACGGTCAGCCCGACGGTGTAGGCGCCGGGCGTGCCATACGCGTGCGACGCCGTGATTCCGGAGCCGGTCGCACCGTCTCCGAAGCTCCACGTGTAGGCGACGATCGCCCCGTCTGAATCCGAGGAAGCCGACGCGTTGAACGACACGGTCGTTCCGACGGACGGCGCGGACGGCGAGTACGTGAAGGATGCCGTCGGCGCCTGGTTCGGGATTGCCGCGACGGTCACGGTGCGGGTCGTCGAGTTTGTCGCGCCGTCGTCATCTTGGACGGTCAGCCCGACGGTGTAGGCGCCGGGCGTGCCATACGCGTGCGACGCCGTGATTCCGGAGCCGGTGGCGCCGTCTCCGAAGCTCCACGTGTAGGCGACGATGGAGCCGTCCGAATCCGAGGAAGCCGACGCGTTGAACGACACGGTCGTTCCGACGGAGGGCGCGGACGGCGAGTACGTGAAGGATGCGGTCGGCGCCTGGTTCGGTGCGCTGGGCGCCTGCAGGACGAGGCGCCCTTGCCCGTAGATGTTCGCGCTTCCCATCGCGACGGTGTTCGCGAGGAGCTGGGCCCGAAGGGCGGTTCCGGAGAGGGTCGGCTGCCGAGACAGAAGGAGCGCCGCGGCTCCTGCCGCGTGCGGTGCGGCGCCCGAGGTCCCCGGGAACGTCGTGTACGGAGCGCTTCCCGTGGTCACGTTGTCCGGGCAGGCAAGATCGGGCTTCGTCCGTCCGTCGTTCGTCGGTCCCTGGGAGCTGTACGGCTCCTGGGGCCCCGTCGCGTAGCTCGCGTAGTTGATCGCCGCCACGGTGACGGCCTCCGCGAGGTCGGCGGGGGCGAGGAGCGAGCTGCTCGAGACGTAGGGCGTGACACCCTGATAGAGGCTGTAGATCTCCAGGTTCTTTGAGCCGGCGCCCTGGAATCGGATTCGATACGTGCCGCTCTGAGCCGCCGTGGTCTGGATCGACTCGGTCGGTTCCTCCGTCCCGGTCTGGTGCTTGGTCGAGGATGCGGCGACGGCGCCGGACGGATCGTAGAGGTAGAGGTCGTAGTCGGTCGACGACTGCGGCCACTCGTTCCACGTCATGTAGAGGATGATCGGGGATCCACTCGCGGCGTAGAGCGTGACGTCCTGGTCGTTCCACCCATCGCCGTTTCCGTCGATGAACGAGCCCTCCCAATGGCTCTGGGCCTCGTTCCCGGCGGCGTTCACCCACAGGATGCCGCCGTTCGTCGCTCGGCGCGCAATGTCGCAGATCGTTCCCGTGCCGTCGTAGTAGTTGGTGTTGTACCACCCGAGAGAGTGGTTGATGATGTCGATCCCGTTGTCGAGGCAGTACGTGACCGCGGCGTCGAGGTCGACCTCGTCGGCGATCTTGAGCAGGTAGAGCTGCGCGTCGGGGGCAATGTCATAGACGATCTCCGCCACGGCGGTGCCGTGGGAGATCCCGCTCTGGATTCCCGTTCCCGTCAGGTCGTTCTGTACGGCCCCGGACGGAAGGTCGCCGCGCGACTGCGCCGCGGAGAGCCCCGAGAACCCGAGGTCGATGACGGCGACCTTGACGCCGGCGCCGCGGAAGCCCGCCGCGTGGTACGCCGT
>JBFYQP010000173.1:0-12890 GCA_041302745.1 Candidatus Bipolaricaulota bacterium | reverse complement strand
TTTCGCTCCCGTCCGGGCTCTCGGGTCGGGCCTCGGCGTTCAGTGTAGCTCCGAGGCGAGGCTCCTTCTTGTCATCTCTGGCGCAGCATGCAGGCGGGCGCGATGCCACGCAGGGAGGTGCCTGGTCTGCGCTCGCGTCACGCCGACGGGCAGTTCGGACCGATGTTCAGCCTCCGAGCGCGGCCCGGCGCTGCCGTCGCCCTGCCCATTGGCTTTGTGCCTGCGACGCGCCGCTAAAACCCGTGCGGCAGCTCGCCGCATCCCTGTTTACCCTTTGGAGATCCGCCATGCCTCATCGTAGAGAGCTACGATGTTCTCCGGCGGGACGTCGGCCTGGATGTTGTGCACTGCGCCGACGACGTAGCCGCCTTGCTTCCCGAGCGTCGAAGCCAGTTCTCTTACCTGACGCCGCACGTCCGCGGGGCTTCCAGATCGCAGAAGACTCTGTGTGTCTACGCCGCCCCAGAAGGCGACGCGATCTCCGTATCGCTGTGCGAGATCCGCGGGGCTCATCCCGCGGGCGGTGATCTGCACGGGGTTGATGACATCGATGCCTATTTCGACGAGATCCGGGATAAGCGGGGCGATTCCGCCACACGAGTGGAAGTGGAGGCGAGCTCTTGTCTTGGACTTGATCGCCGCGAACAGCTGCTTGTGGTAGGGCTTGACGATCTGCCGGTAGAGGTCAGGAGAGATGAGGAGGCCCGTCTGCTGCCCCAGGTCATCCCCAACGCAGAGCACATCAAGGTATTGGCCAACATGTGCCAAGAAGCCTTCCATGCGCCGCATCTGGACATCGAGGATGTGGTGGAGAAGTGCGTGCACAAGCTCCTTCTCCCGAACGAGCGCCATCATGAATCGCTGCATGCCTAGAAGAGCAATGCCGACCTCGAACAGGCTCGTGTCTCCGGGGTGGCCGACCACCGCGTACTCCGTGTCTTGGGCAAGCGCCGCGGCCCTCAAACCCAGGGCCTCCCAAGTCGCCGTGTCAGGAGTCTGCGGCCACGCGTGCGTCGCCAGATCCCTTGGGCCCGTCGCGCGGCTGAGGGGGTGAGTCACCATCTCGTAGTACAGGATCTGCCCACCAATCGTCGTCGGGCGGTAGGTGATTCCCCAGTCGTCCGTGTACGTCCCGTTCAGGGTCACCGGAGGCATGACGGCTCGGGGGACGACGCTTCGGGTGTCGATGTGGAGGGCCTCAAGCGCTTCTTCCCGGACGTGCACGGCCAGAAACGACAGGCTCATGAGGTCGGGGTCAGGTTGCGCAGGCAGGCCCAGGTACTGGAGTAGGCGATCATGGGCAACGCGGCTCATGGTCGTGTTGGGTGAGCTTCCCAGATCGAGCACGAGAAAGCCCTTACCCTGCCGGGCGAGCGTCGCGTGCATCCTGGCGCGCGAGCCGGCACCCTTCATCGGGGGCTCCCGGCGCGCGTCGGCGCCTCGTCTGCCGGGATCCAGTTCTCGGCTAGCTGCGGGTCATGGGATGGCAGCAGGATATCGCACATGCAGATCAGCTTGCGCGCCGAGGCGTACCAACTAACGTAGTCGAGACAGGCCGGCGGGTAGATCTCTTTTCGTTCGCCGTAGTGAGCGTTCTCATTCGTCGGGAAGAGGTCGCCCGCGATGCCGTACGTCCCGCCGCGCGTGTCGACCAGGACAGACTGGTGGCCGGGGCTGTGACCCGGCGTTGGAAGCACCCGGATTCCTGGAAGGATCTCAGTCTCCCCATCCAGAAACGACAGCCTTGGCCCGAGCCACGCGGGGGCTCCCCCCGCGCACGGGGAGTTGTAGGCCGACGCATCGAAATCCATCGGCGCAGAGGCGTACCGCACTTCCTCGCGCTGAACAAGAAGACGGGCGTTGGGAAACAAGTGAAGGTTCCCGCAGTGATCCCAGTGCAGGTGGGTGAATAGGATTGTCGTGACCAGCGATGGAGAGCACCCCACGCGCCTCAGCGCCTCATCGAGTCCAAGGTGCGCACGAACGGAATACCCGGCGCCAGAGGCGCCCGCGGAAGTTGGATCGTCAAACCCCGAGTCGACGAGGACATGGTTGGGACCGTCCGTCAGATACCAGACGACGCTCGGCACCCAGACCTTGATGCCTGGTTCCTGGTAAACAAGGATCTCGGATTTCTCAGCAAGGACCTCACCACGAACCACTGGACGAATCCGCCACCTGCTCATAGTTACCCCTTCCCTCGCGACGGCGCATGCGGTCTACAGGTGACTGCCGACCTGATGCCCCTGGTGGATCGCCGTGTACAGATTGCCGACTCGTCTGCAGTCCCCGACGGAGATGACAACGGCTCTGGGCGAGCGCCGCCGCAACTCATCGGCCAATTCGGTGTTGGGCACGTATCCGAGTGACAGAACGACCGCGTCCGCTGCGAACTCCTCGCACTCTCCAGTCGCGACGTTCTCACAGCAAACGCGGTGCTGGTCGATGCAAACCAGCGCGCGTCCTGTGTGAAGCCCGACCCCATGAGCTGCCAGTTGAGTCAGGAGATGCGCTCTGATATACGTGGCCTCATCCGCCAGCAGCCTAGCCTCATCCAGCTTGTCGATCACGTCCACCTGCTTTCCGTGCTCTGCGAGGTGAAGCGCAGTCTCGAGCCCGACAAGACCGGCTCCAACCACCACGACGCGTGGAGGTAGAGTCGCATCGAGCACCTTAGGGTCCGTCGGCAGGAGCACCTGGTGGCCGGTGATGCCTGGGACATCGGGGAGCATCGGGCGCGCCCCGATCGCGAGGATGATTACGTCAGAAGGCTGCGCCAAGAGCCCATCAGGGCTCGCTGTGCCCAGGAGGCGAACGTCAATGTCGCTCGCCGCTAGCTTGGCCTCGTAGTAGGCCAGCAGTTCCCCCATTGGGTATTTGAATGAGTGGGCCGCGGCGTAGACCAGGTTTCCGCCAACACGGCTCCCCTGCTCGAGGACAGTGACCCGATGACCGCGATCGGCCGCGGCGAATGCGGCGGCAAGTCCTGCCGGTCCGCCTCCCACGACCGTCACGTTCTTCGCTTCGCGCGTCAGTGGCGTTGCCGTGCCTTCGTCCTCGCCGAGGCGGGGGTTGACCGTGCAGTGAATGGCGCGAGACCTCATGATCCGCTGATGGCAGCGGTTGCAGAGGATGCACGGGCGAGGCGACGTTCCCGCAGCAGCACGCGTCCCCCAGGCAGGGTCGGCCAGGAAGCTCCGTCCGATTGCGACAAGATCTGCCTTCCCATCAGCGATCACGCGCTCCGCCTCTTCCGGCGTTCGACTGCATGCAGTCAGGATGACTGGCACCCGAATCGCCTCCCGTATCTGCGCACCGATCGCAGAGTGCGTATCCGCGTTGGAGTACAACGTCGATAGGTTCGTGAGATCGACCCGCGATGCAGTCACTGCAACGTGAACGTACACGACACCCTGAGATTCTGCCCATCTTGCGATGCGCACACCTTCCTCCCGATCGGATCCTCCTGGGAGGTCCTCGACCGCAGAGAACTTGAACCCAACCGGGAAGTCCGATCCGCATCGGTCACGGATCCCCGCGATGATGGCCGCGGGGAACTGTAGACGTCTCTCGAAGGAGCCCCCGAAGTCGTCGGCCCGATGGTTGCAGTGAGGAGAGATGAACTGGCCAATCAGATAGTCGTAGGCGCCGTGAACCTCCACTCCGTCGAACCCAGCCGCCTGGGCCCTCGCTGCGGCATCAACGAACTTCTCGATGAGCTGAAGGACCTCATCCCGCGTGAGAGCGCGAGGAAGGTGCGTATAGAGCGGGCTCGCTATCTCTGACGGCGCGACTGGCCTATGTCCAGTCAGGGCCTGCAGCGCCTGTCCGCCGTGATGCGCGATCTGCAGGAAGATACGCGCTCCCCACGGGGAGACAGCATCCACCAGCCGGTTCAGGCCGGCCTTGAGGCGTCCGGAGTAGCAGCCCAGCGATGACATCATCTGCTCTGCGTCTACAGCGCTGAACTCCGTGAGGATCATGCCAGCCCCGCCCGCTGCGCGCTCACGCAGGAACGCGATGTAGAGGTCAGTTACCGAGCCGTCCGCGGCCGTGAACTCAGTGTCCATCGGTGCAAGAACGATGCGATTCGCTACGTCGAGCGCACCGAGTCTGATGGGCGACAGGAGCCTGGTACATCCATGCAGGTCCTTCTTCACTTGATCCCTCCTATCCTTTCCGCGCGGACCTCGGGTCGATGACGTCTCTCAACCCGTCCCCGAGCAAGTTGAACGCAAGCGTCACGAGCGCGATCGCTATGCCTGGAAACAGGACGAGCCACCAAGCTGAGAGAGTGAAGTCCCGCCCGGCCGCGACCATGAGACCCCAGTCCGGCGCGGGCGGCTGCGCGCCCAACCCAACGAAACTCAGAGCTGCAGAAGTCAGGACCACGTAGCCCGCGTCGAGGCTGAGCTGAACGATCAACGGCGTCATGATGTTCGGGAGGATGTGCCGCGCCATGATGTAGGTTCTAGGGGCTCCCGTTGCACGAGCTGCTTCCACGTACGTGAATTGCTTCACCAAGCGCGTCTGGCCACGCGCGATGCGCGCGTACCACGGCCACCAACTGATAGCTAGTGCGATCATGGCGTGGGTCAGGCTTGGGCCCAGCGCTGCAGCGATCGCCAGGGCGAGGATGAAGGTCGGAAAAGACAAGAAGAGGTCGACGAGCCGCATCATGACCTCGTCGACGCGGCCGCCCAGGAAGCCAGCGGCAAGGCCGAAGGGAATGCCAATCGCGGCGCTCAACGTCAGGACCACGAAGATCTCAAACAGCGCAAGGCGAGACCCGTGGAGGACTCGGCTCATGATGTCCCGCCCGAGATCATCTGTGCCGAACCAGTGCGCGCTGCTCGGGGGCTTGAGCGCGTCCGAGAGGACGACGTGTGTCGGCTTGTAGGGAGCGATTGAAGGCGCGATCAGGGCGCAAGCGAAGAACACCAAGATGATGGCGGCACCGAAGACCGTCAGTCTGTTCCTCGTGAAAACGCGGAGCGTGCGCAGGCGCGTCGTGCGGCTTGCTCCTTCCGCTCTCTGTTCTTCGCGCTCCATCCTTCAGCCCACTCCTTTCCCTAGTAGCGGATGCGCGGGTCGATCTTCGAGTAGATGAGGTCGACAGCGAGGTTGATCAGGCTATACCCTAGCGTCAGGAGCAGCACGACGCCCATGATGGCCGGGAAGTCGAGGTTCAGAATCGCTCGCCCCCCGTAGAGACCGATGCCGGGCCAACTGAAGACGATCTCCGTCACAAACGAGTTGCCAAGCAGGAAGCCGATCTGCAGGCCGATCACGGTGACGACGGGGATCAGGCTGTTTCGCAGCGCATGCTTCAGCAGCACTCGCCGGAAGGTGAGCCCCTTCGCGGTGGCTGTGCGTATGTAGTCCTCTTCGAGGACTTCCACAACGCTCGAGCGGACCATGCGCGTCACCACCGCCAGAAAGCTTGCGGCGACGGTGAACGCAGGCAAGACAAGATGGAGACAGGCACTCGCGAGTGCCTGCCCGTTTCCCGTGAGAAGGCTGTCGACGACGTAGAGGCCGGTGATGTGGCTGGGACCGATCTCACCGATTCCAAGGCGCCCGCCGACAGGGAGAAGCCCGAGAACCTTGAAGAATAGTACCTGCAGCATGATCCCCAGCCAGAATGACGGCAGGGAGACCGCTGCAATCGAACCGACGCGTGTCAGGTGGTCCAGCCACTTGTCCTTCTTCCAGGCGCTCATCAACCCTCCGGGAAACCCGAGTGCGAGGGCGAACAAGATGGCCACGGCGCTCAGCTCGAGTGTAGCGGGGAAGTAGTCTGTCAGATCTGCCAGGACCGATCGCCGAGTCAGAAGTGACCGACCGAGGTTCCCGTGGAGGAGCTCCCGAAAGTAGATGAAGTACTGATCGACAAGCGGCCTGTCGAATCCCCACTGCCGTCGCAGCGATTCGACCTGTTCTGGACCCGCATGCGGTCCTGCCATCGCCCTGACGGGGTCAGCAGGAATCAGGTGCGTGATGACAAAGACGAGCGAGACCGCAGCGAACGCGATGATCAACGTGTGCCAGAGTCGTCTGATGACGTAGCCCAGCATGCGTTGCAGCTCTCCTCAGATCCGAGCCTGGAAGTCCCGGCGGCCAGGCCGCGTCTCTACGTGGGTAGTGGAGCTGAGTGAAGCTGGCCCCCCTCCTGCTAGCTGAGGAGGGCCAGCCCGCAACCCGTATCTAGCGCTTCAAGTGCATGTCGTAGATGTTGTAGCTCCAGAACGGGGTGTACACAAAGCCTTCCACTTTCGAGCTGACTGCAAAGACTGCGTCCGGATTCACGATCCAGATGGCAGCTGCGTCTTCGACCAGGATACGTTGAATCTGCGAGTATAGCTCGACTCTCCGCTCGCGATTCGTCTCCTGCTGGGCCTCCTTCAAGAGGTTGTCCACGGCTGGATTCGAGTACCAGCCAAGGTTGAACCCACCCTCCCCGACTTGACTCGAGTGGAAGAGCGGGTAGATGACGTCATCCGGATCGGCGTAGTCTGCGTACCATGTGAAAGAGTACAGGTCGGGAGCTGTATCCTGATTCGTGAGCGCCGCGTACTCGGTCGGCCAGGTCATCGTGACGATGTTGACCTTGACGCCGATCTCGTCGAGAGCGCTGGCGAGAGTCTGCATTTCCCTCTGACGAAGTGCATTCTCGTCGGTGATAGCGTTCAGCACCAGGCCGCTGCTGTAACCTGCGGCGGCGAGCAACTGCCGGGCGGTCGCAAGGCTGTAGTTGTAGGGGTTAGCGCTCGCATCGAAGCCCCAGAAAGTCGGTGGCACCGGACCTTTCGCAACCGTCGCGCGCCCGAAGTAGAGGTTGTCGGCAACCCCGGCGTAGTCCATTGCGTAGCTGATCGCCTGCCTGACCTTCGGGTCTGCGCACGGCCCCTTGGCGGTGTTGATGCCGATCATGTCGACGTTCTCGCCTGCCGTCCCGTAGATGTTGAGGTTGCCTGCTTGACCCAATTGAGTCAGGGCCTCTAACGGGAGTCCATCTCGGGTGTTCGACGCGTGTGCGATTCCCTGCTCAAGGAGAAGCCGTTGCGAAGCATGCTCCGGCACCAGGCGGTAGATGACGGTGTCGAAGTGATCCCCTTCCCATCCTCCCCTGTATCCGTCAAAGCGCGCAAGGACAAACTCCTGTCCGTGAATCCAGCGATCGAGTTTGTAGGGTCCAGTGCCGGCGGCGTGGTCGTAGAGCCATTCCTGTGCCAGGTCGCCGTTCTTCTCGTGTGCCATAACTCCAGGTGACACGATCATCGCTCCCATAGGCTGCGACAGTGCTGCGAGGAACGGCGCGTAGGGATGGTCGAGCACGATCTCGACCGTGTAGGTATCGATGACATTGACGGCGGAGATGGCAGCGAACATCCATGCGGGTCCCTGGTTGATATTCCGCAGTCGGTCGAAGGAGAACTTCACTGCGGAAGCGTCAAAGGCCGCTCCGTCGTGGAACACGACTCCCTGTCGAAGATGGAACACCCACTTGGTCGCGTTTTCCGACGACTCCCACGAGAGCGCCAACCCAGGTCCCGGCGTGGTTGTGCCGGGGAGTGGCTTGACCAGTCCCTCGTAAACCTGAGTGAAGAGATTCCAGGCTGCGACGTCATACGCGATGCTGGGATCGAGCGTAATCGGCTCGTACTCAAGCAATGCGACGAATGCTCCGCTCTGACCGACCGCTCCAAGTGCTGCCCCAGCCACGATCATCACCGCGACTAGAAGCCCGACATGTCCTCTCATGCGTCCCATGTGAAAGCCTCCCCTGTGCGCCGATGTCGGCGCACGCTCTGTCCTGACTGCGCACTCGCTCTTGTCCTTGTCGCTTACAAGCCTCACGGTTTGCCCACTCCGGGGCTTCTCGCCTCAGTGCCTCCCATGAATCGGCCAGATCATCTCTCGTTCCCTCGTTGCTCCCGCATCGCACCGCCTTCCCTCGAGCCTCCTCCTCAGGGGGAGCCACCGCCGGAACAATCCGTACGAGGCCCTAACCTGAGCCCATGTCTCCGCACCTCGCTTCCAGCAGTCGAGAACCCTGCCGACGCCCTCGTCCGCCCGCGTCGAGAGGCGAGTGGCGGACCGAGCGTGTCGTGCAACGAACCTCCGTCGTCCGTGTCCGCACGCCTCCTGAGAGCGAGATGACAGGGAGCGACTCCGCGCAGTGAGATCACTGTAGGTGCCCTTCGCCTCGCCCTTCCAGCAGATCTGATCCAGAGCGTACAACCGACTCCCGTCTCCTCATCGGTAGCCTTGTCTCCCGTGTCAGCATTTCGCCCACCAGATCCCCTCCGGTTACCCAGAGTCCCCGTTCTTTCGCTGCCCGAGGAGGAACGACAGCTGCTCCGCTGTATCGGCCAGTTCGGCAGCCAGCTCCTCCGTCCGTCTGGCGATGCGCCGCGGGACATCCGTCACGCTAATGGCGGCGATGGGCTCGCCGTAGAAGTCGAATACCGGGACCGCTACACAGTAGATGCCCTCTTCGTGCTCTCCGCGATCCACTGCAAAGCGATTCGCTCGAATCTCCTCGAGTTCCTCGCACAGCTCCCTCGGGCCGCGGACCGTTCTCGGCGTGTATCGCTGGAACTGCGTCTGGGCGAGGATGCGCTTCAGCCTCTCAGGACTCACGAAACTCAGAAGGGCCTTGCCGACTCCCGTACAGTAGGCCGGGGCGCGTCCACCGATCCGTGAGTGAAGCGGAAGGGACCGCTCCGTCTCGACTTTGTCGAGGTAGATGACCTCGCTTCCGTGGAGTCGGCAGAGATGCACGGTTGCCTGAGTGTGTTCACAGAGGTCGTCCAACAACGGCCGTGCCTTGGTGCGGAGGTCCATCCGCTCGAGGACTACCGATGCAAGGTCCAGAATCCGAGGTCCGCAATGGAAGGTTCCGGCAAGCCCTTTCTCTGCCAGAGCTCTGGCAGTCAGGCAATTGAGGTAGCGGTACACCGAGCTGCGGTGGATGCCGAGCTGCGCTCCCAGTCCTTCCGCAGTGAGCCCCTCGCGGGAATGCGCGAGGGCATCAAGGATGTCAAGCCCGCGAGAAAGAATCTGAGATACATTCGGCTCTGTCACCTTGCCAGCTCCAGTCGCGGTTTTCGAGACACAGGGTCCCCCTTCTCGCGACACACCGTACCGCATGGCAGTCCCGCCGGTCAACAGGAGTGCACTTCTTCGCAGGATCCATCTAGCGTTTCTCTCGCAGGTACTCGGCGCGGATCCGCATACCTCAGACGCGCTTCGCTCGCGGATTGCCCGTCCGCTCGAGGACAGAAGTCGGTCTCGAGCTTCTCCTAGACCAGGGATCGGATGCCGAGAACTCACCTAGTGACAGCAGTCCCCGCAACGCGGGAGGGCCAAGGGTGGATCGAAGTTGTCCCCGGCAAGGTCCACGAGCGCGTCGTAGGACCGCCGCTCTGCTTGTGTGAGCTTCCTGCTCAGGTAAGCCGGGCGTGGAGCTACAGGGGTAGGCGCATGCCGATGCCTTCTCTGAGTGCGCGGGTCAAGATGCTCTTGGCGATGACGACGTCTTCGACGCCCATCCCGATGTTCATGTCCATGATGAGTTCCGTGGCGCTTTCTCGCCCGGGCTTCAGCCCCGCAACAACCTCACCGAGTTCCGCGTGCAGCGGCGGCAGACCGTTCTCAAGGTACCCAACCGTCATGAAATAGCGCATCTCATCCAGGCTGTCCACGACGAACTTGTCGGCGCGCCGCATGGTTTCCCACTCGAAGACAGAGTCAAAGTCCACAGGCAACAGGAGGGCGCCGCTCTTGATCCACGCATCGCGGATTAAGGGCTTCGGCTTGTTCAGGATTGTGGTTGCCGTGACAACGATGTCCGCATCGCTGACGAGCTTCTCAACCGACGAGACCTGCACAAGTCGGCACGGGCATCCCGCCGCCAATTCGTCGACCAGTTGTGCGGCGACCTCCGGACGAATGTCGAAGACGCGGATCTCGTCTAGCTGCGAAGCGACTCGTGGAAGGACCGAAACATGACCACGGCCCTGGACGCCGCACCCTAGGATGGCAACCACTCGGCTATCCCTGCGCGCCAGCTTCTCGACTGCCAGCGCCGACACTGCCGGTGTCCGTACTGCCGTGATCCAGATGGCATCCATCACTGCGACGGGCCAGCCGGTCTGGACGTCGTTGAGAACCAGCAGGCCGGATGTCTGGAGCAGGCCGTACTTGTAGTTCTCAGGGAAACACTCGGCCCACTTGATGCCACACGCGTGCTCCGGTGCAACGAAAGCTGGCATCGCGTGCATGAGCGTGTTTGCGATTGGGTGCAGGCCAATCTTCGCGGGCATCTCGCACTGCTTGCGTCCGTGGGCGGTGAGCGCGGCGCGGACATGAGTGATGATGTCATCCGCGTCTCCGCCGCACCGCTCCACGTCCCCGCGCGTTAGGTAGATGATTTCCTTGCCACGCTGGATCTCCGGAAAGGTTTCCCGAACACCGTCCGAGTCCTGCGCCTGAATCCCCTGGTTCATCGGATCGCCCCCTGGGTAGCTCATCCCACAAACGCTCTAGTTAACCGCTCCGGCATGGGCTCCGCCGTGTGGCGCGGAGCTTACCGCCGAGGATTTGAACCCACAAACCACATCTCGACCAGTCTCAGCGATTCCCCGTGCTCGTCTGAGAAAGCGTGTGTGCACTTGCGCGCCTGGTCGCGCCTGACGCATGCTTGTCGCCTTGCGACTAGATCAGCTAAGCCTCTTTGGGAGGGAGCATCTTGGGAAGGGTACGGACAGAGGAGGGAGAGAGCTGTGGGTGACACGGTGCGACGTGCGGGACTGGCGTCCTCGATGGGACTGCTCATCTTCGGCCTTGGGCTGGGAGCATCGAGCCTGCTGCGACTCGCCAGCCTGTTTCCCAACAACGACCCGATTATGGCGGTCGCGCTGCCCTACGCGAAGCACAAGAAGAGGTGGATGGCCATCGCCTTCCCCGTCCTGGCGATGTTGCTCTTCGATTGCCTGTCGGCACGGGTTGGCGTATGGACCATTGTGACCGCCGCAACATACGGCTTGCTCGGCGTTGGCTTCTCGGTCTTGTACGGGAAGCGAGCCGCCCGCGGGCGACGCATCGGGCCGCTCACCTTTCTCGTTTCCGGCGTAGCAGGTGTCCTCGTCTTCGACTTCATCACGGGTCCGATCATGTCGAGCGTCCTGTTTAGAATCACCTTCACGCAGGCTTTCGTCGGGCAGATTCCGTTCACGTTGTGGCACTTGGCGAGCGTGTCGGCCTACGCTTTGGTCATCAGCCCCGTCATCGACCGCGCGCTCCTCTGGGCGGGACATTGCGAGCCGCGCTTGGCTCGCGCGATGGGACTTGAGGCGGGGAGCCTGTAGGCGGGCCTCGCGACGAGCCGAAGACCCCCTACTGTCACGCTACGCGAAGCGGAGGCTCACGTGCGTCGGGTGCTGGAGTCGGCGCCGGCGCAGGGAGGACGTGGACATAGCACGGAGGCCTATGCTGAATGAGATCCGGAATGCAGTGCTTCAGGGCGATCTCGATGCAGCACGGGAGGGGACCGAACGAGCCCTTGCTGCGGGAGTCGCGCCTGCGGAGATCCTGAACAAGGCGCTGATCTTGGCCATGGATGAGGTCGGGCAGGAGTACGAGTCGGGCATTCGATTCATCCCTGAGATGCTTGTCTCGGCTGAGGCAATGAAGAGTGCGATGACCATCTTGCGGCCGGCACTGACAAGCGCCGGCGTCGAGCCTCGAGGACGCATCGTGCTGGGGACCGTCGAAGGTGACCTTCACGACATTGGCAAAGACCTTGTCGGGATGATGCTGGAAGGCGCCGGTTTCGAGGTCATCGACCTCGGCGTTGAGGTTCCTGCCCAGCGGTTCGTGGAAGCGGTCCGCGAGCATCGCCCCGACCTTATTGGTATGTCCGCTCTGCTGACGACGACGATGATCCACATGCCCGAGGTCATCGCTGCGCTGAGAGAAAACGGCCTGCGGGGCGGCGTCAAAGTCATGGTCGGCGGCGCGCCGGTCACGGAGGCCTACGCCCTAGAGATCGGCGCTGATGGATTCGCCGAAGACGCTGCGGGAGTCGTGAAGCTGGCCGTGCGCCTGGTCAACAAGTGATCGGCTCGCTGGACGAAGTGTGTGTCTGCAGAGTCCGGGGCATTCGGCGAGGCGATGGTATTGCTCTCGCCTCCGGACTGCCAGACGATCGAACTGGCGCAGTCGTTTCGACTGCCCGCTGCTGATGACCCAGTTCGGGACGTGGTCGACAGAGCGGTTGCCTCGTCGTTGGACGACTGCCCTGGCTCAGAAGTTCAAGAGTAGTCCCGCAGAGGGCAAAGCGAGCGAGGGGTCCGCAGGGCCCCTCGCTCGCTTTCTGTCTGGAGCCACCTTGATCCTCTGGAGTTCGCATTGGCCGAACCAGGGAACTCCTTAGCCGTCTGCAGGACGGCCGGGGTTACAAGTCCCTCCGGGCGTATGAGTGCGGGGCATTCGTGTTTATGGGTCTTCCGGGGCAGACCATGCGATCGGTCTTGAACTCCACGACTCTGCCAGCCTCGGGAATCCCGGTTGGATGAGGAGTAAGCCATTCCGTGGACCGGTTCTTCGGGCTCAGGTCAGGAGGATCAGATGTGCTCTAGAAGGGGGCCCGACAGCTGGGGCAGGTCACGGCAACCGGCAGGCTATGCGTCAATGCCATTGGCTGACTCAGCACCCTTGCCAGATAGTAGGAGGTAGGCAGCCAAGGCCGTCACCCAAAGCAGGAAGCTGAAAGCCATCGTTCGTTCCTGGGTTCCAATCATCGAGGCCGTTGCAGCCGAGGAAGACGAGCTCGCTGTCGCGAACCTCACGATAGCCAGAATAACGTAGCTTACCGGTATGCC